>NZ_JBEYCQ010000001.1:0-310470 GCF_040632905.1 Streptomyces sp. NPDC016469
TGACGATCGGCATGTGCTTCTCCGGTGCGGCCAACTCCGTACGCGAACTGATCAAGGAACGCGTCATCTACGAACGGGAACGGGCCACCGGCCCCTTTCCGTCATCCGGAAGGGGCCGGGCCCGCGGTCGTTGTCCCTTGGGCGCTCCTCAGACCCGGGCCGTCGCCTCGGCGGGGGAGGGGGCCGGAGTGCGCTCGGCGAGCGGGACCACCGGCAGCAGGGCCTCCTCGCCCAGGAACACCTTGCGCACCACGCGCTCGGCGGCCCGCCCGTCGTCGTAGTCGCAGTACCGCTCCCGGAACGCCGCGCGCAGCGCCGCGGCCTTCTCGTCGCGCCACTCGTCCGAGCCCAGGATCTCGGTCAGCCGCTCCTGGGTCGTCGCGACGGCGCCCGGGGGCTCGGCCATCAGGTCGAAGTAGGTGCCGCGCACCATCCGGTAGGTGTCCCAGTCGTCCGCGTGGATGACGAGGGGCCGGTCCAGGTTCGCGTAGTCGAACATCGCCGAGGAGTAGTCGGTGATCAGGGCGTCGGCGGCCAGGTAGAGCTGTTCGACGTTGCCGTGGGCGGAGACGTCGATGATCCGGCCGCCGGCCTGGAGCTCGGCGAGCCGGCCGGTGGGCTTGTAGAAGTAGTGCCCGCGCACCAGCAGGGTGACGTCCGGGCCCAGGTCCTCGGCCAGCTTCGGCAGGTCGAGGCGGGGGGCGAAGGACTTCTCGTACTCGCGATGGGTCGGCATGTACAGGAAGGCGGTCGTGCCGTCCGCGAGGCCCAGCTCCCGCCGGGCCGCCACGACGTCCGCGGCGGTGGCGTTGACCAGCACGTCGTTGCGCGGGTAGCCGGTCTCCAGGGTGGTGTAGCGGCAGGGGTAGACCCGCTCCCAGACGGTGGTCGAGAACCGGTTGGCGGACAGGCTGAAGTCCCAGCGGTCGCACCGGCTGAGCAGCTTCTCCATGTCCATGTTGGTGGACGCCGGGTACTGCGCCTGGTCGAGGCCCATCGTCTTCAGCGGGGTGCCGTGGTGGGTCTGGAGGTGGATCTGCCCCTCGCGCTTGACGATGGTGTCGCCGAAATTGACGTTGTTCGTCAGGTACTTGGCGCGGGCCATGACCGCCCAGTAGTCGCGTGAGCCGACGATCACCTTCTCGACGCCCTCGGGCACCCGGTCGCGGTGCTCCGAGCGCACCGCCCAGACCCGGCGCACCTGCGGCGCGAGCCGGCCCAGCTCGGCCTCGATGGCCGCCGGGTTGCAGGAGTAGCCGCGGCCCCAGTACGCGGAGAACACGGCCAGGTTCTCGTCCACCGGCATCCGCAGCTGGGACCGGTAGAACATGCCGAGGGCCGCCCGCTTGGCCCGGCCGATACGGGCCTGCCCGCCCAGCCGCGCGCGGTGGCGGACGTTGTTGGCGCGGGTCAGACCGAAGAACGCGGAGTACGAGTCGATGCCGAGCAGCGCGTACTTGTAACCGCGCCCGCCCGGCGGCCGCTCGAAGCCCTCCGGGAGCCGCGCGCGGTAGTCCTTCGCGGCCCGGTGGAAGAACTCGGCGCGCGCGTTGCGCGGCAGCCGGCCCGGCTTCTCCAGCACGGTCAGGAAGTGGTCGACCATCTTCCGGAACAGCGCCGGGCGCCAGGCTTCGAGGTCCGGCCGCCCGTCCAGGAACGCGAACACCCGGTCGTACTGGTCGAAGACGTCGAAGTGCTTCCGGCTGACCGTGCGCAGGATGTTGCCGCCCTCACGCCGCTGCCGGTACATCACGCAGGACCGGTCGAGCACCGCGATGCGCTCCGCCGCGATGAGCGAGCTGTACGTCCACGGCGCGTCCTCGTAATAACCGGGCGGGAACTGGAACCCGTGCCGGGTGACGAAGTCGCGGCGGTACGCCTTGTTCCACACGATCTGGAGCAGGTCCAGGAGCTGCGGGCGCTCGGTGAGCGAGAAGACGTCCGGGCCGTCCTCGGTCATCAGGTCGAAGCGCTTGTTGCGCAGCAGCCGCCCGTCCCAGTAGGTCCGGGTGTAGTCGTAGATCAGGATGTCCGGGTCGCCGGTCGCGTCGAGCCGGTCCGCGATGGCCGACAGCGAGCCCGGTGCGAGGGTGTCGTCGCTGTCCAGGAAGAGGACATAGTCACCGGTCGCCTGTTCGAGACCCGCGTTGCGCGCACGGCCCAGGCCGACGTTCTCCGTGAGGTGCAGCACACGCAGCCGGTCGTCGCGGGCCGCGTAGGTGTCGAGGATCGCGCCGGAACCGTCCGGGGAGCAGTCGTCGACGCCGATGACCTCGAAGTCGGCGAAGTCCTGCCCGAGCACGGAGTCCAGACACTCCCCGATGTACCCCTGCACGTTGTACGCAGGCACGATGAGTGTCAGTCGAGGCATCGTCCACCAGTTCCAGAGGGCTGTCCGCAGGGACCTTACGAGGGGCGCGGTCGGACCGTGCGACAGTGGTCGGCGTCCGGCACCCGGACAGCGTAATTGATCGCTCCGGCCGCCTCCGGAGGGTGTCGGGGGCCTTCCGCGTAGGGTGGAACGCCGACGGGGCACAGCAGCTGACAGGAGACGCACGAACATGACCTGGATGGTTACGGGTGGGGCGGGGTTCATCGGCGCGCACGTGGTGCGCGCGATGCTCGCCGGTGGTCAGCGAGTGGTCGTGTTCGACGACCTGTCGACCGGCAGCGCCGACAAGGTGCCCGCGGGCGTTCCCCTGGTGACCGGCACGGTCCTCGACCGCGAGGCCCTGGACGCGGCGATCCGCGAGCACGGGGTGACCGGTGTGGTGCACGTCGCGGGCAAGAAGCAGGTCGGCGAGTCCGTCGAGCGGCCCCTGTACTACTACAAGGAGAACGTCACCGGCCTGGAGGTCCTGCTGGAGAGCATGGTCGCCGCGGGCGTCGACCGGCTGGTGTTCTCCTCGTCGGCCGCCGTCTACGGCATGCCCGACGTCGACCTCGTCACCGAGACGACGCCGTGCGCGCCGATGAGTCCGTACGGCGAGACCAAGCTGGTCGGCGAGTGGCTGATCCACGCCGCCGCCAAGGCCCACGGGCTGCGCGCCGCCTCGCTGCGCTACTTCAACGTGGCGGGCGCCGCCTCGCCGGAGCTGGCCGACGCGGGCGTCTTCAACCTCGTCCCGATGGTCTTCGAGCGCCTGGAGGCCGGCGAGGCCCCGCGCGTCTTCGGCGACGACTACGACACGCCCGACGGCACCTGCGTCCGCGACTACATCCACGTCGAGGACATCGCCTCCGCCCACCTCGCCGCCGCCCGCCGGCTGGCGGAGGCCGAGGCCGGCACGGACCTCACGCTGAACATCGGCCGCGGCGAGGGCAGCTCGGTCCGCGAGATGGTCGACCGCATCCTCAAGGTCACGGGCAACGAGGACGCCGCCGTGGAGGTCTCCGCCCGCCGTCCCGGCGACCCGGCCCGCGTGGTCGCCTCCGCCGAGCGCATCCGCGAGGAGCTGGGCTGGTCGGCGCGGTACGGCGTGGACGAGATGATCGAGTCCGCCTGGCAGGGCTGGCGCCTGCGCCACCCGTAAGCACGGCCGTACGGAAGGGCCCGGCACCGCTCCACGAGGGCGGCGCCGGGCCCTTCGCGTACCGAGGGGCGGTCCGGGTTACGGGGCATCGTCACTTTTCCCCCGGATGTGGCGACAATGGGCGGGCAAGGACCGTTTTGTTCGCGGAAGTGCCGCCGAATCTCAGTAAGGTCCCCTAGGAAGCGGCTGCGAAGGCGCCGCCGTCTCATCGGTCACATCTCATCGTGGGGGCAGGAACTGTGAAGGCTCTCGTACTTTCCGGTGGGGCCGGCACCCGGCTTCGTCCCATCACCCACACCTCGGCGAAACAGCTGGTGCCGGTGGCGAACAAGCCGGTGCTGTTCTACGGCCTGGAGGCCATCGCGGAGGCCGGCATCACCGAGGTCGGCATCATCGTGGGCGACACCGAGGAGGAGATCCGGGCGGCGGTCGGCGACGGTTCGCGCTTCGGCATCGACGTCACCTACATCCCGCAGGCCGAACCCCTCGGCCTCGCCCACGCGGTCCTGGTCGCCCAGCGCTTCCTGGGGAACGACGACTTCGTGATGTACCTGGGCGACAACTTCATCGTCGGGGGGATCGCGGACCTGGTCGAGGAGTTCCGCGCGGACCGGCCCGACGCGCAGATCCTGCTGACCCGGGTGCCCGATCCGACCTCGTTCGGCGTCGCGGAGCTGGACGGGGACGGCAGGGTGGTGGCCCTGGAGGAGAAGCCGGAGCACCCCAAGAGCGACCTCGCGCTCGTCGGCGTCTACCTCTTCACCCCGGCCGTCCACGAGGCCGTCCGCTCGATCCGCCCCTCCTGGCGCGGCGAGCTGGAGATCACCCACGCCCTCCAGTGGCTCATCGACCGGGAACGCGATGTGCGCTCCACCGTCATCCGCGGCTACTGGAAGGACACCGGCAACGTCACCGACATGCTGGAGGTCAACCGGACCGTGCTGGAGAGCATCGAGCCGTGCACCGACGGCGCGTACGTCGACGGCGAGAGCGAGATCATCGGCCGGGTGCTGATCGAACCCGGTGCCCGGGTCACCCGCAGCCGGATCGTCGGGCCCGCCGTCATCGGGACCGGGTCGGTGATCAGCGACGCCTATGTCGGCCCGTTCACCTCGGTCGCCCAGAACTGCCGCATCGAGGACAGCGAGATCGAGTACTCCATCGTCCTCGGGGGCGCCTCCATCGACGGGGTGAGGCGCGTGGAGGCGTCGCTGATCGGCCACGACGTCGAGGTGACGCCCGCGCCCCGCAGCCCGTCCGCCCACCGACTCGTCCTCGGCGACCACAGCAAGGTGCAGATCTCCTCATGACCGGTACGCGCATCCTCGTCACCGGAGGCGCCGGCTTCATCGGCTCCCACTACGTCCGTACGCTGCTCGGCCCGGACGGCCCCGGGGACGTCTCCGTCACCGTGCTCGACGCCCTCACCTACGCGGGCAACCCGGCCAACCTGGACGAGGTCCGGGGCCACCCGGGCTTCGCCTTCGTGCACGGCGACATCTGCGACGCGGAGCTGGTGGGACGGCTCATGGCCGGGCACGACCAGGTGGTGCACTTCGCCGCCGAGTCCCACGTGGACCGCTCCATCGACGGCGGCGCCGCCTTCGTACGTACGAACGTCGTGGGCACCCACACCCTGGTCGGCGCCGCACAAGAGGCGGGCGTCCGCACCTTCGTCCACGTCTCCACCGACGAGGTCTACGGCTCCATCGACGAGGGCTCCTGGACCGAGGACGAACCCCTCGCACCCAACTCCCCGTACTCCGCCTCCAAGGCGTCGAGCGACCTCATCGCCCTGGCGTACCACCGCACCCACGGCCTCGACGTGCGCGTCACCCGCTGCTCCAACAACTACGGGCACCACCACTTCCCCGAGAAGGTCATCCCGCTCTTCGTCACCAACCTTTTGGAGGGCCGGCCCGTCCCGCTGTACGGCGACGGCGCCCATGTCCGCGACTGGCTCCACATCGACGACCACGTCCAGGGTCTCGAACTCGTCCGCACCAAGGGCCGCCCCGGCGAGGTCTACAACATCGGCGGCGGCACCGAACTCTCCAACAAGGAGCTCACCCGGCTGCTCCTGGCGGCGTGCGACGCCGACTGGGACGCCGACGTGATCCACGTCGAGGACCGCAAGGGCCACGACCGGCGCTACTCCGTCGACTGCACCAAGATCCGCGAGGAGCTGGGTTACGCGCCCCGCAAGGACTTCGCGGCCGGCCTCGCCGAGACCGTCCGCTGGTACCGCGAGAACCGCTCCTGGTGGGAACCGCTCAAGGAGAGGGCCGCCCTGTGAGGCCCCGCTGGCTGGTCACCGGGGCCGGGGGCATGCTCGGCCGGGACCTGACGGCCGCGCTGACCCGCGAGGGCGCCACCGTCGTAGCGGCGGACCGCGCGGCCCTGGACATCGCCGACCCGGCGCGGGTCCGCGCCGTGTTCGACGCCCACCGGCCCGCCGTCGTCGTGAACTGCGCCGCCTGGACCGCCGTGGACGACGCGGAGAGCCGGGAGACCGAGGCGCTGCGCGTCAACGGCACCGGCCCCGCCGTCCTCGCCGGCGCCTGCCGCGACCACGGCAGCGTCCTGCTGCACGTCTCCACCGACTACGTGTTCGCGGGCGACGCCAACCGGCCGTACCCGGAGGACGCCGCGACCGGCCCGCGCGGCGCGTACGGCCGCACCAAACTGGCCGGGGAGCGGGCGGTCCTGGAGACCCTGCCGGACACGGGCCACGTCGTGCGGACGGCCTGGCTCTACGGGGCGGGCGGCGCCAACTTCGTCCGCACGATGATCAGACTGGAGGCCGTCAAGGACACCCTCGACGTGGTGGACGACCAGCGCGGACAGCCCACCTGGACCGTCGATCTCGCCTCCCGGCTGGTCCTGCTGGGCCGCGCCGCGCTCGACGGCACCGCCCCGGCGGGCGTCTACCACGGCACCAGCGGCGGCGCGACGACCTGGTACGGCCTGGCCCGCGAGGTCTTCCGGCTGCTGGGCGCCGACCCGGACCGCGTCCGCCCGGTCGGCAGCGCCGCCTTCGCCAGGCCCGCGCCCCGGCCCGCGTACAGCGTGCTCGCGCACGACCGCTTCCGGGCCGCCGGGATCGACCCGGTCCGCGACTGGCGCGCGGCGCTGCACGCGGCCTTTCCCGCGCTCCTCGCCGCCGAACGCCCCGGTCAGCGCCCGGCCGGGCTGAACGACGGCTCGCCCGCCCGGACCCCCGGGACCGCCGGACCGTCCGCGCGCAGCCGCGCGTAGTACGCCTCGCACGCCGCGTACGAGGGCAGCAGCCCGCGCTCCTCGGCCTCGGCGAGCTTCGGGGCCGAGGCGTCCTTCGGGGAGAGCAGCGGTGCGATGTCCGCCGGCCACTCGATGCCCAGGTCCGGGTCGAGCGGGTCGACGCCGTGCTCCCGCTCCGGCGCGTAACCCTCGGAGCAGAGGTACAGCACGCACGCGTCGTCGGTCAGCGCCATGAACCCGTGCCCGAGCCCCTCCGCGAGGTAGACCGCCCGGTGGTCGGTGTCGTCCAGCCGGACCGCCTCCCACCGCTTGTACGTGGGCGAGCCGGTGCGTACGTCCACGATCACGTCCAGCACGGCGCCCCGCACGCACTTGACGTACTTCGCCTGGCCCGGCGGCACGTCCGCGAAGTGGATCCCGCGCAGCGTGCCCCGCCGCGAGCTGGAGAAGTTGGCCTGCGCGAGCCCCAGGGTGTGCCCGGCCGCCGCCCCCAGGTCCGCGGCCCTGAACCACTCGTGGAAGCTGCCGCGGCCGTCCGGGAAGACCGTGGGCTCGTGCACCCAGGCCCCGGGAACGGAGAGCCGGCGCATGCGATCACATCCTGTTCGCAGTCCGCGGGGCCTCCTGCCGGCCCCGGTGTCTCTGCCCAACGAGTCCGAGGGTCGAACAGACACGGAACGGGACATAAGGCGACGAAAAGGTTTCCACGGTACGGAACGCGAAGGCGCCGGATTCCGCTCTCGCGTAGATTGCGGGGTCCAGCGAGCGAATGCGGGGGACCGGGTGTCAGGGGCAAGGCAGGGCGTGACGGAAGCCCGCAGGATCGTGGTCAAGGTCGGTTCCTCCTCCCTCACCACCGCCGCCGGCGGCCTCGACGCCGACCGCGTCGACGCCCTGGTCGACGTACTGGCCAAGGTCCGCGACGGCGGCGAACGCGAGGTCGTCCTCGTCTCCTCCGGCGCCATCGCGGCCGGACTCGCCCCGCTCGGACTGCACCGCAGGCCCAAGGACCTGGCCCGCCAGCAGGCCGCCGCCAGCGTCGGCCAGGGACTGCTCGTCGCCCGCTACACCGCCTCCTTCGCCCGCTACGGCATCCGCGTCGGCCAGGTCCTGCTCACCAGCAACGACACCAGCCGCCGCGCCCACTACCGCAACGCCTACCGCACCCTCGACCAGCTCCTGGACATGGGCGCGCTGCCCGTCGTCAACGAGAACGACACCGTCGCCACGGACGAGATCCGGTTCGGCGACAACGACCGGCTCGCCGCCCTCGTCGCCCACCTGGTCCGCGCCGACCTGCTGGTCCTCCTCTCCGATGTCGACGGCCTCTACGACGGCGACCCGAGCATCCCCGGCACCACCCGCATCGCCCAGGTCACCGGCCCCGCCGACCTGGCCGGGGTCAGCATCGGCAGCGCCGGCAAGGCGGGCGTCGGCACCGGCGGCATGGTCACCAAGGTCGAGGCAGCCCGGATCGCCACCGCCGCGGGCATTCCCGTCGTCCTCACCTCCGCGAGCCACGCCGCCGACGCGCTCGCCGGCCGGGACACCGGCACCTACTTCCACCGCACCGGCCGCCGCTCCGCCGACCGGCTCCTCTGGCTCGCCCACGCCTCGACCCCGCGCGGCTCGCTGACCCTGGACGACGGGGCGGTGCAGGCGGTCGTGGAGCGCCACAGCTCACTGCTGCCGGCCGGGATCGCGGCGGTCGAAGGCGAATTCACCGCGGGCGACCCGGTGGAGCTGCGCGATCTGCGGGGGCGGCCCGTGGCGCGCGGACTCGTCAACTTCGACGCCAAGGAGATGCCGCAACTCCTCGGCCGCTCCACCCGGGACCTCGCCCGGGACCTCGGACCCGCCTACGAACGCGAGGTCGTACACAGGGACGATCTCGTCCTCCTGCACGGCTGACGCCCCCCGAAACGGCTGAAAGTCCAGCCTCCGGAACGAGACCTTCACGAAAACCGCCCCACACCGGGCCCCGGGCTGGTCCACTTTGTAGCAGGGAAACTGCGGGGTACAGCAAAAGCAACACAACACAGGAGGCCGCCGGTGAGACGAGCGCGCCCGGGGGCGCCGCCCCGAGGAACGGGTGGCCGCACCCTGACCAGTGTGGGAGCGGGGGCCGGCTTCGACGGGAGCGGGCCCGCGGACCGGAGGGACGAGCGCCCTGCCCGGCCGGAGCCGAGACCTGCCGGGCAGGGGCACACCCCGTCCAAGCTGTGGCACGTCACCCTCTGCGTCTCCGGGACCGAGTTCCCGCTGAAGGAGGTCAGGCGCGGACTCGAACAGCTCGCGCACGACCACCCGTTCCTGCTGACCAGCCGTTACGCCAACGACCACGCGGAGATCCGCTACTGGGAGGAGGCCCGCGACCTGCACGACGCGGCGGCGGTGGCCCTGCGCCTCTGGGGCGAGCACCGCTCCACCGCCGGTCTGCCGCCCTGGGCGATCGTCGGCCTCGAAGTCATCGACCGCGAGACCTACCACCAGCGCGTCGCCGAGGGGTACGGGCCGCCTCCGGCCGCCCCGGTCGGCGTCCACCCGTACTGACCCGGCCCCCGCCGGTGAAACGGCCGTCTCGCATCACGGGATGCGTGCGGAATGCCCGCAGGGTGCGCACTACTCTGCGGGCATGACCACGCTCTCGCCGTACGACAACATGTCTCCCGTGGCCCAGGCCGCCTACCGGGCCCGCTCCGCAGCCGCCGACATCGCGCCACTTCCGCGCGCGGCGAAGGACGACGCGCTCCTGGCGATCGCCGACGCGCTGGAAGTACGGACGAGCGACATCCTCGCGGCCAACGCCGAGGACGTGGCGCGCGCCCGTGAGGCGGGCACCAGCGAGTCCGTCGTGGACCGGCTGACCCTCACCCCGGAGCGCATCCGCGCCATCGCCGCCGACGTACGGCACGTCGCCGCCCTGCCCGACCCGGTCGGCGAGGTGGTACGCGGCTCGACCCTGCCCAACGGCATCGACCTGCGCCAGGTCCGGGTGCCGCTCGGCGTCGTCGGGATCATCTACGAGGCCCGGCCCAACGTGACCGTGGACGCCGCCGCCCTCTGCCTGAAGTCGGGCAACGCCGTCCTGCTGCGCGGCTCGTCCTCCGCCTTCGCGTCGAACACCGCCCTGGTGCGGGTGCTGCGCGACGCCGTGGGCGGCTCCGGTCTGCCGGCCGACGCGGTGCAGCTGGTCCCCGGCGAGAGCCGTGACTCGGTGCGCGAGCTGATGCGCGCCCGGGGCCTGGTGGACGTGCTCATCCCGCGCGGCGGCGCCTCGCTGATCCGCACGGTGGTCGAGGAGTCCACCGTCCCCGTCATCGAGACCGGCACCGGCAACTGCCATGTGTACGTCGACGCGCAGACCGACCTGGACATGGCCGTGGAGATCCTGGTCAACTCCAAGGCCCAGCGCCCCAGCGTCTGCAACGCCGCCGAGACCCTGCTCGTCCACAAGGACGTCGCCGACGCCTTCCTGCCGCGCGCCCTGGACGCCCTCGCCGAGGCCGGGGTGACCGTGCACGGCGACGAACGGGTGCTGGAGTACGCCGAGGGCTCCAAGGCCACGGTGGTGGCGGCGACCCCGGAGGACTGGGAGACCGAATACCTCTCGTACGACATCGCGGCGGCCGTCGTGGAATCGCTGGACGCGGCCGTGGCGCACATCCGGCTCTGGTCCTCCGGCCACACCGAGGCCATCGTGACCACTTCGCAGGCCGCCGCCCGCCGCTTCACCCAGCTGGTGGACTCCACCACGGTGGCCGTCAACGCCTCGACCCGGTTCACCGACGGAGGCCAGTTCGGTTTCGGCGCCGAGATCGGCATCTCCACACAGAAGCTGCACGCCAGGGGCCCCATGGGCCTGCCCGAACTGACGTCGACCAAGTACATCGTCACCGGGGACGGCCACGTGCGGTGACCCCGTGACAGGCGAATGCGCCGTCTCCCTGCCCAAAGCGGTCCGCCGGGGCTAGTCTGAAACCGTGGCGGACGACGCGGGGGGCAGGCCGTACCCGAACGGCTGGGAGCCCGACGACGACCGCGGGGGCGCGGACGAGGACTTCGCCTCCGTGGTGTTCGACGAGGACTTCGTACGGGCCGCCGAGTTCCACGAACCGACCGCCGTCGAGCGGCTGTTGGCGGCGGCCGAGGCGCGCGCGGAGGCCGACGCCCGGCGCGCCGGCGCCCGCGGCGGACCCTTCGACGACGAGGGCTACGGTCCGGGCGGCTACGGCGGCCCGGACGGCTACGACCCGCTCGAAGCGGACGACTTCCACGAGCACAGCCCCTACGGGCGCCACGGCGGCGCGCTGCGCCCGTACCGGGGGGCGGCCCGCTGGCACCGGCCGGTCGCCTGGCTGCTGGCCGTCCTGATGGGCGTCGGCATGGTGGCGCTGGCCTTCAGCGCCGTCTACCGCAACAGCTCGGGGGACCGGCAGGACCAGATCCCGCCGCCTACCTCCACCGGCGTGGACAGCGCGCCGGGCCCCGGCCCCGGCTCCGCCCCTTCGGACGCGGACGACCACTCCCGACCGATGGTCTCCGCCGTCCCGCGCACCCCCTGACGCGCGCCCCTCGCGAGGGCGCGCCCGGCCGGCCCCGTCCTCCGTCCGGCGGGTCCGATGGAACTCCCCGGTGGTTGCCGGGCGTCACCGCGTTTACCGTCGTCGTGTTCGACCCACCCTGAATGTATGACCCCTCCTCCGCCCGAAGAGGGGACTTCTCACGGAGTCGGGAGAAGTCATGGCACACCGCGGAGACCCACCCGACGGCCCGGCGGAGAACGGCACGAACGGCCCGGACGACGAGTACGGCTCACTCGTCTTCGACGAGTCCTTCGTCCGGGCCGCCCGGCTGCAGGAATTCTCCGCCCAGGAACGCATGGGGCAGCACGCCCGCGCCGTCCGCAGCCTGCCCGGGCGGGCCTACCGCAGCGGCTCCCGGATCGCCCTCGCCCTGATGATCCTCATCGTCCTGGCCTTCGGCACGGCCGTCTTCATGGGCCTGAGCCACCCCTACGAGACCCCGGCCGCCGCCCGGAAGCCCGAACCGCTGCGGATGACCCTCGTCCCCCTCGTCCCGCGCGGCGCCGTCCCCGCGGGCACCCCCGCCGCCCTCTTCGCGAGCAGTCCCGCCGCCCACTACCCGAAGGGCCGGGACGGCATCAACCCGCCGCCCGCCCGGCACACCGCCGACTTCTCGGAGAGCGAGGTGAGCGCCGCCCTGGCCACCGTCAAGGACTACCTGGCGGCCTCCTCGCTCGACCCCGACGTGCTCAGCGGGAACGCCGTGCGCCCTGTGGAAGCGCTGCTCGACCCGGACCAGATGGAGCAGTTCGACCGCAGCGTCGACGAGCCCTATGACGACGGGCAGCACGCGGCGGCCGGCTGGCTCGTCCGCTTCGACCCGGCCCAGGTCACCCCGGACCCCGAGGTCCGGGTCCGGGGCACCCTGCGCTACACCCAGACGGGCTCCGACGCCCTGGAGGTCGTCTCGGACCACACCTTCACGTACGCCCTTCGGCCCGCCGTGTCGGGCCCCCAGCCGAAGGGCGGCGCCTCCCTCTTCACCGTGCGGCGGGAGATGCGCTTCCGGTTCGACCGGGAGGACCTGCGGCTGCACCGGCTGGAGGTGCAGACCAGCTACCTCCAGGCGGGCCCGCAGTCCTGCCCGGCCGACGCCTCGGGAGCCCTGCGGCCGCTGCTCGCCGGCCGGCGGGCGGTCTCGCGCGGACCGGCGGGCACCGACCCGTACGCCACGGGCCGGCCGGTCGCCGCGCTCTGCGGGACGCTGGAGGTCAGCTCCCTTCCGCCGAAGGCCCCTGCGAGCCCTCAGGGCCCTCCGTCCCCTCCGTCCCCGACGGCCGCCCGGAGCCGCCCGTAGCACCGCCCCTGGCGCCGCCTCCGCCGGTGAACTTGTCCCGCAGCTTGCCACCCAGGTCCCCGGCGCCGCCCGCTATGTCGCCGACGAGCTTCATCAGCGGATCCTTGCTGTTGCGCACCGAATCGGCGTAATGCGAGGCGGACTCCTTGAACGAGTCCGTCACCGAGGTGTCCTTGTCCTCGTCCCGGCGCGGGTAGTGGCCGTCCATGATCCGCTGGAAGTCGCGGGTCTCCGACCACTTCTTCAGCTCGGCGGCGCGGACCGTGGTGAACGGGTGCGAGCGGGGCAGCACGTTGAGGATCTTGAGCACCGAGTCGCGCAGGTCGCCGGACTTCTCGTACTCGTCGGCCTGGGCGAGGAACGCGTCCACGTTCATCTCGTGGAGGTGGTTGCCGCCGGCGATCTTCATCAGGCCGCGCATCGACGCCTGTATGTCCTGGCCGGCCAGCAGCCCGGCCCGGTCCGCCGACAGCTCCGACTTGCGGAACCACTCGCGCAGCGCCGTCACGATCGCCATGATCGCGACGTTGCCCAGCGGGATCCAGGCGACCTTGAGCGCCAGGCTGGTGAGGAAGAGGAGGATCGTGCGGTACACCGCGTGACCCGACAGGGCGTGTCCGGCTTCGTGGCCGATGACCGCCCGCATCTCCTCCTCGTCCAGCAGCTCCACCAGGCCCGTGGTCACCACGATGATCGGCTCGTCCAGCCCGATGCACATGGCGTTGGGCCGAGGGTCCTGGTTGACGTACATCGGCGGGACCTTCTCCAGGTCCAGGATGTAACAGGCGTCGCGGAGCATGTCGTTGAGGTGCGCGAACTGGGCGTCGCTCACCCGGACGGAGTCCGACAGGAAGAGGAGGCGCAGGCTGCGCTCCGGCAGCAGTCCGCTCAGCGCCTTGAAGACGGTGTCGAAGCCGCTCAGCTTGCGCAGCGCGACCAGCGCCGAACGGTCCGCGGGGTGCTCGTAGGCCCGGGAGGAGATTCCCGGGAAACGCTTGCGCTGCCTGCTCGGTACGCGCTTCTGGCTCTCTTGGCTGCTGGTCATGACATGGGCCCCCTGTGTTCGTGCGAGACGTGGCTCGCCCCCTGACGCCGCCCAGCCTAGGTGCTGGGGCTACGGTGTGCGGGGGGCTGTGGATAACTGAGGAGACGCCCGACATGCCGCACACCGTTGCTCTGTTCGCCGCCGCGTCCGGGGACCAGGGGCCGGGCAACACGATCCGCATCGTGCTGGTCGCCTCCCTGCTGGGAGCCGCGCTGCTGGCCTGGTTCCTGCTCCGCGGATACCGCAACGACGACAACAACGACTGAGTCGGCGTGAGCGTGCCCGGGGCACCCGCATACGATGTCCGCGACGTCTTCCCCCGACTCCCGATCGATAGGTCCTGCCGAAGATGAGCCTCACGAGCACCGCACACCAGCTGGTCACCGTCGCCGCCGAGGGCGAGCACGGCGGCAATCACGAAAGCCTCAGCCCCTACCTCACCGGTGGCGGTGCCTTTGTCGTGCTTCTCCTCCTTCTGTGGATCACCACGCGCTTCAACCGCGACCGCTGAGGCCGAGGCGTACAGCTGTGCCAGTAGGCTCTGCACGCATGGGAGAGCAGGAAGTGCCTACCGGCCGCGGAAAACGCCGACTCGGCGTGATGGGCGGGACGTTTGACCCGATTCATCATGGACACCTGGTGGCGGCCAGTGAAGTGGCCGCCCAGTTCCACCTCGACGAGGTGATCTTCGTACCGACCGGGCAGCCGTGGCAGAAGAGCCACAAGCATGTGTCCCCGGCGGAGGACCGTTATCTGATGACGGTCATCGCGACGGCGTCCAACCCGCAGTTCTCGGTCAGCCGGAGCGACATCGATCGCAAGGGCCCCACGTACACGATCGACACGCTGCGGGATCTGCGCGAGGTCCACGGCGAGGCGGATCTCTTCTTCATCACCGGTGCCGACGCGCTCGCCCAGATCCTCACCTGGCGCGATGCCGACGAGCTGTTCTCCCTCTCCCACTTCATCGGCGTGACCCGGCCGGGCCACCTGCTCACGGACGACGGGCTGCCGAAGGGGGGCGTCTCCCTGGTGGAGGTCCCCGCGCTCGCGATCTCCTCGACGGACTGCCGCGCGAGGGTCGCCCAGGGCGAACCGGTCTGGTACCTCGTGCCCGACGGCGTGGTCCGCTACATCGACAAGCGCCAGCTGTACCGCGGCGAGTGAGCCACGGAAAGGGGCACCGGTGAACGACCGACAGAACCCGTACGACCCGTACTACCAGCAGCCGCAGATCATCGGCTACGACGAGTACGGGCAGCCGGTGTACCAGCAGCCGGGGCAGCAGCAGCCGGATCAGCAGCAGTACGACCCGTACGCGCAGCAGCAGCAGCCGGACCCGTACGGAGGCCAGGCGCCCCAAGGCGGCGGGCAGGGGTACGGCTACGACCCGTACGCCCAGCAGCGGCCCCCCGCCCCGCCGCAGCCGTACGACCCCTACGCGGCCCAGCCCCAGCAGGCCCCGCAGCAGGACTACGGCTACGACCGGTACGGGTACGACACGGGGCAGCAGCAGCCCGTCCACGACACCGGACAACAGCCCGCCGCGGTCGACACGACCCAGCAGTGGAGCATTCCGCAGCAGGCCCCCGCCCCGGCCGCCGCGCCCGCCCCGCCCCGTGAGCCCGAGCCGCGTCCGGCGCCGGAGGCGGCCGTGCCCGGGCAGCGCCGTGGTGGCGACGACTACCGCACCGAGCAGTTCGCCTTCATCGAGGAGCCCGACGAGGACTCCGAGGACGTCATCGACTGGCTCAAGTTCACCGAGAGCCGCAGCGAGCGCCGCGAGGAGGCGCGCCGCCGGGGCCGCAACCGGATCGTCGCGCTGCTCGTCGTCGGGGTCCTGGCCGTGCTCGGCGGCGTCGGTTACCTGTGGTCGGCGGACAAGATCCCCGGCATGTCCGGCGGGGAGAAGGAGAACACCGCGACGACCGGTCCGCAGCGCCGTGACGTCATCGTGGTCCACCTCCACAACACCAAGTCCGGCGGCACGTCCACCGCCCTGCTCGTCGACAACGTCACCACCAAGCAGGGCACCACGGTCCTGCTCCCCAACTCCCTCGCCCTCTCCGACGAGGACGGCACGACCACCACGCTCGGCAAGTCGGTCGAGGACGACGGCACGTCCGGGACCCGCGATTCCCTGGACACGCTGCTCGGCACCGACATCAGCGGGACCTGGCGGCTCGACACGCCGTACCTGGAGAACCTGGTGGACCTCGTCGGCAACATCGAGGTCGACACCGACACCGCCGTGCCCGGCGCAAAGAAGGGCTCCGGCGACCTCGTGAAGAAGGGCGAGGCGCAGACCCTCAGCGGTCCGATGGCCGTCGCGTACGCCACGTACCGGGGGCCCGGCGAGGCCGAGGCCAAGCAGCTGATGCGGTTCGGGCAGGTCATGCGCGGGGTGCTGCGCAAGATGTCCGACGACCCGCAGGCCGCCACGGTCACCATCCAGACGCTGGCCCAGATCCTCGACCCGTCGCTGCCCGAGAAGGACCTCGGCGCCTCGCTGGCGAAGCTGGCCGAGCACGCCAAGATCGGCGACTACAAGACGGCACTGCTGCCCGTCCAGGACGACGGCATCCTCACCGACGCGGCCACCGAAAGCGTGGTCAAGGACATCCTCGGCGGCACGGTCAAGGCGCCGTCGGCCGACGGGGTGATCCGGGTCGGGATCAAGAACGCCACCGGCGACACCGGCTCCACCGAGTCCGCCCGGGGCAAGCTGGTCAACGGCGGTTTCGCGTTCGTCAACAGCGGGAAGGCCGACGCGGCCGCCTCCTCGCAGGTGGTCTACGCCGAGGCGGCCGACAAGGAGAAGGCGACCCAGGTCGCCAAGACGCTCGGGCTGCCGGCCGGCTCGGTCGAGAAGGGCAAGCCGGCCGGGAACGCGGACGTGTCCGTCCTCCTCGGCCAGGACTACAAGGCCGAGTAGCCGCTGAGCGGTCGCGGGAGGTCCGGAGCCGAGCGGCCCGGGCCTCCCCGGGCGGGCCGTGGACGGGCCACGGAATACGGCTGTGTGGTCGGGCGGTTCCCCGTGAGACCCTAGGGGTCTATCCGACCGACGACGAAAGCCTGCTTGTGACCGCCACTGACCGCTCCATCGAGCTCATCAACGCCGCCGCCCAGGCGGCCGCCGACCGGCTCGCGCACGACATCATCGCCTACGACGTCAGCGACGTGCTGTCGATCACCGACGCCTTCCTGCTGGCCTCGGCCCCCAACGACCGCCAGGTCAAGTCGATCGTCGACGAGATCGAGGAGCGGCTGCAGAAGGAACTCGGCGCCAAGCCGGTCCGCCGCGAGGGCGACCGCGACGCCCGGTGGATCCTCCTCGACTACGTCGACATCGTCATCCACGTCCAGCACAGCGAGGAGCGCGTCTTCTACGCGCTGGAGCGCCTGTGGAAGGACTGCCCCGAGCTCGACCTGCCCGAGGACGCCGTGAAGACCCGCGGCAAGGCCGCCGAGCACGCGCAGCTCAACGGCGGTACGGAAGGTGAGCAGAGCTGAACGGCAGCAGGAGCGGCAGGGGCCGCAGGATCGTCCTCTGGCGGCACGGCCAGACGGCATGGAACCTGGAACGCCGCTTCCAGGGCTCCACGGACATCGAGCTGACCGAGACCGGCGTCGCGCAGGCCCGCCGGGCCGCCCGGCTGCTCGCCTCGCTGAAGCCGCACGCGATCGTGGCCTCCGACCTGCGGCGGGCCGCGGCCACGGCCGCCGAGCTCGCCGCGATCACCGGCCTCGACGTGGTGCACGACGCGGGTCTGCGTGAGACCTACGCGGGCGCCTGGCAGGGCCTGACCCACGAGGAGATCGTGGACCGGTACGGCGAGCAGTACGCCGCCTGGAAGCGCGGCGAGCCCGTGCGGCGCGGTGGCGGCGAGCTGGAGACCGAGGTCGCCGACCGGGCCGCCCCCGTGGTCCTCGGGCATGCCGAGAAGCTGCCCGACGGCGGCACGCTGGTCGTCGTCAGCCACGGCGGCACCATCCGGACCACCATCGGCCGGCTGCTGGGCCTGGAGTCGCACCACTGGGAAGGGCTCGGCGGACTGACCAACTGCTGCTGGTCCGTGCTCGGCGAGGGCGCCCGCGGCTGGCGGCTGCTGGAGCACAACGCCGGCACCCTGCCCGAACCGGTGCTCGGCGACGACACCTGACCGGTCGTCGCCGGCCGCTCTCCGGGGCGGCGGGGGCCGGATTTCACTTTCCGGCTGGTCACAGGCTAAAGTTCTTCTTGTTCGCAGCGCGGGAGCGCAGGGAAAGACAGCGGACAGCGGGGCTATAGCTCAGTTGGTAGAGCGCTTGCATGGCATGCAAGAGGTCAGGAGTTCAATTCTCCTTAGCTCCACAATCGGAAATCCCGTCCCCATCAGGGGGCGGGATTTCCGCATGTGCGGTCAACGGTCCCCAGCGCCCCGGCGGTGCGCCCGCAGCGCGGCGAGCAGCTCCCTGCTCTCCTCGTCGGCCGGGGTGTACGTGACGATCCGGCACTCGGGCAGCCCGTTGATGGTCAGCGACACCGAGGTCATCCGTATCTCACCGGCCACCGCCCAGTGCCGGAAGGTCTTCACGCGCCGCCCCGGCGGGACGACGTCCCCGCTGCGCCACAACCTCGCGAAGTAGGGGCTGGCCTCCGACAGACCCGCGATGAACGACTCCCACGCGGGCTCGCCCACATGGCGCCCGTAACCGCTGCGCAGGGTCGCCGCCATCAGCGGCAGCTCCTGGGAGCGGTGCACGACCGGACAGTCCTCCTCGGGCGCAGTGAACAGCGACCACAACGCGTTGCGGACCCTGGTGCCCCGCATGACGGGAATGTCGAAGATGTCCCGGTAACCGGGATTGGTCGCCAGCACGTCGTAGCGCGCGTTGTAGACGACGGCGGGGAGCGGGTCGAGCGCGTCGATGAGGCCCTGGATCTCCTCGCCGACTTCGAAGGCGTCGGACTCCCTCCCCGGCAGGAAGGCGACCCCCGCCAGTTCGTACAGGTGCTCGCGCTCCGGGGGATCCAGCCGCAGCGTCCTCGCCACCGCGTCCAGGACCTGCGGGGACGCGTTGATCGGGCGGCCCTGTTCCAGCCAGGTGTACCAGGTCACGCCGACGCCCGAGAGCTGGGCGACCTCCTCGCGGCGCAGCCCCGGCGTGCGGCGTCGTAAGCCGGGGGGCATGCCCACGTCCGCCGGGGTCACCCTGGCCCGGCGGCCGCGCAGAAAGGCGGCGAGCTCCGGTCGTCTGCCCGTCGCCGGTCCGCTCCGCCGCGTGCGCTGTTGTGCCGTCACCGTCGTCACGCCCCCCATCGTCGGTGCTGCGCCCGGCTGTTGCCAGGTGCTGCCAGTACCAGCATCAGCGGGCTCTCGTTACCCGTATGCGTACGGCGCCAGCCTGGAACCCATGACCGCGACATCCGAAACGACGGCCTCACGCTCCGTCACCAGTAAAACCCCCACCACTGACAAGACCCCCGCCCGGCTGCTCGCCGTGGTGCTCACGGCCCAGTTCATGGCGCTGCTCGACATCTTCATCGTGAACGTCGCCGCACCGACGATCCGTACCGAACTCGGCTCGTCCGGCGCCCAGTTGCAGCTGGTGGTGGCCGGATACACCATCTCGTACGCCGTCCTCCTCGTCGCCGGTGCCCGGCTCGGCGGCGTGTTCGGCCACGGCCGCGCACATCTGGCCGGGCTCGCCGTCTTCACCGCGGCCTCGCTCGCCTGCGGACTCGCGGCGGACTCCGGGCAGCTGATCGCCTTCCGGGTGATCCAGGGGGCGGGCGCGGCGGTGATGATCCCGCAGGTGCTCAGCCTGATCCAGCAGCACTTCACCGGGGCGGCGCGGGTGCGCGCGATCGGTGCCTACAGCGCCGTGCTGGCCACAGGGGCCGCCGCGGGGCAGGTCGTGGGCGGGGTACTGGTGAGCGTCGATCTGTTCGGGGCGGGCTGGCGGCCCGTCTTCCTGGTCAACGTCCCGATCGGGCTCGTCCTGCTGGTGATCGGCGCGCGTGTGCTGCCGGGGGAACCGCGTACCGGGGAGGCCCGGCGGGAGGCGCGGACGCGTGGGTTCGATCCGGTGGGCCTGGTGCTCCTGGCAATGGCCGTCACGCTGCTGACCGTGCCGCTGGTGCTCGGCCAGGAGCTGGGCTGGCCGGACTGGACGTGGGCCTGTCTGCTCGCCTGCGCGGTGTTCCTCACCGGCTTCGTGGCGTACGAGACGCGGCTCGCCGCACGCGGGGGTGCGCCCCTGATCGCGCCCCGTGTGCTCCGGTTGCCCGGAATCGCGGTGGCGGCGGTGCGCCTCCTGCTGGTCATGGCGGCCAACGCGGGCTTCCTCTTCACGCTGACCCTGCACCTCCAGGGCGGCCTCGGGTACTCGGCGCTGCACGCGGGGCTGATGTGCGCGCCGACCGCGGTGGCCTTCGGCGTGGCCGGACTGACCTGGCGGCGGTGGCCGGCCCGGCTCCAGCGGCACCTGGTACCCGGCGGGTTCGCGGTGCTGGCCACCGGTGAGGCGGTGACCGGGCTCGCACTGCGGGGCGGGGACGGCGGGAGCGTCGCGCTGTACGCGGGTTTCGTGCTCATCGGCGTGGGTATGGCTCTCGCGTTCAGCCCCAACCTGGCGGGCGCCCTGGCGGACGTACGGCCGCGGGACGCCGCCGACGCCAGCGGTGTGCTGGTGACCGTGACCCAGCTCGGGCAGGTCATCGGCGTCGCCGCCATCGGCACCCTCTACCTCAACCGCCTCGGTACGCCGGGGCCGCAGGGATCGGGGCACGCGTTGTGGGTCTGCGAGCTGGCCCTGGCCGCGGTGGCGTGCGCGGGGGCCGTGGCGGGGCTCGTACGGCGGCGGCGGAGGGCGGGAACGGCGGTCGGCTGACCCCCTTGCGGGGTCATGGCAGAATCGGACCGCCGGAGGGGGCGACGGACCGAACGGGAGGGTGTGCGCGATGCCTGGGAGCCGCCACGAGGTCCCGCGGTCGCCTTTCTTCCGTCGGGGCCGGAGCTGATCCATGGGTGCACACAGGCGGAAGTGCGACTGGTGCGGCAGCGGTACGCCCATCGTCAGGGACATGGACCCGGTCAACGCGGACTATCAGTACTGGTGCGAGGAATGCGCGCGGGCGCTGATCATAAAAGGCGACCCCATCGAGACCTACCGGGAGCTCGAGGGGGAGCCGATCTACGGCCGGCTTCTTGAGGAGCACTGCACCCTCAAGCGCTTCTACTCCTTCGCCACGGCCTGACCGCTTCCCCTCCTCCGGCGGGTGAAAACCGGACGGAGGGGAATCGATTTGGTGGACGGCCGGGGTGACCGGTACTGTTCTCGATGTCGCCAGGGAGACCGGGCGGCACGACGAGGGGCTATAGCTCAGTTGGTAGAGCGCTTGCATGGCATGCAAGAGGTCAGGAGTTCAATTCTCCTTAGCTCCACAGTGAAGAAGGAACGGCGGGCCATCCGAATCGGATGGCCCGCCGTTCTGCGTGGGGCCGGTCAGCGGCTATTGCCCGGAGGGGGACCGGCTCGGTGCGGTACCCTGACGCCATGCGTGCCGTAGCCCTTCTGCTTAGCGAGCCGCGCTGATCAGTCCCGACCGGTGAGAACGCCTGGTCGGCATCAGCGCGGCGTCCCCTCCTGTGCGAGGGGATTTTTCGTTTCCAAGGACGTGTGTCCGTAGACGTGGATGCCGGCAGATGACGATCGATGGAGCTTTGAGGATCATGAGCGAGACGAATACCGCAGCGGCCGCCGCTGCGCCGCACCGCTACACGGCAGCGATGGCCGCCGACATCGAGGCACGCTGGCAGGACTTCTGGGACGCCGAGGGCACGTACGAGGCGCCCAACCCGACCGGTGACCTGGCGGGCGACCCGGAGCTGGCCGCCAGGCCCAAGAAGTTCATCATGGACATGTTCCCGTACCCCTCGGGCGCGGGACTGCACGTCGGCCACCCGCTGGGTTACATCGCCACCGACGTCTTCGCCCGCCACCAGCGGATGACCGGGCACAACGTCCTGCACACCCTGGGCTTCGACGCCTTCGGCCTGCCCGCCGAGCAGTACGCCGTGCAGACCGGCACGCACCCGCGGGTCTCCACCGAGGCCAACATCGAGAACATGACGGCGCAGCTGCGCCGGCTGGGTCTGGGCCACGACAAGCGCCGCTCGTTCGCCACGATCGAGTCCGAGTACTACAAGTGGACCCAGTGGATCTTCCTGCAGATCTTCAACTCCTGGTACGACACCGAGGCGGACCGCGCCCGGCCCATCGCCGAGCTGGTCGCCCAGTTCGAGAGCGGCGAGCGCGCCACCCCCGACGGGCGTGACTGGTCCGCGCTGAGCGCCGCCGAGCGCGCCGACGTCCTGGGCGAGTACCGGCTGGCCTACGCCTCCGACGCGCCGGTCAACTGGTCGCCCGGCCTGGGCACCGTCCTGGCCAACGAGGAGGTCACCGCCGACGGCCGCTCCGAGCGCGGGAACTTCCCCGTCTTCAAGGCGAAGCTGCGCCAGTGGAACATGCGCATCACCGCCTACGCCGACCGGCTGCTGAACGACCTGGACGGGCTGGACTGGCCCGAGGCCATCAAGATGCAGCAGCGGAACTGGATCGGCCGCTCCGAGGGCGCGCGGGTCGACTTCCCGGTCGACGGCGCGGGCAGCGTCACCGTCTTCACCACCCGCCAGGACACCCTGTTCGGCGCCACCTACATGGTGCTGGCGCCGGAGCACGAGCTGGTCGAGCGGATCATCCCCGCCGCCTGGCCGGAAGGCACCCACCCGGTCTGGACGGGCGGCCACGCCTCCCCGGCCGAAGCGGTCACCGCGTACCGCAAGCAGGCCGCCTCGAAGTCGGACGTCGAGCGGCAGGCCGAGGCCAAGGACAAGACCGGTGTCTTCACCGGTGCGTACGCCACCAACCCCGTCAGCGGCGAGCAGATCCCCGTCTTCATCGCCGACTACGTCCTGATGGGCTACGGCACCGGCGCGATCATGGCCGTACCGGCGCACGACGCGCGCGACTTCGCGTTCGCGCGCGCCTTCGAGCTGCCGATGCGCTGCGTGGTCGAGCCCTCGGACGACCGCGGCACCGACGCCTCGACGTGGGAGGACGCCTTCGCCTCGCACGACGCGAAGCTGGTCAACTCCGCCAACGACGAGATCTCGCTGAACGGCCTGGGCGTCGCCGACGCCAAGGCCCGCATCACCGAGTGGCTGAAGGAACACGGAGCCGGCGAGGGCACCGTCAACTTCCGGCTGCGCGACTGGCTGTTCAGCCGTCAGCGCTACTGGGGCGAGCCCTTCCCGATCGTGTACGACGAGGAGGGCATCGCCCACCCGCTGCCCGAGTCGATGCTGCCGCTGGAACTGCCCGAGGTGGACGACTACTCGCCGCGCACCTTCGACCCGGACGACGCCGACACCCAGCCCGAGACCCCGCTGTCGCGCAACGCCGAGTGGGTCGACGTCACGCTGGACCTGGGCGACGGGTCCGGTCCGCGGAAGTACCGCCGCGAGACCAACACCATGCCCAACTGGGCCGGTTCCTGCTGGTACGAGCTGCGCTACCTGGACCCGAACAACTCCGAGAAGCTGGTCGACCCGGCGATCGAGGAGTACTGGATGGGCCCGCGCGAGGGGCAGCCCACCGGGGGTGTCGACCTGTACGTCGGCGGTGCCGAGCACGCCGTGCTGCACCTGCTGTACGCGCGCTTCTGGTCCAAGGTGCTGCACGACCTGGGCCACGTCTCCTCCGCCGAGCCGTTCCACAAGCTGTACAACCAGGGCATGATCCAGGCGTTCGTCTACCGGGACAGCCGCGGCATCGCGGTCCCGGCGGCCGAGGTCGAGGAGCGCGACGGGGCGTTCTACCACCAGGGCGAGAAGGTCTCCCGCGTCCTGGGCAAGATGGGCAAGTCCCTGAAGAACGCCGTCACGCCGGACGAGATCTGCGCCGAGTTCGGCGCGGACACGCTGCGCCTGTACGAGATGGCCATGGGCCCCCTGGACGTGTCACGGCCCTGGGACACGCGTGCGGTCGTCGGCCAGTACCGGCTGCTGCAGCGGCTGTGGCGCAACATTGTCGACGAGGAGACCGGCGAGGTCACCGTGGTCGACTCCGAGCCCGGCGAGGACACGCTGCGCGCGCTGCACAAGGCCATCGACGGCGTCGGCGGCGACATGGCCGGCATGCGCTTCAACACGGCGATCGCCAAGGTCACCGAGCTGAACAACCACCTGACCAAGGCGGGCGGTCCGCTGCCCCGCCCGGTCGCCGAGGCCCTGGTGCTGCTGGTGGCGCCGCTGGCCCCGCACATCGCCGAGGAGCTGTGGCACCGGCTGGGCCACACGGGTTCGGTCGTGCACCAGGACTTCCCGGTGGCCGACCCGGCATACGTGGTGGACGAGACCGTGACCTGCGTGGTGCAGGTGAAGGGCAAGGTCAAGGCGCGTCTGGAGATCTCCCCGTCGATCGCCGACGCGGAGCTGGAAGCCCTGGCCCTGGCCGATCCGGCCGTCGTCGCCGCGCTGGGCGGCGCGGGCATCCGCAAGGTCATCGTCCGCGCGCCGAAGCTGGTGAACATCGTTCCCGCGTAGTCACCGCCGCGGGTGGGGGCTTTCCCCTACGGGCAGGTTGGGGGTTCCGTCGGAACCCCCAACCTGCCCGTTCCGTTTACGGTGGAGAAGACCGGTGTACCTGTACCGGAGGCCGTCACACCATCCGAGGGGCGCTCATGGAAGCCGTGATCCTGATCCTGGGGCTGCTCGTCGTCGCCTTCATGGCGCTGGGCGTCTATGCGACGGTCAAGGTCGTCGGGGCGGCCAGGCGCGGCGTGGACCGCACGATCACGCAGGCGCGCCGCACCGTCGAGGACACCACCCTGCGGGCGAAGAGCTACGGGCAGCTGGGCGTCGGCGGTGAGCTGGCGCAGCTGCGCCTCTCGCTGCGCACGTCGATGCGCGCCACCCAGGACGCCTTGCGGGCAGGCGTGGCCGAGGACGCGTCGCTGTCGGAGTCCCTGGGCCTGTTCGACCGGCTCAGCGCACACGGACACGAGCTGGACGCGGAGCTGAAGGCGCTGGAACGCGAGCCCGACAAGGCGACGGTGACCTCACGGCTGCCGGGTCTCAAGGAGCGCACCGCGCAGATCACCCGTTCCGCCGACTCGCTGCGCTGGGCGGCCCGGGACCGGGCCCGCAAGTTCGCCGACGACGAGCTGACGGCGCTGAACGCGCAGATCGACGTGGAGGCCGGGGCGCTGCGGCACTGGACCACGGCCGAGGAGGCGCCGGGCCCGTCGCCGGAATGGGGCGGCGGGACGGACACGCCGGCCGCAGACCATCGGCCCTCGTCCGCCGCGCCGGACGGGCCCGAGGCCATCACCGCGCGGGATCCCCGGCGGAGCACCGCCTACCCGTGGCAGAAGACGGCCCGGCCCGAGACCACCAACTGAGCGGTGAACGGCCCGGCGGCCGGCCGGTACGCGCCGGGGGACGTGGCGACCACCGGTGACCGAGGGTGGCAGGATGCGATGCGAAGCGACCGTGACTGATCACTCGTGCGGGGTCGGACTGCCTACCCCGCGCCCCTGCGGGTAACCTCCGGGGCATGTCCCGCCATGTCGCGATCGTCACCGATTCCACGGCCTACCTGCCGCCTGACGCGATGCGGCGGCACGGCATCACGGCGGTGCCGCTGACCGTGGTGCTGGGCGACCAGGCCCTGGAGGAGGGCACCGAGATCTCGGCCCGTTCGCTGGCCCTGGCTCTCCAGAAACGCCGTTCCGTGACGACCTCCCGGCCCAGCCCCGAGGTCTTCGCCGCCACCTACCGGGCCGTCGCCGAGGCCGGCGCGAGCGGCATCGTCTCGCTTCACCTGTCGGCGGAGTTCTCCGGTACGTACGACGCGGCGGTGCTCGCGGCGAAGGACGCCCCGGTGCCGGTGCGCGTCGTCGACACCGGCATGGTCGCGATGGCCCTCGGCTTCTGCGCCCTGTCCGCCGCCGAGACGGCCGAGGCCGGCGGCGGCCTGGACGAGGCGGTGGCGGCGGCCGAGAAGCGCGCGTCGGGCACCTCCGCGTATTTCTACGTCGACACCCTGGACTACCTGCGCCGGGGTGGCCGGATCGGCGCCGCGCAGGCCCTCCTCGGCTCGGCCCTCGCGGTCAAGCCCCTGCTCCAGCTCGACGGCGGCCGGATCGAGCTGCTGGAGAAGGTACGGACGGCCTCGAAGGCCATCGCCCGGCTGGAGGAGATCGTCGCCGAACGCGCGGGCAGCGGGCCCGTGGACATCGCGGTGCACCACCTCGCGGCGTCCGAGCGGGCGGACCGGCTGGCCGAGCGGCTGCGGGAACGCGTGCCCGGGCTGGCGGACCTGCACGTCAGCGAGGTCGGCGCGGTGATCGGCGCACACACCGGTCCGGGGCTGCTGGGAGCGGTGGTCTCGCCGCGCTGAGGCACCCGCCACCCAAGCGGAAACGTCACTCTCCGGAGTGGCCGAGTTATCCACAAGGGGCCCGTTGTCCACGGAAATCGCCTGGGCTCAGCGGGATACGACGGGACTGCCTAGCGTCCTGAGGCATGGCTTCCCGATCACATCGTGCAACCAGCGGACCCGGCGGAGCGGGTGCCGGCCCCGGCCGCGCCCCGGATTCCGACGGGCGCCTGCGACGAGCGGCGCGCCCCGGTCCGGGCCGCCGACGGCGGACCACGGCCCGCGCGGAGGTGGCCGCCGCGGCGCGCACCAGAGCCGACGCGCTGATGGCGGGCGGGGGCGAGGGGCGTGTCGCGCGGTGGGGGATGGGGGTGCCTGTCGCGGCGGAGCCTGTTGCGGTGCCCCGTGCCGTGGACGGTGG
This sequence comes from Streptomyces sp. NPDC016469, assembly GCF_040632905.1. Lineage (NCBI taxonomy): Bacteria > Bacillati > Actinomycetota > Actinomycetes > Kitasatosporales > Streptomycetaceae > Streptomyces > Streptomyces sp. NPDC016469. Next base: position 26,552 of record NZ_JBEYCQ010000001.1, read on the forward strand.
CGGAGAGGCTCCTTCGGGTGTGGCGAGCGTGGCGCCCGTGGGGCGTTGGGCGGCGGCCGTGTTCGCGGTGCGGGAACGGCTGCCGATGTGGGTGCAGCTCAGATGCGGCCTGGAGCCGAAGACCCTGGCCGCGCTCGCCGTCATCCTGGTCGCGGCCGCCGTGTTCGCCGGGATGCACTTCTGGTCCGCCCGGCCGGAGGGTGTCCGGGCTCCCGACATGGTCGGTGAGGCGGTGCACGCGCCTGCGCCGGAGGCCGACGCGGAGACGGAGCCGGAGGGCAGCGGCCGGCCCGAGCCGTCTCCCGGTCCCGCCGCCGGTGCGGGCGGGCAGATCGTGGTGGACGTCAGCGGGAAGGTGCGGAACCCGGGGTTGCGCCGACTGCCCTCCGGGGCGCGGGTGGACGACGCGCTGACGGCGGCGGGCGGGGCGCGGCCCGGGGCGGACCTGGCGGGGCTCAACCGGGCCCGGGTGCTCATGGACGGCGAGCAGCTCGTGGTGGGCGCCCCGCCGGTGCCGGTGCCGCTCCCGGGCGGTCCTGTGGGCGAGGGGGCAGGGGCCGGGCCGGTGAGCCTGAGCACCGCGACGGCGGAGCAGTTGGAGGGGCTTCCGGGCGTCGGCCCCGTCCTCGCCCAGCACATCGTGGACTACCGCACGCAGCACGGGGGCTTCCGGTCCGTGGACGAACTCCGCGAGGTCAACGGGATCGGCACCCGCCGGTTCGCGGATCTGCGGCCCTTGGTGCGGCCGTGAGCGCGGGGGACGCCGTCGGGGCGTCGGGTGCGCGCACCGGGTCGGGCCCGCCCGCGACGGCGGAGGCGCGCGCGACGCCGGAGGCCCACACGGAGCCGGAGGCCCACACGGAGCCGGAGGCCCACACGGAGCCGGAGGCCCACACGGAGCCGGAGGCCCACACGGAGCCGGACATTCACGCGGCGTCGGGCAGGCGGCTGGGGCTTTCGGATCCCCGTCAGGACGGCCCGGCCGACCTCCGGTTGCTCGCCCCGGCAGCGGCGGCCTGGGCCGGTGCCGGGCTCGCCGTGGGCGCTCCCGGGCACTGGGCGGCGATGGGGGTCGTGCTCTGCCTGGGTACGGCGATGGTGCTCCTCGCGGTGGGCCTGCGACGGTCCCGTACGGCGGGCGGCGGCGCGGGTGGTGACGTCGGGGCAAGGGGCGGGGACGGCGAGGTCGGCGACGCCGGGGCGAGGGGCAGGCGCGGTGAGGTCGGAGAGACCGGGGCGGCGGGTGCGTCCGGTGCCGCACCCGCGCCCGACACCGTTCGCGCGCGGGGGCGTTTGCAGGCGACGGCCGTCGCGGCGGTGCTGCTCTGCGCGGCGGCCGGGGCGGCGTCCGCCGGCCTGCACGGTGCAGATGTGCGCCGCGGCCCCCTGCCCGGACTGGCCCGTCAGTTCGCGCGCGTGCAGGCGGAGATCACCCTCACCTCCGATGCCCGGCGCACGTTCCCCCGGGTGCGCGGAGACCACAGCACGCCCGCCTCCCTGCTCCTGGACGCGGAGGTCACCCGGCTGACGCGGGCCGACGGCACGGCCGTACGGCTGCGCACGCCGGTCCTGGTCATCGTCCCGCCGGGCGGCGCGGCGGCGGCCTGGCAGCGGCTGCTGCCGTCCACCGTTCTGCGGGTCTCCGGGCGGCTGGCGCCTCCGCTGCACACGGGCGAACGGGTCGCCGCCGTGCTGCGGCCCGACGGCAAGGCCCCGCCCCGGGTGACCGGGCCGCCCAGCCTCCTCCAGCGCACTGCGGGCCGGCTGCGCGCCGGGCTGCGCGAGGCAACCGACGGACTGGGCCCGGACGCGCGGGCGTTGCTGCCCGGACTGGTGGTCGGCGACACCTCACGCATCACTCCCGAACTGCACGACGCGTTCCGGGCGACCGACCTCACGCACTTGATGGCTGTCTCCGGATCGAACCTGGCGATTCTGCTGGTTCTGCTCATCGGGCCGCCCGGCCGGGCGCTGCGGGCCGAACGCGGGGGACTGGCGCCCAGGCTGGGGATCTCCCTGCGGATGACCGCACTGCTCGGCGGCGGACTCACGCTCGCCTTCGTCCTGGTCTGCCGGCCCGAACCGAGTGTGCTGAGGGCCGCCGCGTGCGGGCTGATCACGCTCCTCGCCATCGGCACCGGGCGGCGCCGGACACTGATTCCCGCCCTGTGCGCCGCGGTGCTGCTGCTGGTGCTCTACGACCCGTGGCTGGCGCGCAGTTACGGCTTCGTGCTGTCGGTGCTGGCCACCGGTGCCCTGCTGACCCTGGCCCCACGCTGGAGCGAGGCGCTGCGTCGGCGCCGGGTGCCGCCACGGCTTGCGGAAGCGCTGGCCGCCGCGGCCGCCGCGCAGGCGGTGTGCTCGCCCGTGGTGGTGCTGCTCGCGTCCCGGGTGAGCCTGGTGGCGGTTCCGTGCAATCTGCTGGCGGAGTTCGCCGTGGCGCCGGCCACGGTCCTCGGGTTCGCCGCGCTGGCCCTGGCGTCGGTGGCGATGCCGGCGGCCGGGCTGCTCGCCGGGGTCGCGGGGTGGCCGGCCGGGTGGATCGCCTCGGTGGCCAGGACCGGAGCGGCGCTCCCCGGCGCGGAGACCGACTGGCCCGACGGCCTGTCCGGGGCGGCGCTGCTGGCCGCCGTGACCCTGGTCCTGGTATCGGCCGCGCGTTGGGTCGGGCGCCGCCCCTGGGTCTGCTCGGCCGCCGCGCTGCTGCTGGTCCTCGCGGTGCTCCGGCCGGCGCCGCTGACCCGGGTGCTGACCGGTTGGCCGCCGCCCGGCTGGGCGTTCGCCATGTGCGACGTCGGACAGGGTGACGCCCTGGTGCTCGCGGCGGGGCGGGGCTCCGGCGTGGTCGTGGACGCCGGCCCCGATCCCCGGCTCGCCGACCGGTGTCTGCGCGAACTGGGCGTGAGCCGTGTCCCGTTGCTCCTGCTCACCCACTTCCACGCCGACCACGTGAGGGGTCTCCCCGGGGTGCTGCGCGGCAGGGCGGTGGGCGCGATCCAGACGACGAGCCTGGACGAGCCGCCGGAGCAGGCCGCGTTCGTCCGGAGAACGGCGGCGGGGGCCGGTGTGCCCGTCCTGCGGGCCGCCCCGGGGGAACGGCGGCGGATCGGCACGCTGGACTGGCAGGTGCTGTGGCCACCGGGGGCTGCGGGTGTGGCCCCGGCGGCCGGGCCCGTCCCGTACGACGTTCCGCAGGACCCGAACGACGCCAGCGTCACCCTGTTCGTGCGGACCGGCGGGCTCACCCTGCTGCTGCCGGGCGACCTGGAACCGCCCGCCCAGCAGGCGTTGCTGCTCAGCCATCCGGAGCTGCCCCGGGTGGACGTGCTCAAGGTCGCCCACCACGGCTCCGCGCACCAGGACAACGCCCTGCTGCGGGCCGTCCGGCCCAGGTTCGCGCTGGTGAGCGTGGGCCGGGACAACCCGTACGGGCACCCGGCGCCCCGGACGGTCGACGCGCTCGCGGAGCAGGGTGCGGTGGTGCTGCGCACCGACAGGGACGGGGCGATCGCGGTGACCGGTGCGGGGAGCGGGCTGCGGGCGGTGGGGCGGTCATGAAGGCGTACGCGGCGCGGCGGGCGGTGCTCCACGCGCCGGTCCGGACGGGAGAAGCGGGAGCCACGGGGGCCACCGCGGCCCCGGCCTCAGACCAGCCAGTGCCCGTCCGTCATCAGGTCGCGGCCGGGCTGCTCGTTGGACTCCCGCCAGGCCCGGACCGCGTACGGGGTGAAGCGGAGGTACACCCAGGCGGGGCGACCCCGCAGGTCCCAGGAGAACTTCGCGGCGAACGCGTCGCCCGACGCCGGCGGAAGGTCCGTGCCCTCCACCACCTCGGCCGTGGCCTCGATCATGACCACGTCGCGGGTGTGGCCCAGGGCGATGTGGGCCCGGCCGTCCGGCGTCAGGTTGACCGCCGTCGGGTTGGTGCGCCGGGTCGCCATCAGCAAGGTCTGCCCGTCCCACACGAACGACAGCGGCACCAGGGTCGGCGCCCCGTCGGCGGAGGCCGTCGACACCCAGGCGTCCGTGTCCTTCTCCAAGCGGTCGAACACGTCCTGCTTGCGCTGTTCACGGCTGCGCGCCGGTTCCGGAAGGGGCATGCCGCGCACGCTAACCCGCGCCCCGACCGCGTAACACCGTCGCCGGACCTAGGACCAGTGACGCATGGCGCACGGCCGGGGCGGCGGCACAGACTGGCTCCATGGACCCGCAGCTGCCGCAGACCATCGACGCCTACCTGGACCGCATCGGTGCGGCCAGGCCCGCGCGCCCCGACGCCTCGGCGCTGCGCGTACTGCAACTGCGCCACCTCGTCGCCGTGCCCTTCGAGAACCTCTCCATCCACCTCGGTGAGGACATCGTGCTGGAGGGCGGTCCGCTCCTGGACAAGATCGTGGCCCGCGAGCGCGGCGGCTTCTGCTACGAACTCAACGGTGCGTTCGCCCTGTTGCTGCGCGCGCTCGGTTTCCGCGTCACGCTCCTTCAGGCCCGGGTCCACGGCGAGGGGGGACGGCTCGGCATCCCGTACGACCATCTGGCGCTGCGCGTCGAGACGGAGGACGGGACCGGGCCGTGGCTCGCCGATGTCGGCTTCGGCGACCACGCCAGGCACCCGCTCGCGCTCGACGACCGCGCCGACCAGGAGGATCCGGGCGGCGTCTTCCGGATCGCCCCTGCCGAGGCCGGCGGCGGGGAGGGCGGGGACCTCGACGTCCTGTGCGACGGCAGGCCCCGACTCCGGCTGGAGCGGCGGGCCAGGGAACTGGCCGACTTCCGGGCCGGCGCCTGGTACCACCGCACCTCGCCCGACTCCCACTTCACCCGGGCCCCGGTCTGCTCGCGCTGCACGGACGACGGCCGGATCACCCTCAGCGGCCGCAAGCTCCTCACGACGGTGGGCGGCGAGCGGCACGAGACACCGCTGGGCGGCGACGACGAGGTGCTGGCGGCCTATCGGGACCACTTCGGTCTGCGTCTGGACCGGCTTCCGGCGAATGCGGACCTTCGGTAACACCTACGCCCAAGACGCTGTTAGCCGCCCTGTTTGCCTCGAACGCCTCAAGGGTGGTCGAATGCATGCTCGTCGGCGGGCCGCTGCTCCGACAACGACGTCTGCCCTCCGGCCCGAGGTGAGCGAGTGCCCGGGAGTGTGTGGAGATGTTCGGCCGTTGGTTCGGAAACAAAGGTGCGACGGGTGCCGCTCGGGGCAACGCCCTCGCCGGACTGACGGTGCCGGACTCGGCGGGCGTCCTCAGCTGCCGGGTGCTCGACCCGGTCAACGAGCCCGTGCCGCTGGCGGAGTTCGTGCTGGCGGACCGGGCGGGGCGCAAGGTGGTCGGGGGCGAGACCGACCCGTACGGCAGCGTCATGGCCACGATTCCGGCGGGGGAGTACCGGCTGGCCGTCACGGCGGAGGGGTTCACCCCCTTCCACGGCTCGGCCACGGTCACCGAGGGCGGTCATGCGAGCCTCGGCGATGTGACCCTCCAGGTCGCCGCCCCGCCGCAGCTGCCCGAGCCGGGCGACTGGGAGATCGAACCGATGCACTCCCAGATCGGTTTCACCGCCCGCCACATCGGGATGGCCCGCATCCACGGCCGGTTCAACACCTTCGCGGGGGCGGTGCGGATCGCCGACCGCATGGAGGACTCGGCGATGCACGTGATCATCGACGCCGCGTCGATCGACACGAACGTCCAGATGCGCGACGACCACCTGCGCTCCAGCGACTTCCTGGACGTCGGCCGCTACCCGACGCTGGAGTTCTACAGCGACCGCTTCGTGCACCGGGGCGGGACCCGCTGGGGTGTGAGCGGGGCGCTCACGTTGCACGGGGTGAGCCGTACGGTGACCCTCGACACCCAGTACCTCGGACTCGGCAACGGGATGGAGGGCGAGGCCCGGGCCGCCTGCCGCGCCACCACGCAACTGCACCGCGAGGACTTCACCCTCACCTGGCAGACGATGCTGGCGCGAGGCATCGCGGTCGTCGGCCCGAGCATCACCGTCGACATGGACGTCCAGATCGTCCCGAAGGGCTGAGTCCTCGGCCCGTGGGGCGGGGCCCGGGGACGCCGGTTCTACGGTGCCTCCAGCCACCCCTCGTACTCCGCGGCGAACGCGTCGAGCGCCGCCGGGTCGAGACGGTGGTCCGGATCCTCCACGACCACCAGCCACTGGGCGTCCTCGGCGTCGTCCTCACCGGCCAGCGCGTCGCGCACGAGCTGCGGTTCGTCGGTGACGCCGAAGCGGTCGGCGAGCTCCTCCGCCGCCTCCTCGGCTCCATCGCGGTCGGGCAGCACCAGCACGTGTCTCTCATCGCTCACATGCTCATTCTCGGACACGGGGGAGGGGACGGCGGACCCGGCCGGCGGGTGCGGTGGCCCGGCCGCGACCGGGCTGTCAGTGGCCCGTGGGATGCTGGACGGCGATGGCCACCAGAAGGAATTCCACCGACGACCCGCTCGCCCCGCTCACGCTCGCCGTGGGGCAGGAGGACCTGCTCCTCGACCGAGCCGTGCAGCAGGTGGTGGCGGCCGCGCGCGCCGCCGACGCGGACACGGACGTCCGGGACCTCACCCCCGACCAGCTCCAGCCGGGCACGCTGGCCGAGCTGACCAGCCCCTCGCTGTTCGCCGAGCGCAAGGTCGTGGTCGTGCGCAACGCGCAGGATCTGGGTGCGGACACGGTCAAGGACGTCAAGAAGTATCTGGACGACCCGGTCGAGGAGATCACCCTCGTCCTGCTCCACGCGGGTGGTGCCAAGGGCAAGGGGCTGCTCGACGCGGCCCGCAAGGCGGGGGCCCGCGAGGTCGCGTGCCCGAAGACGACGAAGCCGGCCGAGCGGCTGTCCTTTGTACGGGGTGAGTTCCGCGCGCTGGGGCGGTCCGCGACGCCCGAGGCATGCCAGGCGCTGGTCGACTCCATCGGGAGCGACCTGCGGGAGCTGGCGAGCGCGGTGTCGCAGCTCGTCGCGGACATCGAGGGCACGATCGACGAGGCGGTCGTCGGGCGCTACTACACGGGGCGGGCCGAGGCGTCCAGCTTCACGGTCGCCGACCGGGCGGTCGAGGGCCGGGCGGCGGAGGCCCTGGAAGCCCTGCGCTGGTCCCTGTCCACAGGCGTGGCGCCGGTCCTGATCACCAGTGCGCTGGCGCAGGGCGTACGGGCGATCGGCAAGCTGTCCTCGGCGCGCGGGGGGCGGCCGGCGGACCTCGCGCGTGAGCTGGGCATGCCGCCGTGGAAGATCGACCGGGTGCGGCAGCAGATGCGGGGGTGGACGCCGGACGGGGTCGCGGTGGCGCTGCGGGCGGTCGCGGAGGCGGACGCGGGGGTGAAGGGGGGCGGGGACGACCCCGAGTACGCGTTGGAGAAGGCGGTGGTGGCCGTGGCGGGCGCCGCGAGGCGCGGGCGTAGCCCGCGGTAGTTTCGGGGCGGTGGGGCCCTGGGCTGCCCCCGGTGTCCTCAATCGCCGGACGGGCTCGAACGTGCCGTTCGGGCGTCCTCAATCGCCGGACGGGCTTGGTTGTGCCGGGCGGGCGTTGGACGTGCAGGGTTCAGGTGTCCTCAATCGCCGGACAGGCTTGATGGCGCCGGGCGGGCCGGGCCGCGCTCGACGGGCCCGGGTCGCGCCCCACGGGGCCAGGTCGTGCGCGACAGGGCTGGACGCGGCTCCGCAAACGCCGAAGGCCCCGTCGTCCTGGGGAAAGGACTGCGGGGCCTCGGGTTCAGATGGATGCGTCGCACCCGCGTGGCGAACGCAGGTTCGGTGTGCGGCGCGGGGGCCGGGCAGGAGCGGGGTAGAGGGCCCGCTTTGTCCGTTCCGGCGGTTGGGATCAGATCGCTCAGCCCTGGAGGGTGGCAGCCTTGGAGGCCAGCGCCGACTTCTTGTTGGCGGCGGCGTTCTTGTGGATGACACCCTTCGAGACGGCCTTGTCCAGCTGACGGGACGCGGCGCGCACGGCGACGGTGGCCTTCTCGACGTCGCCGGCGGCGACGGCCTCGCGGGCCTTGCGGATCGCGGTCTTGAGCGACGACTTGACGGCCTTGTTGCGCAGGCGCGCCTTCTCGTTCGTCTTGTTCCGCTTGATCTGGGACTTGATGTTCGCCACGAAAGAGCCTTTTCAGGTTCGTTGGATCTTCGATGTGTGTCCGTGCGGCCCGAGAGCCACATGGCACAGCTGTCCACGGTAGCAGGAGCGGTCCGACCGGCCCAAACCGGTCGCCGCCCGGCAGGCGTGGGACGATGGAGGCTACGTACAGATCCGCCCCGACCCGAACCGACCCGAGACACGGCGTCCGGCGTCTCAAGAATCAGGACCCTGCGTGCCCGCGACTCCTCTCCACGTGCCCGAGCCGAGCCGTACCGACCCGGCGCTGATCCGCAACTTCTGCATCATCGCGCACATCGACCACGGCAAGTCGACCCTTGCCGACCGGATGCTCCAGCTCACCGGGGTGGTCGACCAGCGGCAGATGCGCGCTCAGTACCTCGACCGGATGGACATCGAGCGCGAGCGCGGCATCACCATCAAGTCCCAGGCCGTCCGGCTGCCCTGGGCGCCGACCACCGGTGAGGGCCAGGGCAGCACCCATGTCCTCAACATGATCGACACGCCGGGCCACGTCGACTTCACCTACGAGGTCTCCCGGTCACTGGCCGCCTGCGAGGGCACGATCCTGCTGGTCGACGCCGCGCAGGGCATCGAGGCCCAGACCCTGGCCAACCTGTACCTGGCGATGGAGAACGACCTCACCATCGTCCCGGTGCTCAACAAGATCGACCTGCCGGCCGCGCAGCCCGAGAAGTTCTCCGAGGAGCTGGCCCACCTCATCGGCTGCCAGCCGGAGGACGTGCTCAAGGTCTCCGCGAAGACCGGCATGGGCGTGGACGCGCTGCTCGACCGCGTCGTCCGCGACGTCCCGGCACCCGTCGGCAACGCCGACGCGCCCGCCCGCGCGATGATCTTCGACTCGGTCTACGACTCGTACCGGGGCGTCGTCACGTACGTCCGTGTCGTCGACGGCTCGCTGAACAAGCGCGAGCGGATCCGGATGATGTCGACCGGCGCCACGCACGAGCTGCTGGAGATCGGTGTCTCCTCGCCGGAGATGACGCCCTCCGACGGCATCGGCGTCGGCGAGGTCGGCTACATCATCACCGGCGTGAAGGACGTCCGGCAGTCCAAGGTCGGTGACACGATCACCTCGCTGAACAACGGGGCGACCGAGGCACTGGGCGGCTACAAGGACCCCAAGCCGATGGTGTTCTCCGGGCTCTACCCGCTGGACGGCTCGGACTACCCGGACCTGCGTGAGGCCCTGGACAAGCTCCAGCTCAACGACGCCGCCCTGGTGTACGAGCCGGAGACCTCCGCGGCGCTCGGCTTCGGCTTCCGTGTCGGCTTCCTCGGCCTGCTCCACCTGGACGTGGTCCGCGAGCGGCTGGAGCGCGAGTTCGGCCTGGATCTCATCGCCACCGCGCCCAACGTGGTCTACCGGGTCGAGATGGAGGACGGCAGCGAGCACGTCGTCACCAACCCGAGTGAATTTCCCGAGGGCAAGATCGACAAGGTGCACGAGCCGGTCGTCCGGGCCACGGTCCTGGCGCCCAGCGAGTTCATCGGCGCGATCATGGAGCTGTGCCAGCAGCGCCGCGGCACCCTGCTCGGCATGGACTACCTCTCCGAGGACCGGGTCGAGATCCGCTACACGCTGCCGCTCGCGGAGATCGTCTTCGACTTCTTCGACCAGTTGAAGTCCAAGACCCGTGGCTACGCCTCCCTCGACTACGAGCCCACCGGCGAGCAGTCGGCCCAGCTCGTCAAGGTCGACATCCTGCTGCACGGCGACAAGGTCGACGCGTTCTCCGCGGTCACGCACAAGGACAAGGCCTACGCGTACGGAGTGCGCCTCGTCGCCAAGCTGCAGAAGCTCATCCCCCGGCAGAACTTCGAGGTGCCGATCCAGGCGGCCATCGGCTCCCGGGTGATCGCCCGCGAGACCGTCCGAGCCATCCGCAAGGACGTCCTCGCCAAGTGCTACGGCGGCGACATCTCCCGTAAGCGCAAGCTGCTGGAGAAGCAGAAGGAAGGCAAGAAGCGGATGAAGATGGTCGGCAACGTGGAGGTGCCGCAGGACGCGTTCATCTCCGTGCTGTCGACCGACGAGTCCGCCGGGGAGGGCAAGGCCAAGAAGTAAGTCCCGGGCAGGGACGGCGGCCCCCGTATCGCAGCACGCTGCGATACGGGGGCCCGTTCGTTATCAAGCGGGGTCCGATTGCCCCTTACGCGGGGCGCGCGGGCGCTTTACCCTGATCACGACTTCTTAGTTACTCGCCAGTTAAGCAAGCGGGATCGCAGCACGTAGACGCAGACAGCAGCAAGCACCACCGCCGCAGGCCCGGAGGATGTCGTGAGCGACACACAGACCATGATCGATAACCGTCCGCCCTCCGTGGCGACCCTCTTCATCGACCGGGTGGCGGCCACCCCGGACGGGGAGGCGTACCGCTACCCCCTGCCCGCGGCCGGCGGCGAGGGCCCCGACGAGTGGAAGTCGCTCAGCTGGGCACAGGCCGCCGAGCGGGTGTACGCCGTGGCCGCCGGGCTGATCGCGCTCGGCGTGAACCCGGAGGAGCGCGTCGCCCTCGCCTCCTCCACCCGGGTCGAGTGGATCCTCGTCGACCTCGGCGTCATGTGCGCGGGCGCCGCGACCACCACGGTCTACCCCTCCACCAACGCCGAGGAGTCGGCGTTCATCCTCGCCGACTCCGAGAGCCGGGTCCTGATCGCCGAGGACGCCGCCCAGCTGGCCAAGGCCCGCGAGCGCCGCGCCGAGCTCCCGAACCTGGCCCATGTCGTGGTCATCGACGCGGAGGGCGCCGGCCCGGCCGAGGGCGATCCCGAAGGCTGGGTGCTCACCCTGGCCGAACTGGAGGCTCTGGGCGCCGAGCACCTGGCGAAGAACCCGGAGGCGGTCCGCGAGCGCGTCGACGCGATCACCTCCGGGCAGCTGGCGACCCTCATCTACACCTCGGGCACCACCGGCCGCCCCAAGGGCGTACGGCTGCCGCACGACAACTGGTCGTACATGGCCAAGGCCACCGTCTCCACCGGCCTGATCACCAAGGACGACGTCCAGTACCTCTGGCTGCCGCTCGCCCATGTCTTCGGCAAGGTCCTCACCTCGGGGCAGATCGAGGTCGGCCACGTCACCGCCGTCGACGGCCGCGTGGACAAGATCATCGAAAACCTGCCGGTCGTCCAGCCGACCTACATGGCCGCCGTGCCGCGCATCTTCGAGAAGGTCTACAACGGGGTCGCGGCCAAGGCGCGCGCCGGCGGCGCCGCCAAGTACAAGATCTTCCAGTGGGCGGCCGGCGTCGCCCGCGAGTACGCCAGGGTCTCCCAGGACAACTTCCGGCGCACCGGCAAGGCGTCCGTGCCCTTCGCGCTCGGCGCCAAGCACAAGGTCGCCGACGCCCTGGTCTTCGCCAAGATCCGCGAGGCGTTCGGCGGCCGGCTCCGCGCCTGCGTCTCCGGCTCCGCCGCCCTCGCGACCGACATCGGGCTCTTCTTCTCCGGCGCCGGCATCCACATCCTGGAGGGCTACGGCCTCACCGAGTCCAGCGCCGCGTCCTTCGTCAACCCGGGCGAGAGCTACCGCACCGGCACGGTCGGCAAGCCGCTGCCCGGCACCGAGGTGCGGATCGCCGACGACGGCGAAATCCTGCTGCGCGGCCCCGGCATCATGCAGGGCTACCAGGGGCTGCCGGACAAGACCGCCGAGGTGCTGGAGGCCGACGGCTGGTTCCACACCGGCGACATCGGCGAGCTCTCCGTGGACGGCTACCTCCGGATCACCGACCGCAAGAAGGACCTGATCAAGACCTCCGGCGGCAAGTACATCGCGCCCGCCGAGGTCGAGGGCCAGTTCAAGGCCGTGTGCCCATTCGTCTCCAACATCCTGGTGCACGGCGCGGACCGTAACTTCTGCACCGCGCTGATCGCCCTGGACGAGCCCACCATCCTCGGCTGGGCCGCCGAGAACGGCATGGCGGGCACGTCGTACGCGGACGTCGTGGCCTCCCCGAAGACCGTCGAGCTGATCGACGGCTACGTGAAGCGGCTCAACGAGGGCCTTCAGCGCTGGCAGACCATCAAGAAGTTCCGGCTGCTCCCGCGCGACCTCGACATCGAGCACGGCGAGGTCACCCCCAGCCTCAAGCTGAAGCGGCCGGTCGTCGAGCGCGCCTACAAGGACCTGATCGAGGAGATGTACGCCGGTTCCCGGGAGGCGTGACCCGCACCCCGCCCGGCGCCCGCTCCACCCCCGTACGCCCCCCGAAGGCCCCCCGCGCGCTCCGGCGCGGGGGGCCGGCGCGTTCTCGCCGCAACGTCTTCACCACCCACTTCGGTAACTCGGCGCGTATGTGAAGGGCCGATCTGTCACTCTGTCCGTGTCGTCAGCGGCGCACCACGGAGAAACAGGCAGAGCGAGAACAGGTCAGGAGCCGCCCTGTGGGGTCCATTCCCTTGCAGCGGGACATCGTGCAGCGTCCCGGAACCACCGCCGCCACAGGCACACAGCCGGTCGCCCGGACCAGCCTGCCCGGCAACCTCCTCGCGCCCGCCGCGGCCAGGCGGTTCGTCACCGCGGCGCTCGACGAGTGGACCGGGCTCGGGCTGCCCGCCGCGGTCGGGTTCAGCGAGCGGCTGTCCGACGACGCGGCGATGATCGTCAGCGAGCTGGTGACCAACGCCGTCGTCCACGCGGGCACCGCGGTCGAACTGCTCTTCCGGCTGGAGGAGGCCACCGAGGACGAGGAGTCCGCACTGGTCCTGGAGGTCTCCGACCACCACCCCGGCCGCACGGTCCGCGGCGACCACGCGCACAGCGCCGAGAACGTGGGCGAGCCCGCCGACTACGGGCGCGGCCTGGACATCGTCGCCGCCCTCGCCGAGCGGTGGGGCATCACCTACCGCACCGGTACGAAGACCGTCTGGGCCCGGCTTCCCGTGGACGACTGGAACCCGTTCCCCGAGGGGCGCGGCGAGACCGGGCTCGACCGCGGACTGCGCGCCGCCGAACTGCTCGCCCCCACCGCCCGGCGGACCGCCCGCGACGACGGGGACTGGGCCGGGCGCGGCGCGCTCTCCTTCCTCGCCGAGGCGTCCGACCTGCTGGCCGGGCAGCTGGACGAGGACATCGTGGCGGCCCTCGCCGGACAGTTACTCGTCCCCCGCCTCGCCGACTGGTGCGCCATCTGGCTGGAGCCCGAGAGCGGCGGCCCCGCGGCCGTCCCCCGCCTCGCCAAGGTCTGGCACGTGGACGAGGAGCGGATCGGACCGCTGCGCGCCCTGCTGGAAGGCGACCCGCTCCGGCTGCCCGAGCGCGTCGGCACCGGTGCCGTCTCCATGCCGTGGCCCGGCAGCGGGGAGGACGGCGAGCCGCCGGACGAGGAGGAGGGCGTCGCCTTCGCCTACCGGATCACCTCGGGCGGCCGCACCCTCGGAGCCGTACTCCTGGGCCGCGACTCCACCGACCGCCTCCCCGACGAGCTGACGGCCCTCATCGAGGACTTCGTGCGCCGGGTCGGCCTCGCCGTCGGCGCCGCCCGCGCCTACACCCGGCAGGCCACCATCAGCCGCATCCTCCAGCGCGGGCTGCTGCCCAGCAAGGTCGCCCGGATACCGGGGGTAGCCAGCTCCCTCGTCTACGAACCGAGCGACGACGGCGTCGTCGGCGGTGACTTCTACGACATCTTCCCGTGCCCCGGCGACCGCTGGTGCTTCGTCCTCGGCGACGTCCAGGGCAGCGGCCCCGAGGCCGCCGTCGTCACCGGCCTGGCCCGCCCCTGGCTGCGGCTGCTGGCCCGCGAGGGCTTCCAGACCGACGAGGTCCTGGTCCGGCTCAACCGGCTGCTCCTGGACGACGCCATGGAGGCCGCCGAGGCCGCCGCGCTCATGGTCGCCGCCGCCGGCGGGCAGCACTCCGCGGACAACGGCGGGCAGTCCCGCTTCCTGTCCCTGCTGTACGGGGAGCTGGTGCCGCTGCCCGGCGGCGGCGCCCGCTGCACCCTGGCCAGCGCCGGGCACCCGCTGCCGCTGCTGCTGCGCCCGGACGGCACCGTGCGGCCCGCCGCCGAACCGCAGCTGCTGCTCGGGCTGATGGACGACGCCGTCTACGAGACCCAGAGCTTCGACCTGGCGCCGGGCGACAGCCTGCTCTGCGTCACCGACGGGGTCACGGAGCGGCGCTCGGGCGGCCTGATGTTCGACGACGGGGACGGGCTGGCGAGGGCGCTGTCGGGGTGCGCGGGGCTGAGTGCGGAGGAGATCGCGGAGCGCATCAAACACGCCGTGCACGACTTCGCCGAGCGTCCGCCGGACGACGACCTGGCGCTGCTGGTGCTCCAGGCCGAGTAGCGCCTGTCCGGGGCGTGGCGACCGTTTCCCGGGCGGCGCGCGACAATGGGCGGTATGCCTTCCGTACTGCCCGATGGTGAACCCGTGCCCGACGACGGGGCGCTGCCCCGCCACGCCCTGGAAGGCGCAGCCGGCCGCCCGCTCGGCTTCTACCTGCATGTGCCGTACTGCGCGACCCGCTGCGGCTACTGCGACTTCAACACCTACACCGCCACCGAGCTGCGCGGCTCCGGCGGCGCGCTCGCCTCACGCGACAACTACGCCGCCCATCTGATCGGCGAGGTCCGCCAGGCCCGCAAGGTCCTCGGCGACGACCCGCGCCCGGTCCGCACGGTCTTCGTCGGCGGCGGCACGCCGACCCTGCTGGCCGCGGCCGACCTGGTCCGGATGCTGGCGGCGGTCCGCGAGGAGTTCGGGCTCGCCGACGACGCCGAGATCACCACCGAGGCCAACCCGGAGTCCGTCGGCCCCGCCTACCTGGCCGAGCTGCGCGAGGGCGGCTTCAACCGGATCTCCTTCGGCATGCAGAGCGCCCGGCAGCACGTCCTGAAGATCCTCGACCGCACCCACACCCCGGGCCGGCCCGAGGCGTGTGTGGCCGAGGCGCGGGCGGCCGGGTTCGAGCACATCAACCTGGACCTGATCTACGGCACCCCCGGCGAGTCCGACGACGACTGGCGCGCGTCCCTGGACGCGGCGATCGGCGCCGGGCCCGACCACGTGTCCGCGTACGCGCTGATCGTGGAGGAGGGCACCGGCCTCGCCCGCCGCATCAAGCGCGGTGAGGTGCCGATGACCGACGACGACGCGCACGCCGACCGCTACCTCATCGCGGACGAGGCGATGGCCGCCGCCGGCTACTCCTGGTACGAGGTGTCGAACTGGGCCCGTACGCCCGAGGGCCGCTGCCTGCACAACGAGCTGTACTGGCGGGGGGCCGACTGGTGGGGCGCCGGGCCGGGGGCGCACAGCCACGTCGGGGGCGTGCGCTGGTGGAACGTGAAGCACCCGGGGGCGTACGCGCAGGCGCTCGCCGAGGGGCGTTCGCCGGGGGCCGGGCGCGAGATCCTGTCCGCCGAGGACCGCCGGGTCGAGCGCATCCTGCTGGAACTGCGGCTCGTGGACGGCTGCCCGCTCTCCCTGCTGGCCCCCGCCGGCCTCGCGGCGGCCCGCCGGGCGGTGGCCGACGGCCTCCTGGAACCGGCGCCGTTCGAGGACGGGCGGGCCGTGCTGACGCTGCGCGGGCGGCTGCTGGCCGACGCGGTGGTACGCGACCTGGTCGACTGAGCGGGGCGCGGCCTCGGGGGCGTACGCCCCCCAAGGCCTACGCCCCCGAGCCCGCGCCCCCTGCACAGACCGAGGCTTACGCCCCCGAGCCCGCCCCGCTCACCTCAGCGGGCATCCCGCCGGGGCCAGAGCCCGTGCCCCCGCCGCCCGGCCGCAGATGATCCGGGCATGGCTCCGGCCGTCCGGGTAGGTGATCTGCACGACGTCCAGACCGTGGCCCGCCTGGGCCTCGTACGGGATGAAGCCGCGGAAGGTGATCGTCCCCGTGGGCATCGTCCGCAGGTTCACCGCGTACAGGTTCGCCCAGGTCTCCGCCGCGCTGTTCACCGTGTCGCCGTGGCTCGCCGCGTCGTACAGCGCGGCCGTGGCGCTGTACGACATCACCGACTGGCCGCTCGCGAAGAGCGGGTCCTCGTACGGTTTCGACGCCGGCAGGCGGGGAAGCGTCACGCCCTCGGGCAGCAGCTTCCCCAGGGCCCGGTACGACTCCTCGTAGAAGCCGTCGGCGCGGCCGCGGCTCATCGGCGCGAGGGCCGTGTGGTAGAGCGTGACGTTCTTCGTGGTGTCCGTGCTCGCGTCCAGCCGGGCCTTGGTCAGGTCGTCGCCCGTGAAGACGGTGATGGGGCGGCGCGAACAGCTGTGGGTGAGCCGGCTCATCAGGTTGGCGACGTCCTCGACCCGCCCCGCGAAGTACAGCGCGTCCGGCGCCGGGTCCGCCGCGCAGATCCGCTGCACCGGCCGGTCCAGGTCGGCGCTGCTGCGGCGGCCGAGGCTGTACTCCACCGGATCCGACAGCTCGAAGCCCGACTCCTTCAGCATCGCGCTGCCCACCTTGCGCTGCTCCACCGTGTAGCGGTCCTTGTCGTTGTTGCCGAGCTTGCGGGACAGGACCAGGGCCCGGGGCCTGCGCTTGCCGGGCGCCCCGGCCGCCACCTGTTTCGCGACGAGGCCGAGGGCGTCCGCCTGCTCCTGGTCGGTGGCGGCCAGGCCGAAGTAGTTGGAGTAGTCCGTCGCCAGATAGCCCCCGGAGTTGGTGGTGTCCACCACGGGCAGGCCCGCCTGCTGAAGGAGCGCGGTGGCCTCCGGGCTGTCGGTGGTGTCGCGGCCGAGCCCGACCACGCCGACGACCGAGGGGTCCCTTTCGGCCACCTCGATGATCTTCTTCACCGCCGGTATCTGCTGGAGCATGTCCTGCCCGCCGTTGGCGGTCAGCACCCGCAGCTTGACGGAGAAGTCCAGCGTGTTGGTGTGGTGCTGGTAGAGGTAGACGCCGGTCAGCTCCTCCAGGGCCTTGCGGGTGCGCTCCGGGGACGGGGCGGTGAACGGACCCGCGTAGATCAGCGTCACGTACTTGTCGCCCTGCTCGATCGAGGCGTTCTCCTCGGCCACCGCCCGCTCGATCCGGTCGAAGGTGACCCCCGCTCCGGCCCCGTCCAGCTCCAGGCCGTTGCCCTCCGCGAAGCGCACCCGGGTGGTCGTCGCCACGCCGATGCACTCCTTGTCGCCGCCGCCCGGACCGGCCAGCCGCACCGAGTCCGTGTCGACGTCCGTGAGCGGCCCGTGGCAGTAACGGCCCGCCAGGTGGTTGCTCAGCAGCATCGTCCCCAGCAGCGCGCCGGCCACCAGACAGGCGACCGTCGTGCGCGACATCACCCACCACACCCACGTCCTGCGCACCCGCTCCGTGGACAGCTGCGCGTCCGCGTGCTCGTGGGTCAGCTGAGCCGTCGACAACGGCAGCAGCAGCACCCAGGCGGGCGTGGCCGTCCCCGAGGGCGACTGGCCCAGGCTGAGACGGCCCACCCAGTCCTCGTACCGGGCTCGCGCCGCGCCCGTGTGAGCGGGCGGCGGGTCGGGCGGCAGCGGCGGGGTGTGCCGCAGGATCTCGGCCGCCGGCAGGGAGGCCAGGAGCAGCAGCGGATCGACCTCGCTGCGCCGGGAGCGGACGTTGTTGATCGCGTTGATCAGCTGGACGCCGCCGTTGCTCTGGACGGCCCTCGGCAGGAAGACCACCGGCGGCACGGTCCGCTTGCCGCGCCGCCAGTCCGGCGCGTGCGGCCGGTAGTTGTTGCGCAGGTCCTCCAGCAGCGCCTGGACCCTCAGCTCCAGGTGGAACTGGCGGGACCGCTCGTCGCCCGCCGCCGCGTCGGCCACCCGCCCCGCGACCACCGCCGCCCGCGCCCGGATCACCCGCCACGAACCGCTCGGCGAGAACCGGGACCAGCCGTCCGACGGATAGCCGGTACTGGCGGCGGCCAGCGACGAGGTGGTCGCGAACCACTTGCTGGCCCGGCGCAGCCAGAGCAGCGGCGGCGCCGACGTCGACAGCAGCCGGATCACCGCGAGCCCGAGGACCGCCCCCACGGCCACCAGCGCGGTCGGCAGCCAGCCGATCTCGCCGAGCAGCACACCCAGGACCGCGATGACCACGGCCCCCACGAACGTCTCCGGCCGCACCGACTCACGGAACGCGGTCCACCAGGTGCCCCGGCCGCGCCGCCCGGCGCGCCAGCGCAGCGCGCTCAGCTCCTCCAGGATCCGCTCGTCGCGCTGGTCCCGGGAGGAGCCCGGGACCGGGTCCCGCAGCACGGCCTCGGTGGCCTGCTCGATGGCGCCGAGCAGCCGGGAACGGGGGAAGGCGAACGGCTTGTACTGCGATCCGCCCCGGGTCTCCCACGGCTTCTCGGTCAGCGTGCGGACCATGTCGAGCGCCGCGTCGTACGGGGTGTCACCGCGCCCGTCGAGCAGTCTCAGGGGGACGCGGCGCGGCTGGTTCGCCCGGTGGATCTGGCGCACGATCTGCTCGACCCGGGCGTCCACGGCGGCCGGCACGTCGGCGTCGGCGGCCTGGAGGACCACCAGCGGCAGCACGGGCCGGTTGTCGCGGTAGCGGTCGATGAGCTGCTGCACGAAGTGGAAGACGGCGGAGGCCGCCTCGTTCGCCGCACTGTCCCGCCAAACCTCGCGTGCCATCGCCCCCGTGCCTTCCCTCGCGAAAAGAGCCTGGCCCCACTCAATAACCGATGATGTGTGCGAGGCGCAGGCATTCGTCCGGATCGGTGCCGGATCGACGGGAAGACCCGCCGGACATCAGTCCGGAAGAGTGACGAAATCGATCAATTCCTCGACCCGGCCCAGGAGCTCCGGCTGAAGGTCCCGATAGGAGCGGACCGAGGACAGGATGCGCTGCCAGGCCGCGCCGGTGTTCTCCGGCCAGCCCAGCGCACGGCACACGCCCGTTTTCCAGTCCTGCCCGCGCGGCACCACCGGCCACCCGGCGATCCCCACCGACGCGGGCTTCACGGCCTCCCACACGTCGATGTACGGGTGCCCGACCACCAGCACGTCGCCGTCCGACACCTGGGCCGCGATCCGGGACTCCTTGGAACCGGGCACCAGATGGTCGACCAGCACGCCGAGGCGGGCGTCCGGCGCGGGCGCGAACTCCCGCACGATCGCCGGCAGGTCGTCGATGCCCTCCAGGTACTCGACGACCACGCCCTCGATGCGGAGGTCGTCGCCCCAGACCCGCTCGACCAGCTCCGCGTCGTGCCGCCCCTCCACGTAGATCCGCCCGGCCCGCGCCACCCGCGCCCGCGCCCCGGGCACCGCCACCGAACCGGAGGCCGTACGCGTGGGCCGCACCGGGCCCCCGGCCGACGGGCGCACCAGCGTGACGACCCGGCCCTCCAACAGGAAGCCGCGCGGTGCCATCGGGAAGACCCGGTGCTTGCCGAACCGGTCCTCCAGGGTCACCGTCGGCCCCTCGGCGGTCTTCTCGCACCGGATGACCGCGCCGCAGAAACCGGTGACCGCCTCCTCCACGACCAGATCGGTCTCGGCGGGCACCTCCGGGGCGGGGGCGGACTTCTTCCACGGCGGGGTCAGATCGGGCTGGTAGCTGCGCATCGCACGACGATAAGCGGGGAAGACCCGCGACACGCCGAACCGGGCGGCCCTCCGGCCCTCCGCCTTCCCCTCCCAGGACGCGGCCGAACCTCCGCCGCCCCTACGACACGCCGAACCGCCCCGCCAGCGCCTCCCGCTGGGCCCGGACGAACGCCGCGTCCACCACCGCCCCGTGCCCCGGTACGTACAGCGCGTCCTCGCCGCCCAGCTCCAGCAGCCGGTCGAGCGCCGCCGGCCAGCGCGCCGGGCGGGCGTCCGGGCCCGCCTGGGGTTCGCCGGACTCCTCGACCAGGTCGCCGCAGTACACCAGCGCGGGGGAGCCCGGGACCAGCACCGCGAGGTCGTGGCCGCTGTGCGCCGCGCCCACGTTCACCAGGACCGCCTCCCGGCCGCCGCCGAGGTCCACCGTCAGCTCCCCGCGCACCTCGTGGCCCGGGGCCACCAGCACATCGGCGGACCCGGCCGCGTCCGCCTCGGGCAGGCCCTGGGCCACTGCGTCCGCGTACAGCTCGTCCGCCCCGCGCCGCAGCAGCTCCGCCATGCCCTCGGAGCCGTACACCCGTGCCCCGGCGAACGCGGCCGTGCCCAGCACATGGTCGAAATGGGGGTGACTGAGTGCGATGTGCGTCACCCTCCGGCCGAGCAGCGCCTCCACCTGGGTGCGCAGTTCCGCTCCCTCGCGCAGTGACGAACCGGTGTCACAGAGCAGTGCCCCGTCCCGGCCGGCCACCAGCAGGGCCGTCGCGTCCCAGACCGGAAGGCGCCGCCGGCCCGTTCCGTGACCCAGCCGCTCCCATCCGAAGTCTTCCCAAGAGGCATCCATGCGGCGACGCTATCGGCAGCGACCTGGGCACCGTCGCCGGTCGCCCTTGCTAGGGCACCACCCCGTCGCCGTACACTGGCCGGGATCGCTGGCACTCGTACGCACCGAGTGCCAGGAGGAATCCCGGGAACGGCCCGGGAAGCACCGACGTGGACAGCTGGAGGTGTGCGCGATGCTCAGCGAACGCAGACTCGAAGTGCTGCGCGCGATCGTCCAGGACTACGTCGGGACCGAGGAGCCCGTCGGCTCGAAGGCGCTCACCGAGCGGCACAAGCTGGGGGTCTCCCCGGCGACCGTCCGCAACGACATGGCGGTGCTGGAGGAGGAGGGCTTCATCGCCCAGCCCCACACCAGCGCCGGGCGCATCCCGACGGACAAGGGCTACCGGCTCTTCGTGGACAAGCTGGCGGGCGTCAAGCCCCTCTCGTCGCCGGAGCGCCGCGCCATCCAGAACTTCCTCGACGGCGCGGTCGACCTGGACGACGTCGTGGGCCGTACCGTACGGCTGCTCGCGCAGCTGACCCGGCAGGTCGCCGTCGTGCAGTACCCCTCGCTGACCCGTTCGACGGTGCGGCATGTGGAACTGCTGTCCCTGGCCCCGGCGCGGCTGATGCTCGTGCTGATCACGGACACCGGCCGGGTCGAACAGCGGCTGGTGGACTGCCCGGCGCCGTTCGGCGAGACCTCCCTCGCCGATCTGCGGGCCCGGCTCAACAGCCGGGTGGTGGGGCGCCGGTTCGCGGACGTCCCGCAGCTGGTGCAGGACCTGCCGGAATCCTTCGAGAGCGAGGACCGGGGAACCGTGTCCACCGTCCTCTCGATCCTGCTCGAAACCCTCGTCGAGGAGACGGAGGAGCGGCTGATGATCGGCGGCACCTCCAATCTCACCCGCTTCGGACACGACTTCCCGGTGATGATCCGGCCGGTGCTGGAGGCACTGGAGGAGCAGGTCGTGCTGCTGAAGCTGCTCGGCGAGGCCAAGGACTCGGGCATGACCGTACGCATCGGGCACGAGAACGCCCACGAGGGGCTCAACTCCACGTCCGTCGTCGCGGTCGGCTACGGTTCGGGCGACGAGGCAGTCGCCAAACTCGGCGTGGTCGGACCGACCCGCATGGACTACCCCGGAACGATGGGAGCGGTACGCGCAGTGGCACGTTACGTCGGACAGATCCTGGCGGAGTCGTAAGTGGCCACGGACTACTACGCCGTACTCGGCGTGCGCCGCGACGCTTCCCAGGACGAGATCAAGAAGGCATTCCGGAGACTCGCCCGCGAGCTGCACCCGGACGTCAACCCCGATCCGAAGACCCAGGAGCGGTTCAAGGAGATCAACGCCGCTTACGAGGTCCTGTCGGACGCGCAGAAGAAGCAGGTCTACGACCTCGGCGGCGACCCGCTCTCGCAGTCCGGCGGCGCCGGCGCGGGCGGCTTCGGCCAGGGCGGCTTCGGCAACTTCTCCGACATCATGGACGCGTTCTTCGGTACGTCGTCGCAGCGCGGGCCCCGCTCGCGCACCCGGCGCGGCCAGGACGCCATGATCCGGCTGGAGATCGACCTCTCCGAGGCTGCCTTCGGCACCACCAAGGACATCCAGGTCGACACCGCCGTCGTCTGCACCACGTGCAGCGGCGAGGGCGCGGCCCCCGGCACCTCGGCGCAGACCTGCGACATGTGCCGCGGCCGCGGTGAGGTCTCCCAGGTCACCCGGTCCTTCCTCGGCCAGGTCATGACCTCGCGGCCCTGCCCGCAGTGCCAGGGCTTCGGCACGGTCGTGCCGACCCCGTGCCCGGAGTGCGCCGGCGACGGCCGCATCCGCTCGCGGCGCACGCTGACCGTGAAGATCCCCGCCGGTGTCGACAACGGCACCCGCATCCAGCTCGCGGGCGAGGGCGAGGTCGGCCCCGGCGGCGGTCCCGCCGGCGACCTCTACGTCGAGATCCACGAGCTGCCGCACGCGGTGTTCCAGCGCCGCGGGGACGACCTGCACTGCACGGTCACCATCCCCATGACGGCGGCGGCCCTCGGCACCAAGGTGCCGCTGGAGACGCTGGACGGCCTGGAGGAGGTCGACATCCGGCCGGGCACCCAGTCCGGCCAGTCCGTCCCGCTGCACGGGCGCGGCATCACCCACCTGCGGGGCGGGGGACGCGGCGACCTCATCGTGCACGTCGAGGTGACCACTCCGATGAAGCTGGACCCCGAGCAGGAACGCCTCCTGCGCGAACTGGCCAAGCTGCGCGGCGAGGAGCGGCCCACCGGCCAGTTCCAGCCCGGCCAGCAGGGCCTGTTCTCCCGCCTGAAGGACGCCTTCAACGGCCGCTGACGGCTTTGCGCGCACACGGTACGGGCCCGGGCTCCGGGCCCGTACCGACGCGCTGCGGCCGGGCCGGACGCTGTCGCGGGGCGGGCATCACGGGACAGGAAGGACATGACACGATGCGGTCATGCCCTCCGCGCTGACCGCTCTCCTCCGGTATCCCCTCGTGCAGGCCCCCATGGCCGGCGGTCCTTCCTGCCCGCAGCTCGCCGCCGCCGTGTCCGAGGCCGGCGGGCTCGGTTTCCTGGCCGCCGGCTACAAGACGGCGGACGCCCTGCGCGACGAGATCCAGCAGGTGCGCGCCCTGACCGGGCAGCCCTTCGGCGTCAACCTCTTCATGCCGCAGTGCGAACCGGCCGACCCCGCCGCGCTGGAGGACTACCGTCGCCGGCTCGCGGGCGAGGCCACCGGTTACGAGACCGAGCTCGGCGACCCGGACCTCCCCGGCGACGACGGCTACGAGGACAAGCTCGCCGTCCTCCTCGACGCCCCGGTCCCGGTCGTCTCCTTCACCTTCGGCTGCCCCTCGCGGGACACGCTCGACGCGTTCGCGGCCGCCGGTACGTACACCGTCGTCACGGTCACCTCGCCGGAGGAGGCCCAGGCCGCCGAGTGGGCCGGGGCCGACGCCGTCTGCGCCCAGGGCACCGAGGCGGGCGGGCACCGCTCCACGTTCCACGACGACCCGGCGACCGAGGACGGCGGGACCGGACTGCTGAGCCTGGTCGGCCAGGTCCGCGAGACCGTGCAGATACCGGTCGTCGCCGCCGGCGGCCTGATGCGCGGCGCCCAGATCGCCGCCGTCCTCGCGGCGGGCGCCGACGCCGCCCAGCTCGGCACCGCCTTCCTGGCCTGCCCGGAGTCCGGGGCCCACGTCCTGCACAAACAGGCCCTGATCAACCCGCTGTTCGTCCGGACCACCCTGACCAGGGCGTTCTCCGGGCGCCCGGCACGCGGCCTGGTCAACCGCTTCGTGCGCGAGCACGGCCCGTACGCCCCCGCCGCCTACCCCCAGGTCCACCACATGACTTCCGTGCTGCGCAAGGCCGCCGCCCGCGTCGGGGACGCCCAGGGCATGGCGCTGTGGGCCGGGCAGGGGCACCGGATGGCCCGCGAACTGCCCGCCGGCCGGCTGGTCCGGCTGCTCGCCGACGAACTGGACGCCGCACGGACGGCAGTGAGCACAAGGAGCACACAGTGACGGCACCCGTCTTCGTCGTCGGACACCTGCCGGACGCCCCCGAGTTCGTCCTCGACGGGCCCGAGGGACGCCACGCCGTCTCCGTGAAGCGGCTGCGCACCGGCGAGGAGGTCGTCCTCACGGACGGCCGCGGCCGGTGGGCCCAGGGCCTCGTGCGCGCCGCCGAGGGCAAGGACCGGCTGGTCGTCGGCGACCTGGACCCGGTCCACGAGGAGCCGCGCCCCGCGCTGCGGATCACCGTCGTCCAGGCCCTGCCCAAGGGGGACCGGGGCGAGGTCGCCGTGGAGACGATGACCGAGACCGGCGTCGACGCGGTCGTCCCGTGGCAGGCGGCGCGCTGCATCACCCAGTGGAAGGGCGACCGCGGACTCAAGTCCCTGGCCAAATGGCGCGCCACGGCCCGGGAGGCCGGCAAGCAGTCGCGCCGGGTGCTGTTCCCGGACGTGGCGGACCTGGCCACCACCAAGCAGGTCGCCGGCCTCCTCGCCGCGGCGGACTTCGCGGCCGTCCTGCACGAGGACCGCGACTACGCGAGCGAACCGCTGGCCACCGTCGCCCTGCCCGACGAGGGCGAGATCGTGCTCGTCGTCGGCCCCGAGGGCGGTGTGTCCCCGGACGAACTGGCCGCGTTCGCCGCCGCCGGCGCCCGCGCCTGCCGCCTCGGCCCCACGGTCCTGCGCACCTCGACGGCGGGCACCGCGGCGACGGCGCTGCTCCTGGGACGCACGGGGCGCTGGTCGTAAAGCCGTCCCCGATGGGGTGGTTGTGCCCGGAAGCGGTCTACCGCGCCGTCACATGCGGTGGGAAGCTGCCCGTATGGGGACATCAAGGGCAGGGGGCCGTCGTGCGGCCCGTCGTTTTCCGGCCGCGCTCTGCCTCGCCGCGGCCGCCGTCGCCGGGCTCACCGCCTGCGAACCGGGCGACACCACCGGCGCGTTGAACACCGCGTCCGTCGCCTTCACCACGGACCGGACCGCCACCCGCGCCCTGGAGCACGAAGGCGTCCGGGTGCGCTGGCTGACCTGCACCGCCTCGCTCGACGGGGACGGTGCCACCCGCTCGGCCGCGCCCTCCGCCGCGCGCCGGACGGCCGAGGTCCACTGCGACGGCAAGACGAGGTCCGGCGGGGACATCGCGCTGGACGGACAGGTGACGTACGCGGTCGAAGGCCGGTGCGTACGCGGCGACATGACCGCGAAGAGCGGAGGCCGCGCCGTCTTCCGGGCCACGCTGCTCGGCGACTGCACCGCCCCGGCCACGACCGCGCCGCCCGCCGGACCCCCGGGCCGGGGCAACGGCCCGACGGCCACCGTGACGGTGACGGTCACCGCGTATCCCGGCAAGTGAACGGACCTCCGGCGTCCGGCCTGCGACGTACTCCGGCCAACCCCGTGCCACCCGGCACACCCTCGGCCTAGGGTGATCGTGTGACACAGCCTTCCTACCTCAGGTACCCCCATGTCCAAGGTGATCTGATCGCCTTCACCGCAGAGGACGACGTCTGGCTCGCCCCACTCGACGGCGGCCGGGCGTGGCGGGTCAGCGCAGACAACCGTCCCGTCACCCAGCCGCGCATATCTCCCGACGGCACCCTCGTCGCCTGGACGTCCACCCGCGACGGGGCTCCCGAGGTGCACCTCGCCCCCGCCGACGGCGGGCCCTCCCGGCGGCTCACCCACTGGGGCGACGCCCGCACCACCGTGCGCGGCTGGACCCCCGAAGGCGACGTACTGGTCACCAGCACCCAGGGCCAGGTCTCGCTGCGCCGCACCTGGGCCCGGGCCGTCCCGGTCGACGGCGGTCCCGCGCGGACCCTCCCGTACGGCCCCGTCGGCTCCCTCGCGTACGGGCCCGGCGGGCGCGTCCTGCTGCTCTCCGCCACCATGGGGCGCGAGGCCGCCTCCTGGAAGCGCTACCGGGGTGGCACGGCCGGCAAGCTCTGGATCGCGTCCGAGGACGACCCGCTCGCATTCGCCCGGGTCCACCAGGACCTCGACGGCAACATCGAGTGCCCGATGTGGGTGGGGGAGCGCCTCGCGTTCCTCTCCGACCACGAGGGCACCGGCGCCCTCTACTCCTCGCTGCCCGACGGCTCGGACCTGCGCCGGCACACCCCCGTCGGCGGGTTCTACGCCCGGCAGGCCACCACCGACGGCACCCGGGTCGCCTACGCCTCGGCCGGTGAACTGTGGCTCCTGGACAGCCTGGAGAGCGACGAGCCCCGCCGCGTCGAGGTCCGGCTCGGCGGCCAGCGCGCCGACCTCCAGCCCTACCCGCTGCACGCCGACAGCCACCTGACCAGCGCGTCGCCCGACCGCACCGGCCGGGGCAGCGCGGTCCTGTCGCGGGGCGCCGTCCACTGGGTGACCCACCGCGAGGGCCCCGCCCGCGCGCTGGCCGCCGAGCCCGGCGTACGGGCCAGGCTGCCGCGCACCTTCCAGGCCGACGGCGACCAGCACGTCGTCTGGGTCACCGACGCCGAGGGCGACGACGCACTGGAGATCGCCCCCGCCACCGGCACCGCCCCCGGCGCCGCGCCCCGCCGCCTCGCGGCCGGCCGGCTGGGCCGCGTCCTGGATCTCGCCCCCGCCCCCGACGGCAGCCGGTTCGCGGTCGCCGCCCACGACGGGCGGGTGCTGATCGTCGAGCGGGAGAGCGGCGAGATCCACGAGGTGGACCGCAGCGAGAACGGCGACGCCTCCGGCCTCGCCTGGTCGCCCGACTCCGCCTGGCTCGCCTGGTCGCACCCCGGCCCCGAGCCGCTCAGCCAGCTCAAGCTCGCCCACATCGCCGACCTCTCGGTCTCCGAGGCGACGCCCCTGCGGTTCCGGGACTTCGCGCCCGCCTTCACCGCCGACGGAAAGCACCTGGCCTTCCTCTCCGAGCGCGCCTTCGACCCCATCTACGACGCCCACGTCTTCGACATGGCGTTCATCGGCTCCTGCCGGCCGCACCTGCTCACCCTCGCGGCGACCACGCCTTCCCCGTTCGGACCGCAGCTGCACGGCCGGCCCACGGAGAAGGAGAAGGGCGGCGACGGCGAGGACAACCCCACCGCGCTCCCCATCACCCGCATCGACCTGGACGGCCTCGCCGACCGGATCGTGCCCCTTCCCGTCGAGGCCGCCGTCTACTCCTCGCTGCGCACCGCGCGCGACGGGCTGCTCTGGCTGCGCCACCCGCTCACCGGCGTCCTCGGCACCAGCGGGGCCGGCCCGGACGCCCGCCGCCCGGACACCGTCCTGGAGCGGTACGACCTGGAGAAGCTGCGCTGCGAGGAGCTGTCCTCGGACGTCAGCCGTTTCGCCGTCAGCGGTGACGGGAAGCGGCTGGCGATCGTCAGCCACGGCAAGCTGTCCGTCGTCCCCTCCGACAGCCGTGTGCCCGCGGGCGACGACGACCACGACGACGCCGTGACCGTCGACCTCTCCCGCATCCGCCGCACCCTCGACCCGGCCGCCGAGTGGCGCCAGATGTACGACGAGGCCGGGCGCGTCATGCGGGACAACTTCTGGCGCCCCGACATGGGCGGCGTCGACTGGGACGGGGTCCTCGACCGCTACCGGCCGGTCCTGGAGCGCGTCGCGACCCACGACGACCTCATGGACCTGCTCTGGGAGGTCCAGGGCGAGCTGGGCACCTCGCACGCCTACGTCACCCCGCCCGGCGGCTGGCGCGACGACGCGGCCCGGCAGGGGCTGCTCGGGGCGGACCTCTCGCGCGCGGAGGACGGCAGCTGGCGCATCGACCGCGTGCTGCCCTCCGAGACCTCGGACCCGGCCGCCCGCTCGCCGCTCGCCGCTCCGGGCGTCGCGGTCCGGGCCGGTGACGCGGTCCTGGCCGTCGACGGGCACCCGGTCGACCCGCTCACCGGGCCCGCGCCGCTGCTCACCGGCGCGGCCGGCAAGCCGGTCGAGCTGACCGTCGCGCCTGCCGACGGGGGCGACCGGCGCCACGTCGTCGTCGTGCCCGTCGCCGACGAGGAGGCCCTGCGCTACCACGCGTGGGTCGCCGACCGGCGGGCGTACGTGCACGAGCGGTCCGGGGGGCGCCTCGGCTACCTCCACGTCCCCGACATGGTCGGCGGCGGATGGGCCCAGATCCACCGCGACCTGCGCACCGAGATGGCGCGTGAGGGCCTGGTCGTGGACGTCCGGGAGAACCGGGGCGGCCACACCTCGCAGCTCGTCGTGGAGAAGCTGGCCCGCCGCATCGTCGGCTGGGACCTGGCGCGCGGCATGCGCCCCACCAGCTACCCGGGCGACGCACCGCGCGGGCCGGTGGTGGCCGTGGCGAACGAGTTCTCCGGGTCGGACGGCGACATCGTGAACGCGGCGATCAAGGCGCTCAAGATCGGGCCGGTGGTCGGGGTCCGGACGTGGGGAGGCGTGGTCGGCATCGACAGCCGGTACCGGCTGGTCGACGGGACGCTGGTCACGCAGCCGAAGTACGCGTTCTGGCTGGAGGGGTACGGGTGGGGCGTCGAGAACCACGGCGTGGACCCGGACGTGGAGGTCGTGATGACGCCGCGGGATCACGCCGAGGGGCGTGACCCCCAGCTCGACGAGGCGGTGCGGATCGCACTGGAGTCGTTGGAGCGGGTGCCGGCGAAGGTGGCGCCGGAGCTGCCGGGGCTCCCGGAGTGAGCTGAGCGGGGTGGGGGCGGGTGTGCCTGCGGCGGGCCTGTTCCCCACCCCGCCCCTTCCCGAACCCGGGGCTCCGCCCCGGACCCCGCGCCCCAAACGCCGGCGGGGCTGACACCTGAGCCCCTCCGGCGATTGAGGAGCGGGGGTACGGGGGCAGCGCCCCCGGATAAGCTGGGCGGCAACGGATCACCCGAGGCCCAAGGAGCGCGTAAGCGAATGGCAGGAGAACCGCAGCCCGACTGTCTGTTCTGCAAGATCGTCTCGGGGGAGATCCCGGCCACCATCGTCCGCGAGACCGACACCACCGTCGCGTTCCGCGACATCAACCCCCAGGCCCCCACCCACGTACTCGTCATCCCGCGCCTGCACCACCCGGACGCCGCATCCCTCGGTGCCGCCGAACCGCAGGTGCTCGCCGACGTGCTGTGCGAGGCCGGCAACGTCGCCGCCGACGAGAAGATCGACCGGACCGGGTACCGGGTCGTGTTCAACACCGGTGCCGGCGCAGGCCAGACCGTCTTCCACGCGCACGCCCATGTCCTCGGCGGCCGGGGCCTGGAATGGCCGCCCGGATAATGTCCGCCCGTGAACTCGTCGTGCTCGGGACCGCCAGCCAGGTCCCGACGCGGCACCGGAACCACAACGGCTACCTGCTGCGCTGGGACGGCGAGGGCATCCTCTTCGACCCCGGCGAGGGCACCCAGCGCCAGATGCTGCGGGCCGGGGTCGCCGCGCACGACATCAACCGGATCTGCGTCACGCACTTCCACGGCGACCACTCGCTGGGCCTGGCCGGGGTGATCCAGCGGATCAACCTCGACCAGGTCCCGCACCCGGTGACCGCCCACTACCCGGCGAGCGGGCAGCGCTTCTTCGACCGGCTGCGGTACGCGACCGCCTACCGCGAGACGGTGGAGCTGACCGAGGCCCCGGTCGCCGCCGACGGACCGCTGGCCACCACCGCCGCGTACACCCTCGACAGCCACCGGCTCTCGCACCCCGTCGAGTCGTACGGCTACCGGCTCACCGAGCCCGACGGGCGGCGGATGCTGCCCGCGAAGCTCGCCGAGCACGGCATCGCGGGGCCGGACGTCGGACGCCTCCAGCGCGAGGGCGCCCTCGGCGGGGTCACGCTCGCCGACGTGTCCGAGCACAGGCGCGGACAGCGGTTCGCGTTCATCATGGACACCAGGCTCTGCGACGGCGTCCACGCCCTCGCCGAGGGCTGCGACATGCTGGTCATCGAGTCGACGTTCCTCGACGCGGACCGGGAGCTGGCCGCCGACCACGGCCACCTGACCGCCTCCCAGGCGGCCCGGGTCGCCCGGGAGTCGGACGTACGGCACCTCGTCCTGACGCACTTCTCGCAGCGCTATCCGGAACCGGAGGCGTTCGAGGCCGAAGCCAGGGCGGCCGGTTACCAGGGCGAGCTGACCGTCGCCCAGGACCTGATGCGCGTACCGGTCCCCAGCCGTCACGCGTAGCACCACGCACCACCCCCACACGATTGAGATCACCGTGCACCTCCCCAAAGCCGAACTCCACCTCCACATCGAGGGGACCCTCGAACCGGAACTGGCCTTCGCGCTCGCCGCGCGCAACGGCGTGACCCTGCCCCACGCGGACACCGAGGCCCTGCGGACCGCGTACCTCTTCGAGGACCTGCAGAGCTTCCTGGACCTCTACTACGCGCTGATGGCCGTGCTGCGGACCGAGGACGACTTCGCGGAACTCGCCGACGCCTACCTCACCCGGGCCGCCGCCCAGGGCGTCCGCCACGCCGAGATCTTCTTCGACCCGCAGGCCCACACCGCGCGCGGCGTGCCCATCGGCACCGTGATCGAGGGCCTGGGGCGGGCGCTGGAGCGCAGCGAAGAGAAGCACGGCATCTCCACCCAGCTGATCATGTGCTTCCTGCGCGACCAGTCCGCCGAATCGGCCCTGGAGACCCTGGAGGCGGCCCGCCCTCACCTGCACCGGATCAGCGCCGTCGGCCTGGACTCCGCCGAGGTCGGCCACCCGCCCGTGAAGTTCCGCGAGGTGTACGAACGGGCCGGGGAGCTCGGCCTGCGCAAGGTCGCCCACGCGGGCGAGGAGGGACCGCCCTCGTACATCCGCGAGGCGCTCGACGTGCTGGGCGTGGAGCGGATCGACCACGGGCTGCGCTGCATGGAGGACCCGGACCTCGTGCGGCGGCTGGTCGCGGAGCGCGTACCGCTCACGCTGTGCCCGCTGTCCAACGTACGGCTGCGCGCGGTCGACACCCTGGAGGAGCACCCGCTGCCCGCGATGCTGGAGGCCGGGCTGCTCTGCACGGTCAACTCCGACGACCCCGCCTACTTCGGCGGGTACGTCGGAGACACCTTCCACGCCGTCCACGAAGCGCTCGGCCTGGACCGCGAGCAGCTGCGCACCCTGGCCCGCAACTCCTTCCGGGCGGCCTTCCTCGACCACGACGAGGAGCGCAGGGCGCGCTACCTGTCCGAGGTCGAGGCGTACGCGTTCGACTGACCGCCCTCCGGGCCGGCCGTCCGGAACGCGTTCCTGCCGAGGCGCCTGCGGCGCAGGGCCGGGATGCTGATCTCCGTGACGGCCTGCTCGGGCGCACCCACCTTGGGCACCGCGCCGGGCACCGCACCCGTGGTGACCGCCAGCAGGGCCGCCGGCGCACCGCCCCGGCGGCGTACCGAACCCGGCACCAGCGGACGACCGCCGACGTGCAGGGCGACGGCCGTCACCGGCAGCGCGACCAGCAGGGTCGCCGCGCCCAGGACCAGTCCCATCCCCGGGAACCCGGCCTCCTCCGACAGCACACTGCCGAGCACCGGTCCGCAGGCGACGCCCACGGACGACGCGGAGCCGGCGAGGACCGCCCAGCGGCCGCGTACGTCGAGGGAGGCGGCCAGGCCGATCAGATACGACAGCACCACCGGGTAGACGGTGTTCCACAGGATCTCGCCGGTCGCGAAGGAGCCGAGGCTCCCGGCGGACGAGCTGAGCACGATGCTCCCCGCGATCACGGCGGTGCCGACCCCGATCGGGACCGCGCGCCCCAGCTTCGAGCCCAGCACCCCGGCGCCCATCACGCCGAGCAGCCCGGCACCGAGCGCGGCGGCGAACACGGCGCCGATCGTCACCTCGGACAGCCCGACCTGGTCCACGCCGATCCGGCTGCTGACGCCCCACAGCGCGTTCTGCGCCATCGACCAGACGAGCATGCCGCCCGCGAGGACCAGTCCGGAGCGGCGGTGCGGCAGCCGGCCCGCCGAGGGCACGGACGGCCCGGACGCGGCCGAGCCGCCGAGCCGGGAGGTGGCCGGCCAGACCAGGAGCGCGACCAGGGCGATCGAGGCGAACGGCAGCCGGTGGCCGCCGCCCAGGTGCGGGACCGTCAGGTACAGGGCGCCCGCGGTCGCCGAGACGCTCAGCAGGCCCAGGGACGAGGTGCGGTGCGGGTCGCTCTGGGCGGCGATGCCCGCCGCCGCGACGGCGGTCGCCGTACCGGAACCGAAACCGCCGACCACCGCGCCCGCGATCACCAGCGGCACGGTGCCGGCCAGCGCCGCGCAGCCGTACCCCACCACGCACAGGATCAGTCCCACGCGGGCCGGTCTGCACGGCCCGTACGCCTCCACGCGTCCCGCCAGGGAGAAGCCGGCGGAGGCGGAGCTGAGCAGCAGCGCACTGCCGACGAGCCCGGCCTGGGCCGTGCTGAGGCCCAGATAGACGGAGAGCCGTCCCACGATGGTGGGGAGGAGATAGGCGGCGAGGTAACCGGCGGTGAACACGGCGACCAGGGGCCACGCGGCGCGAGGGCGCGAGGACATGGGCGTTCCTGAGGACATGCCGAGAAGCGGCAGAAGGGAGGGGGGAAATACGAGAAATCGGCGCTTCCGTCGGGTACGTCTCCAACGGTGCTCGCGGGCCAATTTGTATCAAGTGCTCCCGGCCCACCGAAAGCCGGTCTTCTGTGATCTGGGCCACTTTTGTGTTTACGCGCTTCGCTGATGGGTAATCGCGCATGTTTACGCAGGTCAGCGACCGTGAACACACGCGCGGCGCGCACTCGTCCATCACCGTCGCGTATCGGGCACACTGGCCGCAACCGCCACGACCGGGGAGTGCAAGGTGAGCGCTGACATTCCGCAGATCGACCCGCTGGACGGGCTGCGCGCCCCGCAGGACCCCGACTGCGACGTCTTCCTCACCGGCACGGTCTTCCTGGACATCATCTTCACCGGCCTGGACAGCGCCCCCGTGCGGGGCACCGAGTCCTGGGCGCGCGGCATGGGCTCCAGCCCCGGCGGCGTCGCCAACATGGCCACCGCGCTGGCCCGCCTCGGCCTGCACACCTCCCTGGCCGCCGCCTTCGGCGACGACCACTACGGCGAGTACTGCTGGGACGCGCTCGAACAGGGGGAGGGCATCGACCTCTCCCGGTCGCACACGGTCCGCGGCTGGCACTCCCCGGTGACCGTCTCCATGGCGTACGAGGGCGAGCGGACGATGGTCTCGCACGGCCACGAGGCCCCGTCCCACCCCACCACCGCCTCGCCCGAGGCCCCCGCCTTCCCCCGCTGCCCGCCCAGGGCCCGGGCCGCCGTCACCTCGCTGGAGCCCGGCCGCACCGAACCCTGGGTCGCCGAGGCCGCCCGCCGGGGGGCCCTGATCTTCGGGGACGTCGGCTGGGACGAGACCGGGCGCTGGGACCTGGACGCCCTGAGCGGCCTGGAGCACTGCCACGCCTTCCTCCCCAACGCCGAGGAGGCGATGCGCTACACCCGCACCGACTGCCCCCGGGCCGCCGCGCACGCCCTCGCCGAACGCGTACCGCTCGCCGTCGTCACCCTGGGCTCCGACGGTGCCTACGCGGTCGACGCCGCCACCGGCACGGCCGCCGAGGTCCCGGCCATCGAGGTCGAGGCCCTGGACCCGACCGGCGCCGGCGATGTCTTCGTGGCCGGCTTCGTCACCGGCACCCTGGCCGGCTGGCCCCTCGCCGACCGCCTCGCGTTCGCCGGGCTGACCGCGGCCCTCTCCGTCCAGGAGTTCGGCGGCTCGCTCTCGGCCCCCGGCTGGGCGGAGATCGCCGCCTGGTGGCAACAGGTGCGCACCTGCGCCGGACAGGACCCGGCCGCGCTGCGGCGCTACGCCTTCCTGGACGACCTGCTGCCGGCCGCCGCCCGGCCCTGGCCGCTGCGCCGGGCCCTGCCCACGATCGGTTTCCGCGCGTAACCTGCCCGGCCCCGTACCGCCCGGTAAAACCTCTGGTGTTGTCGGTGCGGAGTCGTAGGCTTGAGGGACACGAGGTTCTCGAGCGGCGAGGACCCAGCAACGGGAGGTATGCGCAGGCCCGAGGGCCGGCCCATGACTCAGTCACCCACACAGCCGCAGGCGCGTGCCCACATCAGCATCCCGGCCGCTCACCCGATGGTGATGCTCCTGGGAGCGGGCGACTCGCTGCTGCGCGTGATCGAAGCGGCGTTCCCGGCGGCCGACATCCACGTCCGGGGAAATGACATAAGCGCGACGGGCGACGCGGCGGACATCGCCCTGATCCAGCGCCTGTTCGACGAGATGGTGCTGGTGCTCCGCACCGGGCAGCCGATGACGGAGGACGCCGTGGAACGGTCGATCGCGATGCTCAAGGCCACCGACAACGGCCAGGCGGACGGCACGGAGACCCCGGCCGAGGTGCTGACGCAGAACATCCTCTCCAGCCGGGGCCGCACGATCCGCCCCAAGACGCTCAACCAGAAGCGGTACGTCGACGCGATCGACAAGCACACGATCGTCTTCGGCATCGGCCCCGCCGGTACGGGCAAGACCTACCTGGCGATGGCCAAGGCGGTCCAGGCCCTCCAGTCCAAGCAGGTCAGCCGGATCATCCTGACCCGCCCCGCCGTCGAGGCCGGCGAGCGCCTGGGCTTCCTCCCGGGCACGCTGTTCGACAAGATCGACCCGTACCTGCGCCCGCTCTACGACGCCCTGCACGACATGCTCGACCCCGACTCGATCCCGCGCCTGATGGCAGCGGGCACGATCGAGGTGGCGCCCCTGGCGTACATGCGCGGCCGCACCTTGAACGACGCCTTCATCATCCTGGACGAGGCGCAGAACACCAGCGCCGAGCAGATGAAGATGTTCCTCACCCGGCTCGGCTTCGACTCCAAGATCGTCGTCACCGGTGACATCACCCAGGTCGACCTGCCGAGCGGGACCAAGAGCGGTCTGCGCCAGGTGCAGGAGATCCTGGAGGGCATCGACGACGTGCACTTCTCCCGGCTCACCTCCCAGGATGTCGTCCGGCACAAGCTGGTCGGCCGTATTGTCGACGCGTACGAGAAGTACGACAGCAGCAAGGGCGAGCAGGACGGCGGGGGCCATCGGGGCCGCGGCCGTCACAACGGGAAGCAGTAGCAGCGCACCATGTCGATCGACGTCAACAACGAGTCCGGAACCGAGGTCGACGAGCAGGCGATCCTCGACATCGCCCGCTACGCGCTCGCGCGCATGCGGATCCACCCGCTCTCCGAACTCTCGGTGATCGTGGTGGACTCCGCGGCCATGGAGCAGCTGCACATGCAGTGGATGGACCTGCCGGGCCCGACCGATGTCATGTCCTTCCCGATGGACGAGCTGCGTCCGCCGGCCAAGGACGAAGAGGAGCCCCCGCAGGGGCTCCTCGGTGACATCGTGCTCTGCCCCGAGGTCGCCACGAAGCAGGGCGAGGAAGCCGAGACGCAGCACTCCATGGACGAGGAGCTCCAGCTCCTCACCGTCCACGGGGTGCTGCACCTGCTGGGCTACGACCACGAGGAGCCGGACGAGAAGGCCGAGATGTTCGGCCTCCAGGCGGCCATCGTGGACGGCTGGCGCGGCGAGCACGGGCTGACCGGTCCGTCCCCCGCCCCGACCGTCTCGTGAGCCTCCCCCTGATCGCCGGCGTCGTCATGCTGCTCGTCGTCGGCTGGCTGGCCGCCTGCGCGGAGGCCGGGATCGCCCGCACATCGAGCTTCCGGGCCGCCGAGGCGGTCCGCTCGGGCCGGCGCGGCAGCGCCAAGCTGGAGCAGGTCGCGGCCGACCCGACGCGCTATCTCAACGTCGCCCTGCTGGTGCGGGTCGCCTGCGAGATGGCCGCCGGAGTGCTCGTCACATACGCCTGTCTGAAGGAGTTCCCGGAGACCTGGGAGGCGCTGGCCGTCGCCATCGGCGTGATGGTCCTCGTCTCCTACGTCGCGATCGGTGTATCCCCGCGCACCATCGGCCGCCAGCACCCGCTGAACACCGCGACCGCGTCGGCGTACGTGCTGCTGCCGCTGGCCCGGATCATGGGGCCCATTCCGCAGCTGCTGATCCTCATCGGCAACGCGCTGACCCCCGGCAAGGGATTCCGCAAGGGCCCGTTCGCCAGCGAGGCCGAGCTGCGGGCCATGGTGGACCTCGCCGAGCAGGAGTCGCTGATCGAGGACGAGGAGCGCCGCATGGTGCACTCCGTCTTCGAGCTCGGTGACACGCTGGTGCGCGAGGTGATGGTCCCGCGCACCGACCTCGTCTGCATCGAGCGCTACAAGACGATCCGTCAGGCGCTCACCCTCGCGCTGCGCTCCGGATTCTCGCGGATCCCGGTCACCGGCGAGAACGAGGACGACATCGTCGGGATCGTCTACCTCAAGGACCTGGTCCGCAAGACGCACATCAACCGGGAGTCGGAGGCCGACCCGGTCTCCACGGCGATGCGCCCGGCGGCGTTCGTGCCCGACACGAAGAACGCCGGCGACCTGCTGCGCGAGATGCAGCAGGAGCGCAGCCACGTCGCCGTCGTCATCGACGAATACGGCGGCACGGCGGGCATCGTCACCATCGAGGACATCCTGGAGGAGATCGTCGGCGAGATCACCGACGAGTACGACCGCGAGCTGCCGCCCGTCCAGGAGCTGGAGAACGGCTGCTTCCGGGTGACCGCCCGGCTCGACATCGGCGACCTGGGCGAGCTGTTCGGCCTCGACGAGTACGACGACGAGGACGTGGAGACGGTCGGAGGGCTCCTCGCGAAGGCGCTGGGCCGGGTCCCGATCGCCGGTGCGTCCTCCGAGGTCGAACTGCCCGACGGGCGGCGGCTGCGGCTGACCGCGGAGTCCCCGGCGGGGCGGCGCAACAAGATCGTCACGGTGCTGGTGGAGCCGGTGGCTCCCGAGGAGGAGGAGACGCCGGAATGACCCCGCAGCAGCTGAGGGCCTTCTGCCTGGGCTTCAACGCGAGCGTCGAGGAGTTCCCGTTCGGGCCCGAGGCGTCCGTCTTCAAGGTGCTGGGCAAGATGTTCGCCCTCAGCGCGCTGGACGCCCGGCCGCTGACGGTGAACCTCAAGTGCGACCCCGACGAGGCGGTGCGGCTGCGCGAGGAGTACGAGGCGGTGGTGCCCGGCTGGCACATGAACAAGCGCCACTGGAACACCGTCACCGTCTCCGGACTGCCCGACGCGAAGCTGCGCGAGCTGATCGAGGACAGCTACGACCTGGTGGTGGCGGGGCTGCCGAAGGCGGAGCGGCTGCGGCTGGACCGTCCGTAGGCCGCGTCGCCCGGGGCTCCCGCCCGCCCCGGTCCGTGCCGGGCTTCGTATGCTCGGCACATGACTGAGACCACCGACCTCGGCGCCGAGGACCGCAAGATCGTCACCCTGGCGCGCAGCGCCCGCGCCCGCAACGGCGTCCCCGAGGGCGCGGCCGTCCGCGACGAGACCGGACGCACCTACGTGGCCGGGACCGTGGAACTGGAGTCGCTGAAGCTCAGCGCGCTGCGGACGGCCGTCGCGATGGCGGTGGCCAGCGGGGCGAAGTCCCTGGAGGCCGCCGCGATCGTCTCCGAGGCGGACGCCCCCTCCGACGAGGACCGGGCCGCCGTACGGGACCTGGGCGGGGCCGAAACGCCGGTGCTGCTCGCCGGGCCGGACGGACAGCTGCGGCTCAGCGTCACGGCCGGCTGACCCCCGCACGGGGCGGGCCCGGGGCCGTCCGGACCGGGCCCGGGAGGCCTTGGCGGGCGCCTCGGTGCCCCGCCGCCCCCGGGATCGGGGACAATGGGCGCCATGAGCGTTCGACCTAACCCTGAAGCCGCCGCGCGGCAGGCCGAGAACCCCGCCCCCCACCGGGCCGGCTTCGCCTGCTTCGTGGGCCGTCCCAACGCGGGCAAGTCCACCCTGACGAACGCTCTGGTCGGGCGGAAGGTGGCCATCACCTCCAACCGGCCGCAGACGACCCGGCACACCGTGCGCGGCATCGTGCACCGGCCGGACGCCCAGCTGATCCTGGTCGACACCCCCGGGCTGCACAAGCCGCGCACCCTGCTGGGCGAGCGGCTGAACGACATCGTGCGCACCACCTGGGCCGAGGTCGACGTGATCGGCTTCTGCCTGCCCGCCGACCAGAAGCTCGGCCCCGGCGACAAGTACATCGTCAAGGAGCTCGCGGGCATCAGGAAGACGCCCAAGATCGCGATCATCACCAAGACCGACCTGGTCGAGTCGAAGCAGCTCGCCGAACAGCTGCTGGCCGTCTCCAGGCTCGGCGAGGAGCTCGGCTTCGAGTGGGCGGAGATCATCCCGGTCTCGGCCGTCAAGGACCAGCAGGTCGACCTGCTCTCGGACCTGATCGCCCCCCTCCTGCCGGAAAGCCCGCCGCTCTACCCCGAGGGCGACCTCACCGACGAGCCGGAGATGGTGATGGTCGCGGAGCTGATCCGCGAGGCCGCGCTCGAAGGCGTACGCGACGAGCTGCCGCACTCCATCGCGGTCGTGGTCGAGGAGATGCTGCCGCGCGAGGACCGGCCGGCGGACAAGCCGCTGCTGGACATCCACGCCAACGTCTACATCGAGCGCCCCAGCCAGAAGGGCATCATCATCGGCCCGAAGGGCAAGCGGCTGAAGGACGTCGGCACCAAGTCCCGCAAGCACATCGAGGCCCTGCTCGGCACCCCCGTCTTCCTCGACCTGCACGTCAAGGTCGCCAAGGACTGGCAGCGCGACCCGAAACAGCTCCGGAAGCTCGGGTTCTGAGCGGAGGGCGCTTCAGCCGCGGCCCCGTCTCACGCGCCCTCCTTCAGAACGCGTGAGATCAAGGCGCGCTGGGCCTCGGTCAGGCGGGGGTCCGCGCAGTGCACGGTCCTGCCGTCGACCGTTATCCGGTAGCTGAAGCCGTCCGGAACGCCCTTGGGCGCGGCGGCCTGGCCGTCGGCGAGCGCCGAGTCGGCCAGGGCCTCCCACTCCCGGGCGTCGGCCCGTCCGGAGGTGTCGATCTCGCGGTGGCGCGCGATGCCGGCGAAGCCGCCGGTCCTGCTCACCTGGATCCGCATGCGGTGTCCCTCCTAATCGGTCGGAACGCCCACCTCCGACCACGCCTTGAGGACGGCTTCCACCTCGTCGCCCTCGCCGAAGCGGCTGCGCGCCGCCGCCACGGTCAGCCGGGCGAAGTCCGCGAAGTCCGCGTCCACCGCCAGTTCACCACCTGTGAGCACATCGAACCAGAGCCGGCCCGCCCGCTCCCAGGAGTTGCCGCCCAGCGCGGTGGCCAGGAGGTAGAACGCGCGGTTGGGGATGCCGGAGTTGAGGTGGACCCCGCCGTTGTCGTCGCCGGTGTGGATGTAGTCGTCCATGGACGCGGGCTGCGGGTCCTTGCCGAGCACGTCGTCGTCGTACGCCGTGCCGGGCGCCTTCATCGAGCGCAGCGCCACGCCCTGGACCCGGGGCGCGAGCAGCCCCTCGCCGATCAGCCAGTCCGCCTGGTCGGCGGTCTGGCCCAGCGAGTACTGCTTCACGAGGGAGCCGAAGACGTCCGAGACCGACTCGTTGAGCGCGCCGGACTGGCCGTAGTAGCTCAGGTTGGCCGTGTACTGCGTGAGCCCGTGGGCCAGTTCGTGGGCGATCACGTCGAGGGCGACGGTGAAGTCGAGGAAGATCTCCCCGTCCCCGTCCCCGAAGACCATCTGCTCGCCGTCCCAGAAGGCGTTGTTGTACTTCTCGTCGTAGTGGACGGACCCGATGAGCGGCAGTCCGCGGCCGTCGATGGAGCGCCGGCCGTAGGCGGTGAGCAGCAGGTCGAAGGTGGCGCCGAGGCCCGCGTACGCGCGGTTGACGCTGGCGTCCTTCGTGGGCTTCTCGCCCTCGCCGCGGACCTTGGTGCCCGGCAGGTCCGTGCCGTGGCGGCAGTCGTAGAGCGTGCGGTGGGGCTTGGCGCTGGCCTCGTCGTCCGGTTCGACCGGGGCCGTGGGCCGGGCGACGGTCGTCATCCGGCGGCGGGTGCGCCGGGCCGCGTCGGACTCCAGGGTGCGGCGCGCCGGATCGGCGAGGACGGGGTCGTCGGACTGGGAGAGCTTGTCGAGGACGTGGGGCGGGACGATGGTGCAGAAGACGGGGTGGAACCCCTGCTGTGAACGAGGCTGCATACACACGACTGTGGCAGTCCGTAAGCACAATGTCACTGGTTGCAACCGGGGTTGATGAAATGGAGTGATTGATCACTGTTGGGTGTTTAAGCCGTTCGGTACCGGCAAGCGTGGCCACCGATCCCGCATACTGATACGGCACCCACGTCTCGGGCGCCCCTCGGCTAGTCTCGACGCATCATGCGTTTCGGGCTGCTTCTTCTTAGCTGCCGCGGCGAGGGCCTGTAGTCGAGGCCGACCCCCTCCCCGCGGAGTCTGGTGTTGCAGTAACACAGTCGGCCGTCCCGGAGAAGGACACCCGAGGAGCCCTGCGCCATGACCGAAGTGAACCCCGCCCAGACCCCCGCCTCGCGGGCCGTCGGCCGCCCCACGCCGATCACCAACGCGACGGTGCTGCAGAAGCCGTCGGGGATGCCGGTCCACAAGTACGGCCGCTACGAGGCCGTCGACATCCCCGACCGCACCTGGCCCGAGAAGCGGATCACCAAGGCGCCCCGCTGGCTCTCCACCGACCTGCGCGACGGCAACCAGGCCCTGATCGACCCGATGTCGCCGGCCCGTAAGCGCGAGATGTTCGACCTGCTCGTACGCATGGGGTACAAGGAGATCGAGGTCGGCTTCCCGTCCTCCGGCGAGACCGACTTCGCCTTCGTCCGCTCCATCATCGAAGAGGGCGCGATCCCCGAGGACGTGACGATCTCCGTCCTGACGCAGGCCCGCGAGGAACTGATCGAGCGGACTGTCGAATCACTGGTCGGCGCTCGACGCGCCACCGTCCACCTGTACAACGCGACCGCCCCGACCTTCCGCCGCGTGGTCTTCCGCGGGTCCCGCGAGGAGGTCAAGCAGATCGCGGTGGACGGCACCCGGCTGGTCATGGAGTACGCCGACAAGATCCTGGGCGACGAGACGATCTTCGGCTACCAGTACAGCCCCGAGATCTTCACCGACACCGAGCTGGACTTCGCCCTGGAGGTCTGCGAGGCGGTGTGTGACGTCTGGCAGCCCGAGGAGGGCCGCGAGATCATCCTCAACCTGCCCGCCACCGTGGAGCGTTCGACGCCGTCCACGCACGCGGACCGGTTCGAGTGGATGTCGCGCAACCTGTCGCGCCGCGAGTTCGTCTGCCTGTCCGTCCACCCGCACAACGACCGCGGGACCGCCGTCGCCGCCGCTGAACTGGCCCTGATGGCCGGGGCGGACCGGATCGAGGGCTGTCTGTTCGGCCAGGGCGAGCGCACCGGCAACGTCGACCTGGTGACGCTGGGCATGAACCTGTTCTCGCAGGGCGTCGACCCGCAGATCGACTTCTCGCAGATCGACGAGGTCCGCCGCACCAGCGAGTACTGCAACCAGATGGAGGTCCACCCGCGCCACCCCTACGCGGGCGACCTGGTCTACACCGCCTTCTCCGGCTCCCACCAGGACGCCATCAAGAAGGGCTTCGACGCCCTGGAGGCCGACGCGGCCGCCCAGGGCAAGACCGTGGACGACATCGAGTGGGCGGTTCCGTACCTGCCGATCGACCCGAAGGACGTCGGCCGCTCCTACGAGGCGGTCATCCGGGTCAACTCGCAGTCCGGCAAGGGCGGCATCGCGTACGTCCTGAAGAACGACCACAAGCTGGACCTGCCCCGCCGGATGCAGATCGAGTTCTCCCGGATCATTCAGGCCAAGACCGACGCCGAGGGCGGCGAGGTCACGCCGACGCAGATCTGGAGCGTGTTCCAGGACGAGTACCTGCCCAACCCGGACAACGCCTGGGGGCGCGTGCAGATCCGCTCCGGCCAGAGCACGACCGGCTCCGACGGCCGCGACACGATCACCGTCGAGGCGACCGTGGACGGCACGGACACCGTGCTGACCGGCACCGGCAACGGCCCGATCTCCGCGTTCTTCGAAGCGCTGCAGGCCATCGGCATCGACGCCCGGCTGCTGGACTACAC
The DNA here is from genome assembly GCF_040632905.1 of Streptomyces sp. NPDC016469. Lineage (NCBI taxonomy): Bacteria > Bacillati > Actinomycetota > Actinomycetes > Kitasatosporales > Streptomycetaceae > Streptomyces > Streptomyces sp. NPDC016469. The sequence continues at coordinate 68,549 of NZ_JBEYCQ010000001.1, forward strand.
CGAGCACACCATGAGCGAGGGCGCGAGCGCGCAGGCCGCCTCGTACATCGAGTGCGTCATCGACGGAAAGGTGCTGTGGGGCATCGGCATCGACGCCAACACCACCCGCGCCTCGCTGAAGGCGGTCGTCTCGGCCGTCAACCGCGCCACCCGCTGACCCGGTGCCCGAAAGGGCCCGAAGTCGTACGGTCCGCGAACCCCGCCCACCCGCTTCCGGGGGGCGGGGTTCGGCCACTCTCCGGGCGGTTGTGACCGGCGGGGTGCTGACGGCACAACGGTGATGTGGTTAACATCACGTCGACACGGCAGTGTTGCCGGAGTGTTACGGAGGTGTGCGACGTGCGGTCAGCCCTGGGACAACGCGCCATGAAGCTGCGTATCTGCGGCATCCGTACGCTGTGGGACACCACCGGCGACGGGGAGTTCTTCTGCCCCGGCTGCGGCGGTGACCGCAACTACCGCCGCCTCACCGGCCGCCGCCGCTTCGCCGTGCTGGGCGTGCCCCTGCTGCGGCGCGGCACCACGGACCCGGTGGTCGAATGCGCCGCCTGCCACCAGCACTTCGACCCGGAAGCGCTCGACCACCCCACCACCACCCGGTTCTCGGCGATGCTCAGGGACGCCGTGCACACCGTGGCCCTCGGCGTCCTCGCGGCCGGCGGCAGCACCTCCCGTACGGTGCTGGAGAGCGCCGCCGAGACCGTGCGCGGCGCCGGGTTCGAGGACTGCACGCCCGAACAGCTCGCCACCGTGGTCGAGGTGCTGTCCGCCGACATCGGCCAGGGCTCCGCGTTCGACCCGGCGGCCGAGGCGTGCGGCGCGGCCCTCGCCATCGAGCTCCACGAGGCGCTGGAACCGCTCGCCCCGCACCTCGCCCCCACCGGGCGCGAATCGATTCTGCTCCAGGGCGCCCGGATCGCCCTCGCCGACGGCGCGTACAGCACCGCCGAGCGCGAGGTGCTGACCACCGTCGGCGGGGCGCTGAGGCTCCGCGCCGAGGACACCGCCCGGCTGCTCGCCGAAGCGGCGCGTACGCCCTCCTGATCCGCCCCGCCCGGTACTCCCCAGGGAGTAACGGGCCCGCCGCGCCCACCCGGGCAGTAGCCGGGAAGTCGGCCCCTGGCGCGACGAAGTTCCCCCGCACCGACGGGAGTCTGGACACGACCGGACACCCGTACGGAAGGGGGCCTCCCATGAGGACCGCGGAACAGGACAGCGGCGGACGCACACGACAGGTGAGCCGGTGGCGGCTGCTGCCCTGGGCGGTCGTCGCCCTCTGGGCCGCCGTCATGGCCGTCGCCGGGCCGTTCGCGGGCAAGCTGGCGGACGTACAGGTCGACCGGGCCGTCGACTACCTCCCGGCGAGTGCCGACTCCACCCAGGTCGCGAAGATCCAGGACGCCCTGCCCGGCGGCGAGTCCACCGACCTCGTCCTCGTCTACCACCGCGACGGCGGTCTCACCCCCGCCGACCGGGCGCTCGCGGCGCGGCAGACCGCCGAAGTGGCGAGCGGCCACACCCTCATAGCGCCCCCGCGCCCCGTGCCCTCCGAGGACGGCACCACGCTGATGTACCCGGTCTCCACGACCGAGCCCGGCCAGGACGACGAGGCCCGCACCGCGTTCGTGGACGACGTCCGCGAGACCGCGCGCGGCGGTGACGGACTGGGCGTCGAGGTCGGCGGCCCCGGGGCGCTGTACGTGGACTCCAAGAAGGTCTACGACTCGCTCGGCGGGCCGCTGCTCTACACGACCGTCGGCGTCGTCGCGGTCCTGCTGATCCTCATCTACCGCAGCCCGCTGCTGTGGCTGGTGCCGCTCGCCGTCGCGGGCGTCGCCGACGCCCTGTCCATGGCCGTCGTCCACGGGTTGCACCAGGGCTTCGACGTCACCGTCACCGGCCAGAGCTCCGCCGTGATGACCATCCTCGTCTTCGGCGCCGGCACCGACTACGCCCTGCTGCTCGTCTCCCGCTACCGCGAGGAGCTGGTCCGCGCCGAACGCCCCCGCGACGCCATGGCGGCGGCGCTGCGCGGCTGCGGACCCGCCGTCCTCGCCTCCTCCGGGACCGTCGCCGCGGGCCTGCTGTGCCTGCTGGCGGCCGACCTCACCAGCAGCCGGGGCATGGGCCCGATCGGCGCCGTCGGCGTGCTGTGCGCCCTCCTGGCCATGCTGACGCTGCTGCCGGCCGTCCTGGTCCTGCTGGGCCGCCGCGTCTTCTGGCCACTCGTCCCCGTGTACGGCTCCGAGCCGCGCCGCCGCCGTTCGCTCTTCGCGGCCGTGGGCGGCTCCGCCGGGCGCCGGCCCGTCGCGGTCCTCGTCACCGGCGGGGTGCTGCTGGGCGCGCTGTCGCTCGGGGTGTTCAACCTGCCCGGCGACCTCAAGCTGGAGGACTCCTTCACCACGAAGCCGGACTCGGTGACCGCGATGAAGACCCTCGCCGACGCCTACCCCGGCCGCTCCAGCCGTCCCGTCATCGTGACGACGCCCACCGGGAAGGCCCCCGGCGCGCTGGCGCGGGCCCGTACCACCGAGGGCGTCGCAGCCGTCGAGCGCGGCCGCAGCGGCGGCGGCTGGACCGAGCTGTCCGTCACCCCGAAGGCCGCCCCCGAGTCGGCCGGGGAGCGGGCCACCATCCTCGCCCTGCGCGAACGCCTTCCCGGCAGCCGCATCGGCGGGCCCAGCGCCCAGCAGATGGACCTGGAGAAGGCCGGCACCAGAGACCTCAGGACCGTCGTCCCGCTCGTCCTGCTTTCCGTCCTCCTCATTCTGATCGCCCTCCTGCGCAGTCTCGTCGCACCCCTTCTGCTCGTCGCCGCCGTCGTCGCGGTCTGGGGTGCGGCCCTCGGCATCGGCGGTCTGCTCTTCGGACCGGTCCTCGGGCTGGAGGGCACCGACCCCGGGGTGCCCCTGCTCACCTTCGTCTTCCTGGTGGCCCTGGGCGTCGACTACGGCATCTTCCTGATGCACCGGGTCCGCGAGGAGGCCCGGGGCGGCGCGGAGCCCACCGACGCCGCGCTCACCGCCCTGCGCACCACCGGCGGAGTCATCGCGTCGGCCGGCCTCGTGCTCGCCGCCACCTTCGCCGTGCTGACGAACATGCCGATGACGGCCCTGGTCGAGATGGGCCTCGTGATCGCCGTCGGCGTCCTCCTCGACACCTTCCTGGTGCGCACCTACCTGGTGACATCGGCGAGCGTGGCCCTCCAGCGCCGGATCTGGTGGCCGGGCGCGCTGAGCCGCCCCGCCCCCGCAGGAACGCCCCGCCAACCCGAACTCGTCAGTACCCCCTGACAGGCGCTGACAGCGCCCCGCCCCGTACCGGAGGATGGCGACGTGCCCCCAGCCACCGCCCCGGCCGCCCCCGCGGCCACGAGCCGCCGCGACCGCGTCCTGGCCGTCGTCAACCGCGACCCGATGCTGGCGCCGCACCGGACCCGCAACGACGCCCTGACCGCCGCGGGCGCGGCGGCGCTCGCCACGGCCCTCGCCCTGACCGCAGGGGGCGCCGACAGGATGGGCGCGGCCGGCTGGGCCCTGCTCCTGGGCAGCGCCGTACCGCTCGCCTGGCGCCGGCGCGCCCCGGTGTGGATCCTGTGCGCCATGGTGCCGCTGCTGGCGCTCTACCACGGCACCCAGGACCTCCACTCGGCGCCGATGCCGCAGACCTGGATCATCCTCTACACCGTGGCCGTCACCGGCCGCCCGCTGCGCACCCTGCTCGTCGGCATCGGCGTCACCTCCGTGATGGTGACGGTCGTGCTCGCCCTCAGCGCCCATGACGCCCTCGAACTGCTGCGTATCTCCGGCTGGATCGTCGCGGTGCTGCTCTGCGGGGTCGACGTGCGCATCTACCGCCAGTACGTCGCCTCGGTACTGGAGCGCGCCGAACGCGCCGAACGGACCCGGGAGGAGGAGGCGGCCCGCCGGGTCGCGGAGGAGCGGCTGCGGATCGCCCGCGATCTGCACGACCTCCTCGCGCACAGCATCACCGTCATCGGGGTGCGGACCTCGGTCGCCTCGCACATCCTGACCGTCGACCCGGAACGGCTCGACCGGCGGGCCGTCGCCGCCGCGCTGGACGACATCGCCGACACCTGCCGGGAGGCCAGGGCGGAGCTCCGGACCACCCTTCAGGTGCTGCGCGGGACCGGGCAGGAGGGCGGGAGAGCGGAGGCCGAGGGCCCGCTGCCCGACCTGGCCGCCCTGCCCGGCCTCGTACGGGCCGCCGAGGCGGCCGGGGCGCGGGTCGAACTCGACACCGGCGTCCCGGACGGCCGCCTCGCCCCCGCCATCGGGGCGGCCGCCTACCGGATCGTCCAGGAGTCCCTGACGAACGCGGTACGCCACGCGGGCGCCGGAGTCCGCGTGCGCGTCGTCGTCGCCCGGGCGAGCGGGGCGCTGCGGGTCACGGTCACCGACGACGGCACCGGTCCGGTGGAGGACGGCACCGCGCCCGGGTTCGGGATCGTCGGAATGCGGGAACGAGCCCGCTCCACGGGCGGCACCCTCACGGCGGGCCCCCGCCCCGGCGGCGGCTTCGAGGTGGCGGCCCTGCTGCCTCTCCCGCCGGGGTCCCCGGGAAACCAGCCGGACGAGCCCGGCGTGTACGCGCGTGAACACCGATCGGCACGGGAAGCGGAGACCACACCATGATCCGGGTACTGCTCGCGGACGACCAGACGCTCGTCCGGGCGGCCTTCGCGATGCTCGTCGGCTCCGACCCGGAGATGGAGGTGGTCGGCGAGGCCGCCACCGGCCTGGAAGCGGTCGCGCTCGCCCGCTCGGCCCGTGCCGACCTCGTCGTCATGGACATCCGGATGCCGGAGCTCGACGGCATCGAGGCCACGCGCCGCATCGCCGCCGACGAGGACCTGGCCGGGGTGAAGGTGCTGGTCCTCACCACCTACGACACCGACGACCACATCGTCGAGGCGCTGCGCGCCGGCGCCTCCGGCTTCCTGGTCAAGGACACCCGGCCCGCCGACCTGCTGGCCGCGATCAGGACCGTCGCGGCCGGTGAGTCCCTGCTCTCGCCCGGCCCGACCGCCCGCCTCATCGCCCGGGTGCTCAGCGCCCCGAGCGCCCCCGCCGGGCCCGGTCCCGAGGGCCTGGGCATGCTCTCCGAGCGGGAGCGCCAGGTCCTGGCCCTGGTCGCGCGCGGCCTCAACAACACCGGGATCGCCGAGAGCCTGGGCCTCAGCCCGCTCACCGCCAAGACCCACGTCAGCCGGATCATGGGCAAGCTGGGCGTCCGCGACCGGGCCCAGCTGGTCATCGCCGCCTACGAGTCGGGGCTCGTGGTGCCCGCCGGGGGAGGCTGAGGGACCCGGCTCACGGGGGCGGGCCCCGGGTGTCGGTGGCGTACCGGACAATGGGACGCATGAGCTTGTTCCGGGACGACGGCGTGGTGCTGCGCACGCAGAAGCTGGGCGAGGCCGACCGGATCATCACGATACTGACCCGGGGCCACGGCCGGGTGCGGGCCGTCGCGCGCGGCGTGCGGCGCACCAAGTCGAAGTTCGGGGCCCGCCTCGAACCGTTCTCCCACGTGGACGTGCAGTTCTTCGCGCGCGGCAGCGAGCTGGTCGGGCGCGGGCTGCCGCTGTGCACCCAGAGCGAGACGATCGCCCCGTACGGCGGCGGGATCGTCACCGACTACGGGCGCTACACCGCCGGGACCGCGATGCTGGAGACCGCCGAGCGCTTCACCGACCACGAGGGCGAGCCCGCGGTCCAGCAGTACCTGCTGCTGGTGGGCGGGCTGCGCACGCTGGCCCGGGGCGAGCACGAGCCGCACCTCATCCTGGACGCCTTCCTGCTGCGCTCCCTCGCGGTCAACGGCTACGCCCCCAGCTTCGACGACTGCGCCCGCTGCGGACTGCCGGGACCGAACCGTTTCTTCTCGGTGGCGGCGGGCGGAGTCGTATGCGGCGACTGCCGGGTGCCCGGCAGCGTCGTACCCTCGGCTGAGGCCGTGGCCCTGCTGAGCGCCCTGCTCACCGGCGACTGGGAGACGGCGGACGCGTGCGAGGCGCGTCATGTCAGGGAGGGGAGCGGGCTGGTGTCCGCGTATCTGCACTGGCATCTGGAGCGCGGGCTGCGTTCACTGCGGTACGTAGAGAAGTGACACAGGGAGACTGAGAAGCTCATGGCAGTACGCGGGATGCTCGGCGGCCGTAACCGGCGCGACTACAAGACCCCGGAGCCGCACCCGTCCGGTGCCGTGCCCCCGAAGATCCCCGGTGAGCTGGTGCCCAAGCACGTCGCCATCGTGATGGACGGCAACGGCCGCTGGGCGAAGGAGCGCGGCCTGCCGCGCACCGAGGGGCACAAGGTCGGCGAGGGCGTCGTCATGGACGTGCTCAAGGGCTGCATCGAGATGGGCGTCAAGAACCTTTCGCTGTACGCCTTCTCGACGGAGAACTGGAAGCGGTCCCCGGAGGAGGTGAAGTTCCTGATGAACTTCAACCGGGACGTAATCCGCCGCCGCCGTGACGAGATGGACGAGCTCGGCATCCGCATCCGCTGGGTGGGCCGCATGCCCAAGCTGTGGAAGTCCGTCGTGCAGGAGCTCCAGGTCGCCCAGGAGCAGACCAAGGACAACGACAGGATGACGCTGTACTTCTGCGTCAACTACGGCGGCCGGGCCGAGATCGCGGACGCCGCGCAGCGGATCGCGCAGGACGTCGCCGCCGGGCGGCTCGACCCGTCGAAGGTCAACGAGAAGACGTTCGCGAAGTACATCTACTACCCGGACATGCCGGACGTGGACCTGTTCGTGCGGCCCAGCGGCGAGCAGCGCACCTCGAACTACCTGATCTGGCAGAGCGCGTACGCGGAGATGGTCTTCCAGGACGTGCTGTGGCCGGACTTCGACCGCCGCGACCTGTGGCGCGCCTGTCTGGAATTCGCCCAGCGCGACCGCCGGTTCGGCGGCGCCGAGGAGGTCGCGGCCTCGGGGAGCTGAGAAAGACCGGGCCGGCAGGGGACACCCCTGCCGGCCCGCCCTCAGCTCTCGCCGCTCGCGCAGTCCGCGCAGGTGCCGAAGACCTCGACCGTGTGCGCCACGTTGACGAAGCCGTGCTGGGTGGCGATGGTCTCCGCCCACTGCTCGACCACGGGCCCCTCGACCTCGACCGCCTTGCCGCACACGCTGCAGACCAGGTGGTGGTGGTGCTCGCCGGTCGAGCAGCGCCGGTAGACGGACTCGCCCTCCGTGGTGCGCAGGACGTCCACCTCGCCGGCGTCGGCGAGGGACTGGAGGGTGCGGTAGACGGTCGTCAGGCCGACCGAGTCCCCCCGGTGCTTGAGGACGTCGTGCAGCTCCTGGGCGCTGCGGAACTCGTCCACCTCGTCGAGCGCCGCCGCGACGGCTGCCCGCTGCCGGGTCGAGCGGCCGCGTACCGGAGCCGCGTTCGTCCCACTGATCGGCGCCGTCGCCACAGGAGCCTCCTCGTGTCGCCCGTACATCTGTCGGGCCATTGTGCCAGCCCGCCCCTTCCGGGGGATCAGACTCGGACGTCGTCCGCCGCCGGGCGGGCCGCCGGTACTTCCAGGGTGCACCGCTCCGCCTCGGTCTCGCCGCGCCGGGCGCGGACGCGGGCGAGCGGGGCGGCGAGCAGGGTCAGGACCACGAAGACCCCGATGGCCAGCAGCACGATCGTCGCACCGGGCGGGACGTCCTGGTAGTACGAGGTGATGGTGCCGGACAGGGTGACGCCGACGCCGATGACGACGGAGAGCACGAACGTCACCTTGAAGGACCGGGTGATCTGCTGCGCGGCCGCGACCGGGACCACCATCAGGGCGCTGACCAGCAGCAGCCCCACGACCCGCATCGCGACCGTGACGGTCACGGCGGCGGTGACCGCGACGAGCAGGTTCAGCATCCGCACCGGCAGACCGGTCACCCGGGCGAACTCCTCGTCCTGGCTGACGGCGAACAGCTGCCGCCGCAGCCCCACCGTCACCAGCAGCACGAACGCGGCGAGCAGCGAGATCGCGGTGATGTCCTCGGAGGAGACCGTGGCCAGCGAGCCGAACAGGTACGAGGTCAGGTTGGCGTTCGAGCCGGTGTCGGAGAGGTTGATCAGCAGGACGCCGCCCGCCATGCCGCCGTAGAAGAGCATGGCCAGCGCGATGTCGCCCCGGGTGCGGCCGTACCAGCGGATCAGCTCCATGACGACCGCGCCCGCGACGGCGACGGCGGTGGCCATCCAGACCGGGCTGGTGGAGAGCAGGAAGCCGAGGCCGACGCCGGTCATCGCGATGTGGCCGATGCCGTCGCCCATCAGGGCCTGCCGGCGCTGCACGAGGTAGATGCCGACGGCGGGCGCGATGACGCCGACCAGCACGGCGGCGAGCAGAGCCCGCTGCATGAAGGGAGGGTCGAGGAATTCCATGGTCAGCTCAGCAGTCCCGTCCGGACGGGCTCGGAAGCCGCGTGGGGGTGTACGTGGTCGTGGCCGGGCAGCGCGTGCTGTCCGACGGCCTTCGGGGGCGGCCCGTCGTGCAGCACACAGCCGTCGCGCAGGACGACCGCCCGGTCGATCAGGGGCTCCAGCGGGCCCAGCTCGTGCAGGACGAGGAGCACGGTGGTGCCGGCGGCGACCTGCTCGCGCAGGGTGGCGGCCAGGATCTCCTGGCTGGCCAGGTCCACGCCCGCCATCGGCTCGTCCATGATCAGGAGCTCCGGTTCGGCGGCGAGCGCGCGGGCGATGAGCACGCGCTGGTGCTGGCCGCCGGAGAGGGCGTTCACCGAGTCCTTCGCGCGGTCGGCGAGGCCGACGAGCTCGATGGCGCGGTCGACGGCGGCGCGGTCCGCCTTGCGGGGGAGGCCGAGACGGGTGCGGGAGAGCCGCCCGGCGGAGACGACCTCGCGGATCGTGGCGGGCACGCCGCCGGCCGCCGTGGTGCGCTGCGGTACGTAGCCGACCCGGGCCCAGTCGCGGAAACGGCGCAACGGGGTGCCGAAGAGCTCGACGGTGCCGCCGGTCAGGGGGACCTGGCCGATGACGGAGCGGACGGCGGTGGACTTGCCGGAGCCGTTGGCGCCGAGCAGGGCGACGACCTCGCCCCGGCGCACGGTCAGGTCGACGCCGCGCAGCACGGGGCGCGCGCCCAGGACGGCGGTGGCGTCGCGTACGGCGATCACGGGTTCGGGGGTGGGGTGCTGGGGCTCGGGCATGAGCGCCTCCGGTGCTGCTGCGCGGTTCGGGCCGACGGGTGCGGTGGGATCGCCGGGTGCGGTGGGGTCGTCGCTCACTTCGCGCCGAGTGCCGTGCGCAGGGCGGCGAGGTTGGACTTCATGACCTCGATGTAGTCATCGCCCTTGGAGCTGTCGGTGATTCCCTCCAGCGGGTCCAGGACGCCGGTCTTCAGGCCGGTGTCGCGGGCGACGGTCTTCGCGGTCCGGTCACTGGCCAGCGTCTCGAAGAAGACGGTGGTGACCTTCTTCTCCTCGGCGATGGAGTGCAGGGCACTGATGCGGGCGGGGCTGGGCTCGGCCTCGGGGTCGATGCCGGCGATGCCCTCCTGGACGAGGCCGTAGCGCTCGGCGAGGTAGCCGAAGGCGGAGTGCGTGGTGATGAACGTCTTCGTCCCGGTGTTCTTCAGTCCGGTCCGGTACGCGGTGTCGAGCGCGCCCAGCTCCTTGACCAGGGCGTCGGTGTTCTTGCGGTAGTCCGCCGCGTGGTCCGGGTCGGTCTTCTCCAGGGACGTGCCGACGCCCTTGGCGACCTCGGTGTACTTCACCGGGTCCAGCCAGATGTGCGGGTCGGCGCCGGCCTCGTCGCCCTCGTGCTCGTGGCCGTGCTCCTCGCCGCCGGTCTCGGTGCCGTGGTCCTCCAGCGTGGTCAGCGTCGCGGCGTCGAGGGTGTGGGAGGCGCCGGACTGCTTGATCGCCTCGTCGACGGCGGGCTGGAGGCCCTTGAGGTAGAGGATGAAGTCCGCGTCGCTGAGCCTGCCGGTCTGCCGGGGGCTCAGCTCCAGGTCGTGGGGTTCCACCCCGGGCTCGGTGAGCGTGGTGACCGAGACGTGGTCGCCGCCTATGCGCTCGGCCAGGAACTGCATCGGATAGAAGGACGCCACCACGTCCAGCCGGCCGTCGCTCTTGTGGTCGGAGGTGCCGGACGACGAGCAGGCGGTGACGGCGGTGAGGCCGAGCGCGACCGCGCCGGTGACGGCGGCGGCCGGTATGAGGCGGCGTATGTTCATGACACTCATTTTCAACAAAAGTGGAAACGATTGTCAACAAGCGGGGTTCGCGGCCGGGACCGATACCGATTTGATCGAAGGGGAGTGGCCGCCGGTAATCTGGGCCATTCGCCCGCCCGTTCCGTCGTAATGAAGAGAGCACCGTGGCCGCCGACAAGATCGACACCATCGTCAGCCTGAGCAAGCGCCGTGGCTTCGTCTACCCCTGCAGCGAGATCTACGGTGGTCAGAAGGCCGCCTGGGACTACGGGCCGCTGGGCGTCGAGCTCAAGGAGAACCTGAAGCGTCAGTGGTGGCGCTACATGGTCACCTCCCGCGAGGACGTCGTCGGCATCGACTCGTCGGTCATCCTGGCTCCCGAGGTCTGGGTGGCCTCCGGCCACGTCGCCACGTTCTCGGACCCGCTGACCGAGTGCACCTCCTGCCACAAGCGCTACCGCGCGGACCACCTGGAGGAGGCGTACGAGGAGAAGCACGGCAAGGCGCCCGCGGGCGGCCTCGCCGACCTCAACTGCCCCAACTGCGGCAACAAGGGCACCTTCACCGAGCCCAAGCAGTTCTCCGGCCTGCTCTCCACGCACCTCGGCCCGACCCAGGACTCCGGCTCGGTCGCCTATCTGCGCCCCGAGACCGCCCAGGGCATCTTCACCAACTTCTCCCAGGTGCTGACCACCGCGCGCAGGAAGCCCCCGTTCGGCATCGCGCAGATGGGCAAGTCCTTCCGCAACGAGATCACTCCGGGCAACTTCATCTTCCGCACGCGCGAGTTCGAGCAGATGGAAATGGAGTTCTTCGTCAAGCCGGGCGAGGACGAGCAGTGGCAGGAGTACTGGATGGAGCAGCGCTGGAACTGGTACACCGGCCTCGGCATGCGCGAGGAGAACATGCGGTGGTTCGAGCACCCGCAGGAGAAGCTCTCCCACTACTCCAAGCGCACCGCTGACATCGAGTACCGCTTCCGCTTCGGCGGCAGCGAGTGGGGCGAGCTGGAGGGCGTCGCCAACCGCACCGACTACGACCTCACCGCCCACTCCAAGGCGTCGGGCACGGACCTCTCCTTCTTCGACCAGGAGAAGAGCGAGCGCTACACCCCGTTCGTCATCGAGCCCGCGGCCGGTGTCGGCCGCGCGATGCTGGCCTTCCTCCTCGACGCGTACAGCGAGGACGAGGCGCCGAACGCCAAGGGTGTCATGGAGAAGCGCGCCGTGATGCGCCTCGACCCGCGCCTGGCGCCGGTCAAGGTCGCGGTCCTCCCGCTCTCCCGCAACCCGCAGCTCTCGCCGAAGGCCAAGGGCCTCGCCGCCGACCTCCGGCAGAACTGGAACATCGAGTTCGACGACGCCGGCGCCATCGGCCGCCGCTACCGCCGCCAGGACGAGATCGGTACGCCGTTCTGCGTCACCGTCGACTTCGACACCCTGGACGACAACGCGGTCACCGTCCGCGAGCGCGACACGATGAAGCAGGAGCGCGTCTCCCTGGACCAGATCCAGGGCTACCTCGCCTCCCGCCTGCTCGGCTGCTGACGCCCGCACCGACCGGGGCCCCCGCTTCCGCGCCCGCCGCGGAACCGGGGGCCCCGTGCGTCCGGGGGACCGGAGGCGGAAAACCGGGTGAGGCGGACGCCCGCTGTGGGTACCGTCATGCGCATGTATTCGTTCTTCCAGATCTACGAGTGAGAGCGCGGCGGGCCCGACCACCCGCCGCCCCCCGGATCGATCCGAGGTCGCGAGAGACCTCACCGAGACCACACATTGGGAGAACCCCATGGCCAAGAGCCGCAACAACCTCCTCGGCGTCGGCGGACAGCGCAAGAAGCTGTCCCGCGCCGAGGCGCAGGGGGCCGGCCCCGCCCGCGAGGCCGACCGCAGGACGGCCGCCGACCAGAAGCAGGAGCTGCTCCGCAAGATGCGGGAGCGGGCCACCGGCACCGAGCAGCCCGACACGGCGGACGCCGAAGCCGAGGCGCAGGCCCCGGAGCCGGAGGCCCCGGCGCAGAGCTGACGGGCGCGGGGGCGCCCGGGGCGCCTCACCCTCGCCCCGGCCGGCCCGGAATGCCGCGCACACCTCAGGCCCCGGCGGGCCGACCCCACAGGGGTCCGCCCGCCGGGGCCGTCGCGTACGGGGCCGTCGCGTACGGGGGTCCGTCGTGCACGGGGTCGCCGGGCGCGGGCCGTCGCGTACGGGGCCGCCCCGCCCGAAGCACCGCGTTCGAAGGGCGCCCCTCACCCCACCGCGCGCGGCAGCCGCAGGCTCAGCGCGGTCGTCAGGGCCACCGCCGCCAGCTGGACGAGCAGCGTCACGATCAGGGCGTCCCGCATCCCCGACCCCGGCACCAGGGCCAGGAACAGCGAACCGAGCGTCGCCACCCCCAGCGTCAGCGTCGCCTGCTGGGTCGTCGTCATCACACCGCCGCCCACCCCGGCCCGCTCCGGCGGGACGTCCGACAGGATGATGCGGAAGATGACGGGCAGCTGGAGGCCCTGGCCGAAACCGGCGACCGCCATGCCCGGCAGCAGGCCCGCCATGCCCAGGTCCGGCCAGCCCCGCCACACGGTGAGCGCGAGCACCGCCACGCCCACCGCCTGGATCAGCCCGCCGGCCGTCACGACCCGGCTGCCGTAGCGCCGCACCAGCCGGGGACCGGCCAGCGAGGCGACGAAGAAGGCCGCCGCCATCGGGGCCATCGACAGGCCGGACCGCGCCGGGCCCAGCTCCAGGCCCTGCTGGAGCGCGACCGCGATGACGAACATGAAGCCGCCGAAGCCCACCGAGAACGGCACCACGAGGGCCAGCCCGCGCCGCAGCGACTCCAGGCGCAGCAGGCTCGGCGGCACCAGCGGGATCAGCCCGCGCCGGTCCGCCCGCCGCTCCACCCGGTAGAACGCCGCCGCCGCGAACGGGAACAGCGCGAGGGACACCCAGGTCCACAGCGGCCAGCCCGCCGCCCGTCCTTCGGTGAGCGGGGCCAGCAGCGTCAGCAGCGACACCGCGAGCAGCAGCGTGCCCGGTACGTCGACGGGCGCGGGCCGGGCCGCCCGCGTCTCCGGGACCGCGCGTGCGGCCAGTACCAGTCCGATCGCCGCGACGGGCACGTTGACCAGGAACACCGACCGCCAGCCCGCGCTCTCGCCGAACACCGAGGAGAGCGGCGCGGCGGCGACCAGCGCCCCGCCCAGGATCTGGCCCGCGACCATGGAGAGCCCGGCCGTCGCCCCGTACAGGCTCATCGCCCGGGCCCTGCGGTGGCCGGAGGTGGCCGCCTGGATGGTGGCGAGGACCTGCGGCAGCATCAGCGCGGCCGAGGCGCCCTGGGCCACCCGCGCCCCGACCAGGGTCCAGGCGGTCGGGGCGAGCCCGCAGGCCAGCGAGGTGAGCCCGAAGGCCGCGATGCCGGTCAGGAAGAGCCGGCGCCGGCCGGCCATGTCACCGAGCCGCCCGCCGAGGACGAGCAGCACGGCGTAGGCGAGCCCGTAGCCCGCGACGACCAGTTCCAGCAGGGCCGGGCCCGCCGCCAGGTCGTGGTCGATGGTGGGCAGGGCCACGTTGACGATGAAGAAGTCGATGAGGGGGAGGGCCGCGCCCAGCAGCACGGTGAACAGCCCCAGCGCGCCGAGCACCGGGGCGGGATGGTCGTGCCGCACCACCGGGGAGGTGGTGGCGCTTGCCGTTGTCGTCCGTACAGAGGATTCACTCACGCCACCGACGATCGCTCGCCCCACAGCCTGGTACCAGAGTGTCCTTATCCTGGTACAAGTACCACCAGGAACAGACCGTCCCCGGCCGGCGTCCGGCCCGCACCCTGGAGGAATGACGACGATGGCGATGCCCGTGGCGCGGACGGCCGCCCCCGGCGACAGCGAGCCCGACATCCGGCGGCACGAGCTCGCGAACTTCCTGCGCAGCCGCCGCGAACGGATCACCCCCGAGCAGGTCGGCCTCGTCCGGGGCCGCCGGCGGCGCACGCCGGGACTCCGCCGCGAGGAGGTCGCGCAGCTCTCCGCAGTCGGCGTCACCTGGTACACCTGGCTCGAACAGGCCCGGGACATCCAGGTCTCGCCCCAGGTCCTCGACGCCCTCGCCCGCGCCCTGCTCCTCGACCGCAGCGAGCGCAGCCACCTCTTCTCGCTCGCCGCTGCCATCGACCCGGCCCCCGGCACGGACTGCCCGCACCTCACCCCGGCGCTGCGGACCATGCTGCGGCAGCTGGAGCCGATCCCCGCCTGCGTGCAGAACAGCCGGTACGACATCCTCGCCCACAACCGCACCTACGGGCGGCTGCTCTGCGACCTGGAGGCGGTCGCGCCCGAGGACCGCAACGTCATGCTGCTCGCCCACACCAACGAGCAGTGGCGCTCCTCCGTCATGGACACCGCCGAGGTGACCCGCTACATCACCGCCAAGTTCCGTGCGGCGATGGCGGAACACCTCGCCGAGCCGGCCTGGAAGGAGCTGCTGGGGCGCCTGGAGGCGGCCTCGGAGGAGTTCCGCGAGAACTGGGCCCGGCACGAGGTCGTCGGGGCCGGCAGCCGGGCCAAGGTCTTCCGCAACGCCTGGGTGGGGCTGCTCCGGGTGGAGGCCACCGACCTCTGGCTCGGCCCCTCGGCCGGACCGCGCCTGGTCAGCTACGCGCCCCGCGACGACGAGACGTACGAGCGGCTGGCGCGCCTTCAGGAACTGGTGCGCGCCGCCGAGGACTGAGCGGCCGGCACGGTGGCATCGGCCGCCGGTTCCGCCAGCCGGTCCGCCGTCCGGCGGGCGGTGGACCGGGCCCAGCGGCCGCTGCTCAGGGCGCCGATCAGCAGGACGGCGAGCCCGCAGCCGGTGACGATCCACCAGCCGGGCCGGCTCGCCGCCACGAAGCCGTCCGACCCGCCCGGGTCCGCCATGCCCGCCGCCAGGACCGCGCCGATCACGGCGACCCCGAGGGTCTGCCCGATCTGCCGGCTGGTGGAGGCGACGGCGGCCGCCACGCCCGCCTGGGAGCGGGGCATGCCGGAGACGGCGGTGTTGGTGATGGGCGCGTTCACCGAGCCGAAGCCCAGGCCGAACAGCGCGTACGCGGCGAACATCGAGACCGTCCCGGTCTCCGCGTCGAACGCCGCCAGCATCAGCCCGCTCACCGCCATCGCACCGCCCGCGATCAGCAGCGGAACGCGCGGCCCGCGACTGGCCACGAGCCGCCCGGACAGCGGCGAGAGCAGGCACACCACGGCCGCCATGGGCAGCGTGTAGAGACCGGCGTCCAGCGCGCTCAGGCCCCGGACGTCCTGGAGGTAGAGCGTGTTGAGGAAGAGGAAGCCGCCGAGCGCAGCGAAGGCGCTGACCGCGATGACCGTGGCACCGCTGAACGGAACGCTGTGGAAGAACCGCAGGTCGATCAGCGGATCGGCGCGCCGGGGCTCGTACACCAGCAGCCCCGCCAGGGCCGCCGCCGCGAGCCCCGCGAAGAGCAGGATCCCGGCGGAGGTCCAGCCCTTCTGCGGGGCCTCGATGATCGCGTACGTCAGCGAGCCCAGCAGCGTGATCACCAGGAGCTGGCCCAGCGGGTCCGGGCGGCGGGCCCGGTGGGCGCGCGACTCGGGGACGTAACGCCAGGTCAGCAATAGGGCGGCGAGGCCCACCGGGAGGTTGACCAAGAAGATCGACCGCCAGCCGACCGAGTCGACGAGCCCGCCGCCGACCACCGGTCCCGCCGCCATCGAGATGCCGACGACCCCGCCCCAGACCCCGATCGCACGGGCGCGCTCGCGGGGGTCGGTGAAGGTGTTGGTGATGATGGACATGGCGACCGGGTTGAGCATCGAGCCGCCCACGGCCTGCACCATCCGGAAGGCGATCAGCGCCTCCAGGTTCGGCGCCAGCGAGCAGAGCGCCGAACCCAGGGTGAACAGCACCAGCCCGGCCATGAAGACCTTGCGCCGGCCGATCCGGTCGGCGGTGGAACCGGCGAGCATCAGCAGGGACGCGAGGACGAGCGTGTACGCGTCGATCGTCCACTGCATCCCCGCGACGCTCGCGTCCAGCTCCCGGCGCATGGCGGGCAGGGCGACATTCAGGGCGGTGGTGTCGAGGCTGACGATCAGCAGGCTCATGCAGCAGATCGCCAGCACCAGCATCCGCCGTCGGTGGCTGAGCTCAGGCATTTATTGATAGTACGACTAACTAACGACTTCCGCTGCCAGCACCTTCGCCACGTCCCGGACCAGAGGGTGGTCGCCCGCCGCGTCGGAGGCGCCCGCCGGCTTCGTCGTCAGCACCGCCAGGACCACCGGCGCGCCCTCCGCCGTCCACGCGACGCCCACGTCGTTGCACGAGGCGTACGAGCCGCCGCCCGTCTTGTCGGCGACCGTCCACTCCGGCGGCAGCCCGGCCCGGAACCGCGTACCGCTCGTCCGGCAGTTCAGCAGCCAGTGGGTCAGCAGCTCGCGGTCCCGGGGCGCCAGCGCGTCCCCCAGGACGAGCCGGGCGTAGTCACGGGCGAGCGCGGACGGGGTCGTGGTGTCCGTGACCCGGCCCGGCTCGGCGGAATTCAGGTCGGGCTCCCAGCGGTCCAGCCGGGTCAGGCGGTCGCCCAGCGAGCGGGCGAAGCGGGTCACCGTACGCGGGCCGCCCAGTTCGCGCAGCAGCAGGTTCGCCGCGGTGTTGTCGCTGTCCCCGATGGCGGCGTCGCAGAGCCGGGCCACGCTCAGCCCGCTCGCGATGGACTCCGGGGTGTCGGTGACCGGCGAATCGGAGACGCAGTCCGCCTTCGTGTAGTGGATCACCTTCTCCAGGACCTCGCCGTCCCGGTCCAGATCCCGCAGGACGGCCGCCACGGCGAGCGTCTTGAACGTGGACAGCATCGGGAAGCGCTCGCCGGCACGGTGCCGCACCGCGACCCCGGTCGCCACGTTGTAGGCGAACGCACCGACGCGGGCGCCGTGCGTCCGCTCCAGCTCGCGCAGCCGGGCCGTCGTGGAGCCGGCCGCCGCGCGGGCGGGCCCCGCGCCGAGGAGCAGCGCGCCGGCGGCACCGGCGCCACCGAGCGCGAGCAGTCCGCGACGGCTGGGGGAGCCGAGAGTCAAGCGGGACATGGGCGTGGTCATGATTCATGTCTCCTTGGTTCGCCAAAAACCTTTACCGGCCCGTCGCCGGAATCCCCACGCTACGGCGGGGGTCGGACAACGCCCCCCTCTTTCCCGTCGTCCGGCGGGGCGCCACCGCCCTCGGAGCAGTCTCCGGGGTACGGGACAATGGGGCCATGACCACGCTCGCCCCCTCGCCCTCGCTGCTCCGCATCGGCCCGCACACCGTGCAGCCGCCGGTGGTCCTCGCGCCCATGGCCGGCATCACCAACGCCCCCTTCCGCACGCTGTGCCGGGAGTTCTCGGGCGGCAAGGGCCTTTTCGTCAGCGAGATGATCACGACGAGGGCCCTGGTCGAGCGCAACGAGAAGACCATGCAGCTCATCCACTTCGACGCGAGCGAGACCCCGCGCTCGATCCAGCTGTACGGAGTGGACCCGGACACCGTCGGCAAGGCGGTCAGCATGATCGTCGACGAGGACCTGGCCGACCACATCGACCTCAACTTCGGCTGCCCGGTCCCCAAGGTGACCCGCAAGGGCGGCGGCTCGGCGCTCCCGTACAAGCGGCCGCTGCTGCGCGCGATCCTGCACGAGGCGGTTTCCCGGGCCGGGGACCTGCCCGTCACGATCAAGATGCGCAAGGGCATCGACGACGACCACCTGACCTACCTCGACGCCGGCCGGATCGCCGTCGAGGAGGGCGTCACGGCGGTCGCCCTGCACGGCAGGACCACCGCCCAGCACTACGGCGGCACCGCCGACTGGGACGCCATCGCCCGGCTCAAGGAGCACGTCCCGGAGATCCCGGTGCTCGGCAACGGCGACATCTGGTGCGCGGACGACGCCCTGCGCATGATGCGCGAGACCGGTTGCGACGGCGTGGTCGTGGGGCGCGGCTGCCTGGGCCGCCCCTGGCTCTTCGGCGACCTGGTCAGCGCGTTCGAGGGCACGGAGACCCGGCAGGCGCCGACGCTGCGCACCGTCGCCGACGTCATGCTGCGGCACGCGACGCTGCTGGGGGAGTGGATCGGCGACGAGGCGCGGGGCGTGATCGACTTCCGCAAGCACGTGGCCTGGTACCTCAAGGGCTTCGCGGTGGGCTCCGAGATGCGCAAGAAGCTGGCGATCACCTCCTCGCTGGAGGAGCTGGGCTCCCAGCTCCAGGAGCTGGACCTCGACCAGCCCTGGCCGGACGGTGCCGACGGCCCGCGCGGCCGCACCTCGGGCAACAACCGGGTGGCCCTCCCGGACGGCTGGCTGAAGGACCCGTACGACTGCGCGGGCGTCGGCGCCGAGGCGGAACTGGACACCTCGGGAGGCTGAGGAAGCGATCGACGAGTGGGGGCACTGGGTGCCCC
Organism: Streptomyces sp. NPDC016469; assembly: GCF_040632905.1. NCBI lineage: Bacteria > Bacillati > Actinomycetota > Actinomycetes > Kitasatosporales > Streptomycetaceae > Streptomyces > Streptomyces sp. NPDC016469. Next base: position 87,193 of record NZ_JBEYCQ010000001.1, read on the forward strand.
CACTCGTCGTTTTCGCTCATCTGAGCGGCACCACTATCGAGTGATTCTCGCCACCTTGAGAGAAGTGGCGCTCGAATGAGCGCAAATTTCGGGGCTGCACTTCTCAAAGGGTGGCACTGAGTGCCAGGTGTTCGTACTTTGATCGATCGATGCGTCGATCACTTTCAGCCACCGAATCGCGGGTTGCGGTGAGCGCTGCGTCATCCTGCGTACGACTCCTGAACACGCCGTTCCGGAGGGCTTTCGGGCGGCCGACTTTCGATCTGCTGGCGGACGGGTGGTTACGGCCGTACGACGCGCAAGTGGACGTACCCAGGCACCTTCGATCTGGGTATGTTCCTCGCCGTCAGGGCAGCCACCGCGTCTTCGAGGAGTCGAGACCGTGTCGGAAAACAAAGATGTGCAGAAGTTCGTCTACGACTTCACCGAAGGCAACAAGGATCTGAAGGACCTCCTCGGCGGGAAGGGGGCCAACCTCGCCGAGATGACCAACCTCGGGCTCCCCGTCCCGCCCGGTTTCACCATCACCACCGAGGCGTGCAAGGTCTACCTGGACAGCGGTGAGGAGCCGGCCGCCCTCCGCGATGAGGTGAGTGCGCACCTCGACGCCCTGGAGACGCGGATGGGCAAGAAGCTGGGTCAGGCCGACGACCCGCTGCTGGTCTCCGTTCGCTCCGGCGCCAAGTTCTCGATGCCCGGGATGATGGACACCGTCCTCAACATCGGCCTCTCCGACGCCTCCGTGGTGGGCCTCGCCGCCCAGGCCGGGGACGAGCGGTTCGCGTGGGACTCCTACCGCCGGCTGATCCAGATGTTCGGCAAGACCGTGCTCGGGGTGGACGGCGACCTCTTCGAGGAGGCGCTGGAGGCCGCCAAGGAGGCCAAGGGCGTCAAGGTCGACGTGGACCTCGACGCGGGCGACCTGAAGAAGCTGGTCAAGGAGTTCAAGAAGATCGTCGCCCGGGACGCCGGCCGCGACTTCCCGCAGGACGCGCGCGAGCAGATGGACCTGGCCATAAAGGCGGTCTTCGACTCGTGGAACACCGACCGGGCCAAGCTCTACCGCCGACAGGAGCGCATCCCCGGCGACCTCGGCACCGCCGTCAACGTCTGCTCGATGGTCTTCGGCAACCTCGGCCCCGACTCCGGCACGGGCGTCGCCTTCACCCGTGACCCGGCCAGCGGCCACCAGGGCGTCTACGGGGACTACCTCCAGAACGCGCAGGGCGAGGACGTCGTCGCGGGCATCCGCAACACCGTGCCGCTCGCCGAGCTGGAGGCGATCGACAAGCAGTCGTACGACCAGCTGCTGAAGATCATGGAGACGCTGGAGACCCACTACAAGGACCTCTGCGACATCGAGTTCACCATCGAGCGCGGCCACCTGTGGATGCTCCAGACCCGGGTCGGCAAGCGCACCGCCGGTGCCGCCTTCCGGATCGCCACCCAGCTGGTGGACCAGGGGCTCATCGACGAGGCCGAGGCCCTTCAGCGGGTCAACGGCGCCCAGCTCGCCCAGCTGATGTTCCCGCGCTTCGACGACACCGCGAAGACCCAGCGGCTCGGCCGGGGCATCGCCGCCTCGCCCGGCGCGGCGGTCGGCAAGGCGGTCTTCGACTCGTACACCGCCGTCAAGTGGTCCCGGTCCGGCGAGAAGGTCATCCTGATCCGCCGCGAGACCAACCCGGACGACCTGGACGGCATGATCGCCGCCGAGGGCATCCTCACCTCGCGCGGCGGGAAGACCTCGCACGCCGCCGTCGTCGCCCGGGGCATGGGCAAGACCTGCGTCTGCGGTGCCGAGGAGATCGAGGTCGACACCAAGCGCCGGCGCCTGACGGTCGGCGACATCGTCGTGGAGGAGGGCGACGTCGTCTCCGTCGACGGCTCCACCGGCAAGGTGTACCTCGGCGAGGTCCCCGTCGTGCCGTCCCCGGTGGTCGAGTACTTCGAGGGCCGGATGCACGCGGGCGCCGACGACGCCGACGAACTGGTCGCCGCCGTGCACCGGATCATGGCGTACGCGGACCGGGTGCGCCGGCTGCGGGTGCGGGCCAACGCGGACAGCGCGGAGGACGCCCTGCGCGCCCGCCGCTTCGGCGCCCAGGGCATCGGGCTGTGCCGCACCGAGCACATGTTCCTCGGTGAGCGCCGCGAGATGGTCGAGAAGCTGATCCTCGCCGACACCGACCAGGAGCGCGAGACGGCCCTCGAGCAGCTGCTCCCGCTCCAGAAGGCGGACTTCATCGAGCTGTTCGAGGCGATGGACGGACTGCCGGTCACCGTACGGCTGCTGGACCCGCCGCTGCACGAGTTCCTGCCGGACATCACCGAGCTCTCGGTACGCGTGGCCCTCGCCGAGGCCCGCAAGGACGCCAACGAGAACGACCTCAGGCTCCTCCAGGCCGTGCACAAGCTGCACGAGCAGAACCCGATGCTGGGGCTGCGCGGGGTGCGGCTCGGCCTGGTCATCCCCGGCCTGTTCGCCATGCAGGTGCGGGCCATCGCCGAGGCGGCCGCCGCCCGCAAGAACGCCAAGGGCGACCCCCGCGCCGAGATCATGATCCCGCTCGTCGGCACGGTCCAGGAGCTGGAGATCGTCCGCGAGGAGGCGGACCGGGTCATCGCCGAGGTGCAGGCCGCCACCGGCACCGACCTCAAGCTGAAGATCGGCACGATGATCGAGCTGCCGCGCGCCGCGCTGACCGCGGGGCAGATCGCGGAGGCGGCGGAGTTCTTCTCCTTCGGCACCAACGACCTGACCCAGACGGTGTGGGGCTTCTCCCGCGACGACGTGGAGGCGTCGTTCTTCACCGCCTACCTGGAGAAGGGCATCTTCGGGGTGTCGCCGTTCGAGACGATCGACAAGGACGGCGTCGGCTCGCTGGTCAAGAACGCCGTCGCGGCCGGCCGCGCCACCCGCCCCGACCTGAAGCTGGGCATCTGCGGGGAGCACGGCGGCGACCCGGAGTCCGTGCACTTCTTCCACGAGGCCGGTCTCGACTACGTCTCCTGCTCGCCGTTCCGCATTCCGGTGGCGCGCCTGGAGGCAGGCCGGGCGGCGGCCGGGGCGCGGGCCAGCGACAGCCGCTGACGCGGAATTCCGGAGGCGGCGGCACCCTGTGCGGGGGTGCCGCCGCCTTGCCGTACGCGAGCGGGTGCGGCACAACGTTGTCATGTCTCGGTAAATGGGATGAGCGGCGCCCATTGCTTCGTTTAATGCGCAAAGAAATCGAGTTGAACGGACCGGGGTGCGGCCCGTGGATCCCCATCCACGGGCCGCACCCGGCTTACCCCCATCGAGTGCGGAGCCGCACCATTGCCAACCGCCGCCGAACGAGCAAAACCCCCCACGGCCTTCACTCGCTCTTCCGGTGGCTCCGGAATCGCACCCGACGCCGTACAGCTTTTCGTCCGGCGGCCGGTCCGGGCGAGGCGTTTCACCTCTGGCCGAAACCCCGTGGTGACGTGCTGTTACGATTCGCATACTCTTGCGAGGGGGAATTGCAGGTGCAAGGGGTGGGAGTTCGGTGCTGCGTATCCATGTCTCCGGATGGGACCTTTCCCGGGTGCGGATGGCCTCCGGGCCGGACGCGCTGTGGGAGACCATTCTCAGCTTTCACCGGCTGAGGGACCGGAGGGCTTCCGCGCTCTTCGGGAAATGGCGCACCGAAACCCGCCCACGGTTGAGCGGTGAAGTGCGTCTGCTGTCCGCGGTGATCCCGCAGCGCGGCTATTTCCCCGACTTCCTGACGCCTTCTCAGGAAGACTCCGACCCGCTCGGGCTCGATGCCGGAACGGAAGCCGTGCGCGCCACTCCGCCCGACCGCCTGCGCGCCGAGATCGGCCTCCTGGGGGACCCCGGCGCCCGGCACGCCGCCCGCCTGGAGCCCCTGCGCGAGGGCGGCGCCGAGCCCCTGGCCCGCCTCGTCGGCGCCTTACGGGACTACCACAGCGCCGCCGTCGGGCCGTACTGGCCGCACATCCGCTCCGCCGTCGAGGCCGACCGGGCGATCCGGGGCCGCGCCCTCCTGGACGGCGGCACCGACGAACTGCTCGCCTCCCTGCCCCCGGTCATCCGGTGGCGGGCGCCCGTCCTGGAGGCGGACTACCCCGTGGACCGCGACCTCCACCTGGACGGGCGCGGGCTGCTCCTCCAGCCGTCCTACTTCTGCCGGGGCACCCCCGTCGTCCTGCGCGACCCCCTGCTCCCGCCGGTCCTCGTCTACCCCGTGGCCCACCCGGCCGCCCCCGCCTTCGCCGACCCGGGCCCCTCGCTCGGCCGGCTCCTCGGGCAGACCCGCTCCACGGTCCTGCGGGCCATCGGCGACGGCTGCACCACCAGCGAACTGGCCCGGCGCGCCGGGGTCTCCCTCGCCTCGGCCAGCCAGCACGCCTGCGTCCTGCGCGAGGCGGGGCTCGTCCACACCCTGCGGCACGGCAGCTCCGTCCAGCACACCCTGACCCCGCTGGGCGGCTCGCTGCTGAGGGGCGGGGCGCCGGTCGCGGTTTCGTGAAGGGCCTGACACGGAAAGGAACCGGGGCCGCGCCGATGAGTTCCGGGCACCCCCCGCGTCTACCTGTCGAGAAGTGCGCGAAAGACACGAGAGAGCGAGACGGACATGCCCCAGATGATCTTCGTGAACCTGCCGGTCAAGGACCTGGAGACGTCGAAGGACTTCTTCGCGAAGCTGGGCTACTCCTTCAACCCGCAGTTCAGCGACGAGCGCACCGCCTGCCTCGTCATCAGCGACACGATCTTCGCCATGCTCCTTGAGGAGGAGCGCTTCAAGGACTTCACCAAGAAGGACATCGCCGACGCCGCCGCGTCCACCGAGGTGATCCTCGCGCTCAGCGCCGACAGCCGCGAGAAGGTGGACGAGCTGGCCGACGCCGCCCTCGCCAACGGCGGATCGCCCGCCAACGAGCCGCAGGACCTCGGCTTCATGTACGGCCGCTCCTTCCAGGACCCGGACCACCACATGTGGGAGGTCATCTGGATGGACCCGTCCGCCGTCGAGGAACAGGGCTGAGCTACAGCCCCGCGTACGTCACCCCGGTCAGCTGCTCCGAGGCCACCCACAGGCGCTCGCCCGCCACGTCGTCGCGCGTCCAGCCCGCCCGCCAGGACGGTCCGGGCGCGCCGCGCCAGCCCAGCACCCGGGGGCCGGTGAACGCGTCGGGGCGCACGCCCGGTGCGGTGGCCGCGTACAGCGTGGGCAGGGCGCCGGCCGACGCCGGCTGGGCGACGAGGCGGTTGGCGAGGCCCATGACCCGCTCCGCCCCCCTGCGGTTCTCCATCCGGGCGGCGGCCGCCTGGAGGTTGGTCGAGGCGTAGCCGGGATGCGCGGCGGCGGCGACCACTGCGCTGCCGGCCGCCGCGAGCCGCCGGGCCAGCTCGTGGACGAAGAGCAGGTTCGCGGTCTTCGAGCGGCCGTAGGCGGTCCAGCGGCGGTAGTTCCGCTCGCTGTTGAGGTCGCCCATGTCGATGTTGCCCAGGGCGTGCAGCCCGCTGGACACGGTCACCACCCGGGCGCCCCCGGTGGCCAGCAGCTTCGGCAGCAGCAGCCCGGTGAGCGCGAAGTGCCCGAGGTGGTTGACGCCGAACTGGGTCTCGAAGCCGTCGGCGGTCCGCCCGTACGGAAGGGCCATCACCCCGGCGTTGTTGATCAGCAGGTCGAGCCGGTCCGCCCGGAAGTCCCCGGCGAACGCGCGCACGGAGGACAGGTCGGCCAGATCGAGCGGGGCGAACTCGACGTCCGCACCGCGCACCGCGTACCGGATGCGGGCCGCCGCCTCCTCGCCGCGCCGCTCGTCGCGGCAGGCGAGCAGCACCCTGGCCCCGCAACGCGCCAGCTCGCGGGCGGTGATGAGCCCGATGCCGCTGTTGGCCCCCGTCACCACGGCCGTGCGGCCGCTCTGCTCGGGTATGTCGCGCGCGCTCCAGCCCTGGGTCATGGATCAAGCGTACGACCGGGGGCGCGGACGGCCGGAAGCACCCGTTCGGGGGTACTTCCGGCCGCAGGGCGTGCCCTGGCGCGTCAGTCCGCGCGTACCTCGAAGACCGGTACGGAGACCTCGTCGTCGTCCAGGCAGGCGCCCGTCGCCAGGTCGAAGCGCTGCTTGAGCAGGGGCGACGCGACGAAGGGCTGCCCGCCGTCCGAGCCGATCAGGCCGCGCGAGAGGACATAGGCCCCGGTGAACGGGTCGCGGTTGTCGATGGCGTACGTGCGCCCCGCCCGGTCCAGGAAGAGCGCGACCTGCCGGCCGTCCGGGAGGAGGGCGGCGACCCCGCGGCCCGGGGTCAGCAGGGAGCGGTCGCACACCGTGAGCCAGCCGTCCCCGGCGGCGAGCCGGACGGTCCGGGTGTCCTGCGCGGTCTCCAGCGTCTGCGTGGTCATCAGGAGGCGGTCCCTTCAAGAGTGCGGATGGCGAGAACCGGGCCTGCGAGGATGTCCAGGTCGGGCTTGACCTGGTCGCGTTCCGGGACGAACTTCACCGACGGGTCGGGCGCGTCGGGCGCGTTGACGAAGGTGACGAACCGGCGCAGCCGCTCGGGGTCGTTGATGGTCTCGGCCCACTCGTCGCGGTAGCCGCGGACGTGGTCGGCCATCAGCCGCTCCAGCTCCTCGCAGAGCCCCAGCTTGTCGTGCACGACGACGTCCCGGACGTGTTCCAGGCCGCCCTCGATGCGCTCCAGCCAGGCCGAGGTGCGCTCCAGCCGGTCCGCGGTGCGGATGTAGAACATCAGGAACCGGTCGATCAGCCGGACCAGTTCGGCGTCGGACAGGTCCTGGGCGAGCAGGTCGGCGTGGCGCGGGGTGGCGCCGCCGTTGCCGCCCACGTACAGGTTCCAGCCGCCGGCCGTGGCGATGATCCCGAAGTCCTTGCCCCGGGCCTCCGCGCACTCCCGGGCGCACCCCGAGACCGCCGACTTCAGCTTGTGCGGGGCGCGCAGGCCCCGGTAGCGCAGCTCCAGGTCGATCGCCATCTTCACGGAGTCCTGCACGCCGTAGCGGCACCAGGTCTGCCCCACACAGGACTTGACCGTGCGCAGCGACTTCCCGTACGCGTGCCCGGACTCGAAGCCGGCGTCGACGAGCCGGGTCCAGATCAGCGGCAGCTGGTCGACGCGGGCGCCGAAGAGGTCGATGCGCTGTCCGCCGGTGATCTTGGTGTAGAGCCCGAAGTCGCGGGCCACCTCGCCGATCACGATCAGCTTCTCCGGGGTGATCTCGCCGCCGGGTATGCGCGGCACGATCGAGTACGAGCCGTTGCGCTGGAGGTTGGCCAGGAAGTGGTCGTTGGTGTCCTGGAGGGCCGCCTGCTCCCCGTCCAGGACGTAACCGCTGGCGCCCACCGTCGGGGCGAGCGAGGCGATGACCGAGCCGACCGTCGGCTTGCAGACCTCGCAGCCGTCGCCGCCCCGTGCCTCCTCCCGCCCGTGGGAGTCGAGGAGGTCCGCGTACGAGGTGATGCGCAGGGTGCGCACGATCTCGTACAGCTCGCTGCGGGTGTACGCGAAGCAGCCGCACAGGCCCGCGTCCGCGCTCTGCGGGAGCAGCTGGCCGATCACCTTGACGCAACTGCCGCAGCCGGTGCCCGCCTTGGTGCACTTCTTCACCTCGGGCAGCGTGGTGTGCTCGCAGATCGCGCCCTTGGTGACGTTGTGGCAGGAGCAGATCACCGCCTCGTCGGGCAGTGCGGACGGGCCGAGCGCCACCGGGCCGCCCGCCCCGGCCGGGAGCACCAACTGCTCGGGGGCGACCGGCAGCACGCTCCCGGTCATCGGGCGCAGCGTGCCGTACTGGTCGGCGTCGCCGACGAGGACCCCGCCCAGCAGCGTGCCGTCCGCCGCCATCACCAGCTTCTTGTAGACGCCGGAGCGGGCGTCCGCGTACACCACGTCGAGGCAGCCCTCGGTGGTGCCGTGCGCGTCGCCGAACGAGGCCACGTCCACGCCGAGCAGCTTCAGCTTGGTCGACAGGTCGGCGCCGGTGAACGCGGCCTCCTTCCCGGCGATCACCTCGGCGGCCGTCAGCGCCATCTCGTAACCCGGCGCCACCAGCCCGTACACCCGGCCGTCCGAGGCGAGCGCGCATTCGCCGACGGCGAAGACCGCCGGGTCGGAGGTCCGGCACTCCTCGTCCACGATGATCCCGCCGCGCGGTCCGACGGCGAGCCCGCACTCCCGGGCCAGCTGGTCGCGGGGGCGCACCCCGGCCGAGAACACCACCAGGTCCGTGGCCAGCGCGGAGCCGTCGGAGAGCGCCATCCCGGTCACCGCGCCGTCCTCACCCGCGATCACCTCCTGCGTACCGACCCCGGTGTGGACGGTCAGGCCCATGTCCTCGATGGTGCGCAGCAGCGCGGCGCCGCCGCCCTCGTCCACCTGGACGGGCATCAGCCGGGGCGCGAACTCCACCACGTGCGTGTCCAGGCCGAGGCCCTTCAGCGCGCCGGCCGCTTCGAGGCCGAGCAGCCCGCCGCCGACCACCGCGCCGGTCGTCGCGTTCTTCGCGTACTCCTCGATGGCGAGCAGGTCCTCGATCGTCCGGTAGACGAAGCAGCCGGTGCTGTCCTTGCCGGGGACCGGCGGCACGAACGGATAGGACCCGGTCGCCAGCACCAGCGTGTCGTACGCGAAGACCTCCCCGGACCGCGCGGTGACCGTACGGGCCGAGCGGTCCACGGCCACCGCCGGGTCCCCGAGCCGCAGCTCGAAGCCGTGCCGCTCCATGAAGCCGTCCTCGACCATCGACAGTTCGTCCGGGGTCTTCCCCGCGAAGTACGAGGTCAGCTGGACCCGGTCGTAGGCGGCGCGGGGCTCCTCGCACAGGACGACGACCCGGGCGGTCCCGGCGGCGCCGGTCAGTCCGCGCTCGGCCAGGGCCTCCAGGAAGCGCTGGCCGACCATCCCGTGCCCGACGACCACGAGCGTCGGCACGGCGGCGGGGCCTGAGGTGGGGGCGGTCGGGGGAGTGGACACCGGCATCTCGGGGCCTCCGTCGTCGGTGAGCAGATTCGGCAGGGCCACAGGCGCCGGGCCTGTGTGCTCATGACCGGAAGCGTGTCGCGGCGGTGTTACCCGGCCGGTTCCCCGCTGTTTCCCGGGAGGAACCTTGCGCTCAGCACCCGCCGGCAAGGTCTGTGAGGCGGCCAGCGGGGGCCGGAAAAGGGGCCGTGTCCTGCGGAAACCTCAGAGTTGGCTCAACTTTCCCGGTGCGGCCCCGGGACGGTTGGACTGTGCACGCGTCCGCTCCATAGGGTCGTGCTCATGCCGGACATCACCCTGACCACCCTTGTCGTGCTGTGCCTCGCCGCCGCCGCGGCGGGCTGGGTCGACGCGGTGGTCGGCGGCGGCGGGCTGCTCCTGCTGCCCGCGCTGCTGCTCGGTCTGCCGCACCTCCCGGCCGCGCAGATCCTCGGCACCAACAAGGCGGTCGCCATCGTCGGGACCTCGGGCGCCGCCGTCACCTACGCGCGCAAGGCGCCCGTGAAGGTGGGCACGGCGGTCCGGATCGGGCTCGCGGCCCTGGCCGGGTCGATGACCGGCGCCTTCTTCGCCGCCGGGATCAGCAGCGAGGTGCTGCGCCCGGTGATCATGGTGGTGCTGCTCGCCGTCGCCGCGTTCGTGATGCTGCGGCCCCAGTTCGGCCGGGCCGCCGGGGACGGTGTCCCGCCGCTGGTCACCCGGGCCCGCAGGATCACCGCGATCGTCCTGGTGGGCGGTGGGATCGGCCTGTACGACGGGCTGTTCGGACCCGGTACGGGGACCTTCCTGGTGCTCGCCCTGACCGCCGTGCTCCACCTCGACCTGGTGACCGCGTCGGCCACCGCGAAGATCGTCAACGTCTGCACCAACGCCGGGGCGCTCGCGATGTTCGCCCACCAGGGCAACGTGCTGTGGCAGCTGGCGGCGCTGATGGCGGTGTTCAACCTGGCGGGCGGGCTGCTGGGCGCGCGGATGGCGCTGCGCAAGGGCAGCGAGTTCGTGCGCGGGGTGCTGCTGGTGGTGGTGTTCTCGCTGGTGGCGAAGCTCGGGTTCGACCAGTGGCAGGGCTGAGCCGGGGCGCTCGGGCGGTCGGCGCCGGACGTCAGCGCACACCCGTGAGGTGGGCGTACGCCACCACGTTGCCCCGGTAGCCCGTCGCCTCGGAGTACCCGCCGCCGCAGGTGATCAGCCGCAGCGAGGCGTGCTCGGAGGCGCCGTAGACCCGCTGGTCGGGGAAGTCGTCGCTCTCGTAGACCTCGATCGCGTCGAGCGTGAAGACGGCGGTACGGCCGTCCTGCCGGTCCACCTCGACGGTGCTGCCCTTCTTCAGTGAGCCCAGGTCGTAGAAGACGGACGGTCCCTCCGCGTTGTCGACGTGGCCGGCGACGATCGCGGTGCCCTTGGCTCCCGGCGGCGTGCCGTCCTTGTACCAGCCGACGATGTCCGTGTTCCCCGCCGGAGGTACGTCCAGGCTGCCGTCGGCCCCGAGGCCGAGCCGCATCATCGGCGCGTCGACCCGGATGGCGGGAATCCGGATGCGTACGGGCGCGGAGGGGCGCAGCGGCTCGGCGACCGGGGAGCCGGGCAGCAGGGCGGGCCCGGCGGCGAACGCCTGGGCGGCGGCCGGGCCCGGCGGGGTGAGGCGGGTGCCCGCGCCGTTCTGGATCAGCCAGACACCGGCCAGCGCCACGACGACGAGCAGCCAGCCCTTGGCCTTCTGGGACACGGTCGTCCTCCGGGGTGCGGAAGAAGGGGAAACGGTCCCGTCCCGGTGGCGCGGGGCCACCGGGACGGACACCGGGCGGTACGGAGGGGTGGATGCCTCCGTCAGCCGGCGTCCCGCGTGCCGCTCGCCCGGCGACGCAGGAGCCAGGCTCCGCCGACGGCGGCAGCGGCGAGTACGCCGGCTCCCGCCGCGATCTGGGTGGTGTCCGGGCCGACGCTGCCGCCGACTCCGGTCTTCACGTGCCCCGAGGGGGCGGTGGGCGCGGCCGAGGTGCGGTGCCCGGAGGGCGTCTCGCGGCCGGCCCCGGTCTCGTCACGCCCGGACCCGTTCGGGCGCTCGGTGGGGGCGGGGCGCTCGGTGGACGTGGTGCGGCCGGCCTCGGCGGGGGCATCCGGGACGAGGGCGGAACCGGCGGCTTCGGCGTCGAGACCGTCGAGACCGTCCAAGCCCTCCGTGTCCTCGTCGCTGCCCAGGCCGTTCAGGTCGGAGAAGTCGTACGCGGGCGAGTCGGCGGTACCGGCGGTCTCGGCGGGGTCCTCGGTGCCCGCCGCCCGGTCCCCGGCCTTCACCTCGATCTCGCCGGTGGCCTTCTTGCCGTTCGCGCAGTCCACGCCGATGCCGTACGACCCGGGCGCGACGCCGCCCGGCACCCGGAAGGAGCCGGCCAGGGCCTCTTCGAGGGAGGCGGGCGCCAGCGGGAACTCCGGGGCGTCCAGCGCGCTCGCGTCGCCTGTGGCGGCGCTGTCGCCGCCGCAGGCGGTGGTGTCCACGGTCACCGTGGACCCCGGCGCGGCGCTGGCGGGGGTGATCCGCAGGGGTGCCGGCTCGTCCCCGTACGCGGACGGGGCGGCGGCGCTGAGGCCGAGCGCGGCGGCGGCCAGGGCCGCGGCGGCGGTGCCGGTCACGAGTCGGGCAGGACGGCGCATGGGGGTTTCCTCCGCAGGGGGCGCTGGGCGGGTCTGTCCTGGCTCCGAGCCAACAGCGGGACCGGCCTCCATGCCTGCTGACACCGAGTCAGCTCTCACCCGTCCGGCCCGGCTCGGCCTCCTTGCCAACCGGTGTCGTCGCAGGTCGCAGGGGTGACGGCGGGCGAGGTGCGCGGTCCGTGGCGCCCTGGTGCCGTTCGGGTGACGGACCCGCAGGGCAATGTGGCGTACATCACATGCGTGAGGCGCCGCTGAGCGGGAACACGCATCACAACCCCCCACGGGACGGTGTGCACAGCCGCCCCCGGCCGACGCCCCCTCCGGACCTCTCCCCCCCCCTGGGCCCGGAGGGGGCGGGCTGCGTCAGGGGCGCCCCGGCGCGGCGGCCGACCACTCGACCACCGGCGGCCTGATGCGGGCGCAGAGCGGCCGCGCCCCGGCGTCCGAGAGCGGGAGCCGGGCGGTGAGGTGCCCCGAGCGCACGGCCGCCGCCAGGACGGCCGGCTCGACATCGGCGAACATCAGCTTGGCCCGCCGGAACATCGTGAACAGGCCGTCCCCGTCGACCGTGCCCCAGGACAGGTAGACGAAGCGCCCGCCGAGCCGGTTCTGCACGTACGGCCCCCGCACCGCGACCCCGTCCGCGTCCGCGGTCGCCGTGCACTCCAGGGTCCAGCGGGCGCCGGGCGCGTCGCCGGGGTGCAGTCCGAGGAGTTCGCCGGGGTGGTCCTTGCGCTGGACGCCCACGTGGATGTTCTCGTAGCCGGGGAAGCCCGGCCCGGCCGGGCAGGCGCGCCCGGGCAGCCGTGACCCCTCGATGTGGAGCAGCAGGGGAGCCTCCATGGGTCAGACCACCTCGCCCGGTGTGCTGTCGTACGCCGCCGCCAGTCGTTCCATCAGCTCCGCGTCGACCGTGAACGCGGTGTCGTCGATCCGGGCGACCGGGGCCATGCCCAGCGAGTTGGTGAGGAACGCCGAGCGGAACGCCCCGAGGCCGTCCAGGGTCACCGGTCGGCGCAGTGACGTCAGACCCGCACCCGGAAGCTCGCGTTCCAGGACGCCCATGGCCACGCCGGACAGGGCCGGGGCCTGCGGCCAGGTGACCGCCATGCCGTCCCAGAAGCCGATGTTGGTGAACGCCCCCTCGGTCACCGAGCCGTCGGGCAGGGTCAGCAGCGCGTCGTCGTAACCGGCACGGCGGGCCAGGCCGGCGTGGTAGGTCTGGCCGAACTCGCCGGGGCGCTTGAGATGAGGGGCGGTCCGGGCGAACGGGACGGACATCAGGCACTTCGGCCCGGGTTCCATCCCGCCCGGCTCCCGTACCGTCACCATCACCGTCGTCCCGGTGCTCCCCGGCGGCAGGTACGCGTGCACCCGCACCGAGGCGTCAGCCGTGCCCGCGCTCTCCAGGGCGTGCCGGATCAGCCGGCGCACCGACTCCCCGTCCAGGGGGAGTTCGAACAGCTCGCGGTTGGCCGCGTCCAGCCGGGCCAGGTGCAGATCGAGGCCGCGCACCCGGCCCTCGCGTACCTGCATCGCCGTGAAGTGGCCGTAGTTGAAGAACAGCGCCCGGCGCAGATCGTCCTCGGTGGCGGGCCGGCCGTCGAACTCGGCGTACGGAAGGGCCGCCGCTGATGGAGTCGTCATGCGGCCACGGTATGCGGCCGCCACACCCGGCGGGAGGCCGTTCTCCATCGCGTTTGACCTCAACCATGGTTGATGTACGAACGTCTTCGCCATGGACCTCATCACCGCGGAACCCACCGCCACCGCCCTGCCCGAGACCGCCCCGCTGAAGGTGGCCGTTATCCTGTCCAGCAACCGCGAGGGCCGGTTCGCCCCCGTGATCGCCGACTGGTTCCTCGCCCACGCCGACGCGCATCCCGCGATCGGGACGGACGTGGTCGACGTCGCCGGCCTCGACCTGCCCACCGCCCTCTCGTACCGCCTGGAGCCCGACGCCCGGGAGGTGCTGGCCGGGGTCTCGGCCCGGCTGGCCGAGGCGGACGCCTTCGTCGTCGTCACCCCCGAGTACAACCACTCCTACCCGGCGCCCCTGAAGAACCTCATCGACTGGCACCGCGACGAGTGGCAGGCCAAGCCCGTCGCGTTCGTCTCCTACGGCGGGGTCTCCGGCGGACTGCGCGCGGTCGAGCACCTGCGCCAGGTCTTCGCCGAGCTGCACTCCGTCTCGATCCGCGACACCGTCTCCTTCCACAACGCCGGCGCCCAGTTCGACGACGAGGGCAGGCACCGCGACCCCGCCGGGCCGGACGCCGCCGTGAAGACACTGCTCGACCAGCTCGTCTGGTGGGGCCGCGCACTGCGGGACGCGAAGAGGGCCCACCCGTACGGCGGCTGATGGCGCGGCGGGAGGCGGGACCCCACAATCGGGAGGGAACCGCCGACCTCTGCGAGGAGACGCCCACGTGACGACGACGCCGGCATGGCTGACCGTACTGACCACGACGGACAGCGAGGAGAAGGCCAGGGCACTGGCGCGGGGAGTGGTCGAGGCGCGGCTCGCCGCGTGCGTGCAGATCTCCGCGCCCGTCACCTCCGTCTACCGCTGGCAGAACGCCATCGAGGCCGCCGAGGAGTGGCAGCTGTTCTGCAAGACGACGGCCGAACGGTACGAGGAGCTGGAGGCCCACCTCCAGGAGGCGCACGACTACGACACCCCGGAGATCATCGCCCTGCCGGTCCTCCGGGGCAGCGCCCGCTACCTGGGCTGGGTCTCCGCCGAGACCGCCCCGGTCACCTCGGTCTGAGCCCCGGTCGGAGGGAGGCCGCCGCGAGGGCGTCGTCCACGCCCCGCTCCCGGGGGCCCAGGAAGTGCGGGTCCGGCTCGAACAGCGCGTCGAGCGCCGCCTTCCCCGCCGCGAACACCTCCCGCGTCCCGCCGTAGTACCAGGTGGCGTCGTGCTTGGCGTCCACCCCGACCCCGTACGCGTCGATCCCCGCCGCCCGGCACAGCGCGATGGCCCGGCGGATGTGGAAGCCCTGGCTCACCAGCACCGCCCGGTCGACGCCGAAGATCTTCTTCGCCCGCACGCAGGAGTCCCAGGTGTCGAAGCCCGCGAAGTCGCTGACGATCCGGTCGTCCGGCACGCCCTTCCCGACCAGGAACGCCCGCATCGCGTCCGGCTCGTCGTACTCCGCGCGGCTGTTGTCCCCGGTCACGAGGACGACCTTCACCTTGCCGTCCCGGTAGAGCGCGGCGGCCGTCCGCAGCCGGTTCGCGAGGTACGGGGACGGCTTCCCGTCCCACAGCCCCGCCCCGAACACCACCGCGACCTGCCGGGCCGGCACGTCCTCGACGGTCCTGATCCGGGCATCGGCCACCACATGCAGCCAGGTGGCCGGCGCGAGGGCCAGCACACACGCGGCCATCACCCCCTGCACCGCCCGCCGCCGCCCCCGCGGGGTCTTCGGCAGCCGGGGGCGCAGGGCTCTCAGCAGCCGGGCGCCCCGCGCCCGTTCGGCCCCCGGTGTCCGCCGCATCCGTACCCTCACTCGCCCGCCCTTGTTCCCGGGACCCAGCCGCCCCTGTCCTACTGGACGATCCGGAGGCCGAAAGGGTTCTCGGCCCGGTCCGGGCGGTCCGCGTACCATCGGGCGATGTCGCTTCCACGGTTGATCGCCTCCGATCTCGACGGCACTCTGCTGCGCGGTGACGGCTCGCTCTCGCCCCGCACCCTGCGCGCCCTGCGCACCGCCGAGGAGGCCGGGGCGGAGATCGTGATCGTGACCGCCCGGCCGCCCCGCTTCGTCGACCGGCTGGCCGAGGCCACCGGCCTCGTGGGCACGGCGGTGTGCAGCAACGGCGCCCTCGTCTACGACATGGCGAGCCGCAGCGTCGTCTCCTCGCAGGCGCTGCCCCTGACCGTGGCCCAGCAGGTCGCCACCGCGCTCGCCGCGGCCGTCCCCGGCATCGGCTTCGCCCTGGAGACCGGCAACCAGGTCTTCTACGAACCGGCCTACCGGCTCCGCCTGTCCGAGGACGAGGGCGCCGAACTCCCCGTCGCCTCCCTCGCCGAGCTGTGGCTCACCGACGCCCCCGTCACCAAGCTGCTCGCCTGGTCGGAACAGCTCGACGCGGACACCCTGCTCGCCGCCGCCCGCCAGGGGGCCGGCGACACCGTCCAGCTCACCCACTCCGGCGGGCGCGGGCTGCTGGAGATCAGCGCGCCCGGCGTCACCAAGGCCGGCGCGCTCGCGGTGCTCTGCGCGGAGCGCGGCATCGAGGCGGCGGACGTCATCGCGTTCGGCGACATGCCCAACGACCTCACCGTCCTCGCCTGGGCCGGTACGGGCTACGCCATGGCCAACGCCCACCCGGCGGTGCTGGCCGCCGTGCCGACGCACGCCCGGACCAACGAGGAGGACGGGGTGGCCCAGGTCATCGAGCACCTGTTCGCGGTGCGGGGGAGGGGCTGAGGGGGCGCCGGAGCACCTGGCCGCCGCCCTTCCCCCGTGAGCCGCCGGAAAACCCCCGTGACCGGCACGCAATGCCCCGGCAACGTCCGTCCGCCACCATCACCCCATGCACCGCATCCGGCACCTCCCCCCGCCCGGCCCCGCGAACCCCCCGGCGTCCACCGCTCCGGCCCTGGTCGCCGTCGCCCACGGCAGCCGGAACCCCCGCACCCCGCGCACCGTGGCCGCACTCCTGGACCGGGTCCGCGAACTGCGCCCCGGGCTCGACGTCCGCCTCGGCCACATAGAGCTCAACGAGCCGCTCCTGCCGGACGCCCTGCACGCCCTCGGCACCGGCGAGGCCGTCCTCGTACCGCTGCTGCTCGGGCGCGGTCACCACGTCAAGCACGACATCCCCGCGTCCGTCGCCGCCGCCCCCGCCCTGCGGGCCCGTGTCGCCGCGCCCCTCGGGCCGCACCCGCTGCTGGTGGAGGCGCTGCACGACCGGCTCACCGAGGCCGGCTGGCACCCGTCGGACCGGGGGAGCCGCGACAGCGCCGTCGTCCTCGCCGCCGCCGGGTCGCGCGACCCCGAATCGGCCGCCGACACCCGGTGTACCGCGCGGCTCCTCGGGGAACGGCTCGGCGGCGTGCCCGTCGTGCCCGCGTACGCCTCCGCCGCCTCGCCCACCGTGCCCGCCGCCGTGCGCGCGCTCGCCGCCCGGGGCCACCGCCGGATCGCCGTCGCCTCGTACTTCACCGCCCCCGGCCGCTTCGCCTCGGCCGCCGCCGCCCACGCCCCCTGGATCGCCGCCGCCCCGCTCGGCGCCCACCCCGCGCTGGCCCGGCTGCTCCTGCACCGCTACGACCAGGCGCGCGCGGCCGGAGCGGTCGCGTACGACATACCCATGAACACACGTTTCCCGGCCTCCGCCTGACCCGTCCTGTCGGTGCGGCGGATTACTGTCGGACCCATGAACGGCACGGACGGCACACAGCACCCCGGTACAGGGCCCTACGGCCCCGCCGACGCCGAGCGCTGGGACCCCGAGCCGGACAAACGCCCCGGCCGCACCGCCTTCCAGCGCGACCGCGCCCGCGTGCTGCACTCGGCGGCGCTGCGCAGGCTCGCCGGGAAGACCCAGGTCGTCACGCCCGGCACCCGCGGCCCCGCCTGGGACGCCAGCCCGCGCACCCGGCTCACCCACTCCCTGGAGTGCGCCCAGGTCGGCCGCGAGCTCGGCGCCGCCCTCGGCTGCGACCCCGATCTGGTGGAGGCGGCCTGCCTCTCCCACGACATGGGCCACCCGCCTTTCGGCCACAACGGCGAACAGGCACTCAACGACTTCGCCTCCGACTGCGGCGGCTTCGAGGGGAACGCCCAGTCGCTGCGGCTGCTCACCCGCCTCGAACCCAAGCGCTTCGTCCCCGACACCCGCACCGGCGACCTGGTCAGCGTCGGCCTCAACCTCACCCGCGCCGCACTCGACGCCGCCACCAAGTACCCCTGGCCCCGGGGCGCCCACCCCACCGACCCCGGCTCGCCCAAATTCGGGGTCTACGAGGACGACCTGCCGGTCTTCCAGTGGTTCCGCGAGGGCGCCCCGGGCCACCGCAGGTGCTTCGAGGCCCAGGTCATGGACTGGTCCGACGACGTGGCGTACTCCGTGCACGACTTCGAGGACGGGCTGCACGCCGGGCACATCGACCCCGACTGCCTGGAGGCCGAGCCGGAGCGCCGGGACATCTGGGACGTCGCCGTCGGCCGGTACGTCCCCGCCGGCACCGACCCGCAGGAGCTGGCCGACGCGCTCGACCGGCTCATCGCCCAGGAGTGGTGGCCGCACGGCTACGACGGATCGGCGGTCGCCCAGGCCCGGCTGAAGGACGCCACCAGCCAGCTGATCGGCCGCTTCTGCCTCGCCGCCGAGACCGCCACCCGCCAGGCGTACGGCACCGGACGCCTCAGCCGCTACGGCGCCGAGCTGGTCGTCCCGCGCGCCACCCGCTACGAGTGCGCGGTGCTCAAGGCCATCGCCGACCGCTACGTGATGCAGCGCGCCGAGCAGGAGGAGATCCGCGCCGACCAGCGCATCGTCATCGCCGAACTGGCCGCCGCGTTCACCGCCCGCGCCCCCGAAGGGCTGGAACCGCAGCTGCGCGCGCTGTACGAGGCGGCGCCCGACGACCGCGCCCGCAAGCGGGTCCTCGTCGACCAGATCGCCGCCCTCACCGACGCCTCCGCCCGCGCCCTGCACGCCCACCTCACCCGAGGGGGCGCCCGCCACCGGGAGTGACCTGATCGGGCCACACCCCCTTCCCCCACTACGCTGCGTGCGGGACGCTCGCAGTTGGCGCCGCGCAGCAAGCACCGAGGAGGCATCACGTGGTCGACGCACATCGGACGTTCGTCATCGTCGGCGGAGGGCTGGCCGGGGCGAAGGCAGCCCAGACGCTCCGGTCGGAGGGGTTCAGCGGCCGGGTCATCCTGATCGGCGACGAGCGCGACCATCCGTACGAACGCCCGCCGCTGTCCAAGGGCTACCTGACCGGGAAGGAGGACCGCGGCAGCGTCTTCGTCCACGAGACCGCCTGGTACGCGGGCGCGGAGATCGAGCTCCACCTCGGCCAGACCGTCACCGCCCTGAACCGCGAGGCGCGCACCGTGGAGACGGGCGACGGCACCGTCATCCACTACGACAAGCTGCTCCTCGCCACCGGCTCCGAACCACGCCGCCTCGACGTCCCCGGCACGGACCTGGCGGGCGTCCACCACCTGCGCCGCCTCGCCCACGCCGACCGGCTGCGCAACGTCCTCGCCGCCCTCGGCCGCGACAACGGCCACCTGGTCATCGCCGGGGCCGGCTGGATCGGCCTGGAGGTCGCGGCGGCCGCCCGCGGCTACGGCGCCGAGGTCACCGTCGTCGAACCGGAGGCGACCCCGCTGCTCCGGGTCGTCGGACCGGAGGTCGGCCAGATCTTCACCGAACTCCACAGCGACCACGGCGTCCGCTTCCACTTCGGCGGCCGGCTCACCGAGATCGTCGGCCAGGACGGCATGGTCCTCGCCGTGCGCACCGACGACGGCGAGGAGCACCCCGCCCACGATGTCCTCGCCGCGATCGGCGCGGCCCCCCGCACCGCGCTCGCCGAGGCCGCCGGCCTGGAGATCGCCCCGCGCGAAGCGGGCGGCGGCATCGCCGTCGACGCCTCGCTGCGCACCAGCGACCCGCACATCCACGCCGCCGGCGACGTGGCGAGCGCCGCCCATCCGCTGCTCGGGACCCGGCTGCGGGTCGAGCACTGGGCCAACGCGCTGAACGGCGGCCCCGCGGCGGCCCGCGCCATGCTCGGCCAGGACGTCGCCTACGACCGGGTGCCCTACTTCTTCTCCGACCAGTACGACCTGGGCCTGGAGTACTCCGGCTGGGCCCCGCCCGGCAGCTACGACCAGGTGGTCATCCGGGGCGACGCGGGCAAGCGCCGGTTCATCGCGTTCTGGCTGAAGGACCGCACCGTGCTCGCCGGGATGAACGTCAACGTGTGGGACGTCACGGAGCACGTGCAGAAGCTGATCCGGGCCGGCCGGCCCGTCGACCCGGACGCCCTGGCCGACCCCTCGGTGCCCCTGGAAAGCCTGGTCTGAGCGGCCCCGGGCCGGTGCGCGGGCATCCGCTCCCGCACCCGCGCCGGGCCGGGACCGCCCCCGCCCGCGCCGTCCTTGTCCGAGCTCACCCGTAGACTTCAACGCGTGGCAGGCAGGATCAATGACGACGATGTGAAGGCGGTACGGGACGCGGTCCCGATCGACGCCGTCGTTTCCGAGTACCTCCAGCTGCGCAACGCGGGCGGGGGCAACCTCAAGGGCCTCTGCCCCTTCCACGACGAGAAGTCCCCCTCCTTCCAGGTCAGTCCGAGCAAGGGTCTCTTCCACTGCTTCGGCTGCCAGGAGGGCGGCGACACGATCGCCTTCGTGCAGAAGATCGACCACCTGACGTTCGCCGAGGTGGTCGAGCGGCTGGCCGCCAAGGCCGGCATCACCCTGCGCTACGAGGAGGGTGGCTACAACCCCTCCCACCAGCGCGGCGAGCGGATCAGGCTGGTCGAGGCGCACAAGGTGGCCGCCCAGTTCTACGTGGACCAGCTGAACGGCCCCGAGGCGGAGATCGGCCGCGCCTTCCTCGCCGACCGGGGCTTCGACCAGGCCGCCGCCGCCCACTTCGGCGTCGGCTACAGCCCGGCCGGCTGGGACCACCTCACCCGCTTCCTGCGCGGCAAGGGCTTCAGCGACAAGGAGCTGATCACCTCCGGCCTCTCCCAGGACGGCAGGCGCGGCCCCATCGACCGCTTCCGGGGCCGCCTGATGTGGCCCATCCGCGACACCGCCGGGGACGTCGTCGGCTTCGGCGCCCGCAAGCTCCGCGACGACGACAACGGCCCGAAGTACCTCAACACCCCCGAGACCCCGATCTACAAGAAGTCCCAGGTGCTGTACGGGATCGACCTGGCCAAGAAGGACATCGCCAAGTCCAGCCGGGCCGTCGTGGTCGAGGGCTACACCGACGTGATGGCCTGCCACCTCGCCGGGGTCACCACCGCCATCGCGACCTGCGGCACCGCCTTCGGCGGCGACCACATCAAGATCCTCCGCCGCCTCCTCATGGACAACGGCAGCGCTCGCGTGATCTTCACCTTCGACGGCGACGCGGCCGGTCAGAAGGCCGCCCTGCGCGCCTTCGAGGACGACCAGAAGTTCGCCGCCGAGACCTACATCGCCATCGCGCCGGACAACATGGACCCGTGCGACCTGCGCCTGGCCAAGGGCGACGACGCCGTCCGCGACCTGGTCGAACCGCGCACCCCGCTCTTCGAGTTCGCCCTGCGCCAGATCGTCGGGCGGTACGACCTGGAGACCCCGGCCGGCCGCGCCGCCGCGCTGGACGAGGCCGCCCCGGTCGTCGCCAAGATCAAGACGGGCAGCGTCCAGCGTGAGGTCGCCGTCCAGCTGGCCGGCTTCATCGGGATCCTGGACCAGGAGTACGTCGTCCACCGGATCAACCAGCTCGCCCAGTGGGCCCGGGGCCGCGGCGGCGACCGGCGCGGCCCCGGCCCCGCCGCCCGCGGTGGCGCCCGCCACCAGCAGGTCCAGGCCCCGCCCGTCCCCTCGGGACCCGCGCTCAACCTCCGCAGCCCCGCCCACCGCACCGAGCGCGAACTGCTCAAGCTCGCCCTCCAGCGCCCCGAGCTGGTCGCGCCCGCCTTCGACGCCTACGGGGCCGACGAGTTCACCGCACCGCCCTACACCGCCGTGCGCCAGTGCATCGAGGAGGCGGGCGGCGCCGAGCAGGGCCTCGCCGACAGCCGCGAGTATCTCGTCCGGGTCCTCGATGCCACGCCCAACGAATCAGTCCGCAAGCTGATCACCGAGCTGGCGGTCGAGGTCTTCCACGGCAAGTCCATCGACGAGACCTACGCCGGGGAGCACCTGGTCAAGGTCCGCCTCCGGGCCGTCGACCGCAGGATCAACGACGTGCAGAGCAGCCTGGCCCGCCTCGGCAGCAACGTGGCCCCCGACCACCTCGCCGCCGCGCAGAACGAGGTCTGGGTCCTCCAGCAGTACGCCCAGACCCTGCGCAACCACGGCGCCGACGCCCTCTGACCCAGGGTCTGTAACGGAACGGATCCAGAAAGTCACCGCACGCCCCTCGTGGCGGCTGTGTGTCGTACCCCACACTGGATGGCGGTGCCCTGAGTCATCGGAGCGCGGCCCCACCTCCGCGGTCCGGCAGCGATCACCTGGAGGTCGCCCCCGTGCAGACCCGGACCGTCACCGAAGCCGAGCGCGCCCCCGCCGTCCCCGTACAGGCCTTGGCGGCCGACCACCCCGAGGTTGTCACGGAGGAGCCGGACGAGCCCCCGGAGCCGCGCGGGAGACCGGAGGCCGGGCCCACCTCGGACCTGTTCCGCCAGTACCTGCGCGAGATCGGGCGCATCCCGCTGCTCACCGCCGCCGACGAGGTGGAGCTCGCCCGGCGCATCGAGGCCGGCCTGTTCGCCGAGGAACGCCTCGCCCGCACCCCGGACCCCGACACCCGCCTCGCCGGCGACCTGGACCGGCTCGTCGTCATGGGCCGCATGGCCAAGCGCCGCCTCATCGAAGCCAACCTGCGCCTCGTCGTCTCCGTCGCCAAGCGCTACGTGGGCCGCGGCCTGACCATGCTCGACCTCGTCCAGGAAGGGAACCTCGGGCTGATCCGCGCCGTCGAGAAGTTCGACTACGCGCGCGGCTACAAGTTCTCGACGTACGCGACCTGGTGGATCCGGCAGGCCATGTCCCGCGCCCTCGCGGACCAGGCCCGGACCATAAGGGTCCCGGTCCACGTTGTGGAGCTGATCAACCGCGTCGTCCGGGTGCAGCGCCGCATGCTCCAGGAACGCGGCTACGAGCCCACGCCCGAGGAGGTCGCCGCCCATCTCGACCTGACGCCCGAACGGGTCGGCGAGATCCTGCGCCTCGCCCAGGAACCCATCTCGCTGCACGCCCCGGTCGGCGAGGAGGAGGACGTCTCGCTCGGCGACCTCATCGAGGACGGCGACGCCGCGTCCCCCGTGGAGTCCGCGGCCTTCCTGCTGCTGCGCCGGCACCTGGAGGATGTGCTCTCCACCCTGGGCGAGCGCGAACGCAAGGTGGTCCAGCTGCGCTACGGGCTGGTCGACGGACGCCCCCGCACCCTGGAGGAGATCGGCCGCCTCTTCGGCGTGACCCGCGAACGCATCCGCCAGATCGAGTCCAGGACCCTCAACAGACTCCGCGACCACGCCTCCGCCGACCAGCTCCGCGGCTACCTCGACTGACGCGCACGCGCGCGTACGCCGTCGAGGCAGCCGCGAGAGCGGCCGTACGGCTCAGTCGACCTCGGCGACCGCCTGGGCGAACTGCGCCGCGTACAGCCGGGCGTAGGCGCCCTTCGCGTCCAGCAGCTCGTCGTGGGTGCCCTGTTCCACGATCGAGCCGTTCTCCATGACCAGGATGACGTCGGCGTCCCGGATGGTGGAGAGCCGGTGCGCGATCACGAAGCTGGTACGGCCGTGCGCCAGGCCCGCCATCGCCTTCTGGATCAACACCTCGGTCCGGGTGTCGACGGAGCTGGTCGCCTCGTCCAGCACCAGTATCACCGGGTCGGACAGGAAGGCCCGGGCGATCGTGATCAGCTGCTTCTCGCCCGCGCTGACCCCGGAGCCCTCGTCGTCGATCACCGTGTCGTAACCGTCCGGCAGGGTCCGGATGAAGCGGTCGGCGTGGGCGGCCCGCGCCGCCTCCTCGATCCGCTCGCGGCTGATGTCGCCGGACGCGCCGTAGGCGATGTTCTCCGCGATGGTCCCGCCGAACAGCCAGGTGTCCTGGAGGACCATCCCGATGCCCGACCGCAGGTTCGCCCGCGACATCTTCGCGATGTCCACGCCGTCCAGCGTGATCCGGCCGCCCGTCACCTCGTAGAACCGCATCAGGAGGTTGACCAGCGTCGTCTTGCCGGCGCCGGTCGGGCCGACGATCGCGACGGTGTGGCCCGGTTCGACGTCCAGCGACAGGTCCTCGATGAGCGGCTTCTCCGGGTCGTAGCGGAACGACACGTGCTCCAGCGCCACGTTGCCGCGCAGGACGCCGGGGTGTTCGCCCTCGCCCTTCGCCGGATCGGCCTCCTGCTCCTCGGCGTCCAGCAGTTCGAAGATCCGCTCGGCCGAGGCGACACCGGACTGCACCAGGTTCGCCATCGAGGCGACCTGGGTCAGCGGCATCGAGAACTGCCGCGAGTACTGGATGAACGCCTGCACATCACCGATCGACAGCGAGCCGGACGCGACCCGGAGCCCGCCGACCACGGCGATCAGCACGTAGTTCAGGTTCGACACGAACATCATCAGCGGCTGCATGATCCCGCTGTTGAACTGCGCCTTGAACCCGGCCTCGTACAGCGCCTCGTTCTGCTCGGCGAAGTCCCTCGCGGACTCCTCCTGCCGGCCGAAGACCTTCACCAGGGTGTGCCCGGTGTACATCTCCTCGATGTGGGCGTTGAGCTTGCCCGTCACCTTCCACTGCTGCACGAACTGAGGCTGCGAGCGCTTGCCGACCTTCGTCGCCACGACCACCGACAGCGGCACGGTCACCAGCGCGACCAGCGCCAGCAGCGGCGAGATCCAGAACATCATGACCAGCACGCCGATGATCGTCAGCAGCGAGTTGATGAGCTGGCCCATCGTCTGCTGCATCGTCTGCGAGATGTTGTCGATGTCGTTCGTCGCCCGGCTCAGCACCTCGCCGCGCTTGGCGCGGTCGAAGTACGAGAGCGGCAGCCGCGACAGCTTCGTCTGGATGTCCTCGCGCAGCTGGAACACGACCCGGTTGATGATCCGGATCGACAGCCGCGTCGACACGAGCATCAGCAGACCCGCGCCGACGTACACCGCCAGCGCCATCAGCAGGACGTCGCCCACCGCGCCGAAGTCGATGCCCCGACCCGGCGTGAAGTCCACCCCGGACAGCATGTCGGCCAGGCCGCTGTTGCTCCTGCGCAGGCCCTCGACGGCCTGCTCCTTGGTGGTCCCCGCGTCCATGGACCTGCCGATGACCCCGGCGAAGACCAGGTCGGTCGCCTTGCCGAGGATCTTCGGGCCGACCACGGAGAGCGCGACGCTGAACGCGACCGCGACCAGCATCACGTACAGGGTGTTCTTCTCGACGGCGAAGCGCTTCAGCAGCCGCTTCGAGGACCCCTTGAAGTCCATGGACCGCTCGGTCGGCGCCCCGCCCGCCATCATGCGTCCGCCAGGCCCGGCCATTACGCGGCCTCCGCTTCCGTCAGCTGGGAGAGCACGATCTCCCGGTACGTGTCATTGCCGTCCATCAGCTCGTGATGGGTGCCGGTCCCGACGACCCGCCCCTCGTCCAGCACGATGATCCGGTCAGCCTCCCGGATGGTCGAGACCCGCTGGGCCACGATCACCACGGTCGCCTCGGCGGTCTCCCGCCCGAGCGCCGTACGCAGCGCCGCGTCGGTCGCGTAGTCCAGCGCCGAGAACGAGTCGTCGAAGAGGTAGATCTCCGGGCGCTGCACCAGCGTCCGCGCGATCGAGAGCCGCTGGCGCTGACCGCCCGAGACATTGGTGCCGCCCTGCGCGATCGGCGCGTCGAGCCCGTGCTCCAGGCCCTGCACGAACTCCTTCGCCTGGGCCACCTCCAGCGCGTGCCACAGCTCCTCGTCGGTCGCGTCCGGATTCCCGTACCGCAGGTTCGTCGCGACCGTCCCCGAGAACAGGTACGGCTTCTGCGGGACCAGGCTCACGGTCTTCGCCAGCAGCACCGGGTCCAGCGTCCGCACGTCGGTCCCGTCCACCAGCACCTGGCCGTCCGTCACGTCGAACAGCCGGGGTACGAGCCCGAGCAGCGTCGATTTCCCGCTGCCCGTCGACCCGATGATCGCGGTCGTCTCGCCCGGCCGCGCCACCAGGTCCACCGCCCTCAGCACCGGCTCCTCGGCGCCCGGGTAGCGGAAGTCCGCGCCGCGCACCTCCAGGTGCCCGTGGGCGCGCAGCTCGCGCACCGGCTCGACGGGCGGGACGACGCTGGACTCCGTCTCCAGGACCTCCTGGACGCGCTCGGCGCACACCTCGGCGCGCGGCACCATCATGAACATGAAGGTCGCCATCATCACCGACATGACGATCTGCATCAGATAGGCGAGGAAGGCGGTCAGCGCGCCGATCTCCATCCCGCCGCTGTCGATGCGGTGCGCACCGAACCAGACCACGGCGATGGACGACACGTTCACGACGGTCATCACCGTCGGGAACATCAGGGCCATCAGCCGGCCCGTCGACAGCGCCACGTCCGTCAGCTCGGTGTTGGCTCCCCGGAAGCGCTCCTCCTCGTACGCGTCGCGCACGAAGGCGCGGATGACGCGGTTGCCGGTGATCTGCTCGCGCAGCACACGGTTCACCGTGTCGAGCCGCGTCTGCATCTGCCGGAACAGTGGGCGCATCTTCCGCACGATCAGACTGACGGCGATCCCGAGGACCGGCACCACCGCGAGCAGTACCGCCGAGAGCGGCACGTCCTGGCCCAGCGCCATGATGATGCCGCCGACACACATGATCGGCGCCGACACCATCAGCGTGAACGTCATCAGGACCAGCATCTGTATCTGCTGGACGTCATTGGTCGTACGGGTGATCAGCGACGGGGCGCCGAACCGCCCGACCTCGCGCGAGGAGAAGGACTGCACCCGGTCGAAGACCGAAGCCCGCACGTCCCGCCCGAGGGCGGACGCGGTGCGGGCGCCGATGTAGACCGCCCCGATGTTGCAGACCACCTGGGCGATGCTGACGACGATCATCACGCCGCCGTACTGGAGGATGTAGCCCGTGTCCCCCCGCACGACACCGTTGTCGATGATGTCGGCGTTGAGGGTCGGCAGGTAGAGGGTGGCGCAGGTCTGCAACAGCTGGAAGACGACCAGCACCGCGAGTGGTTTCTTGTACGGACCGAGATAGGCCCGCAGGAGTTTTATGAGCACGCGTGTCTCTCGGAGTCGGCGTAGGTCGGGGGAGCCGACCCATCTTCCGGCACCGCTCGCCGGGACCGCGAACGTTTTTATTCAAGTCCAGGTCAAAAAACGGACCCGGTCCATAATTTCGCGGCCCCTCCGCACTCAGCGTGTCGGCTCGAACGCTCCCGGGTGGATCTGGTCCCGCGTCGCGATGTACTGCTGGCGCACCGCCTGCCCCACGGGCAGCTCCTCGCCGGGCTCCAGCACCTGCGCCGCAGCACCCTGCCAGGCCGGGGGAGTGCGCCCGTCGAGCGCCCCCTGCGAGACCCCGAGCGCCCAGGCTGCCTGCCGGGCCGCGCCCAGCGCCGCGTACTGGGCGGGCTGCGGCACGACCACCTGCGTACCCAGCAGCGCGGGCGCCAATTGCCGCACCGCGGGCAGCTCGGCCGCCGCGCCCAGCAGGAACACCCGCCGTACCTCCACGCCCCGGCCGCGCAGCACGTCGAGCGCGTCCGCGAGGGAGCACAGCATCCCCTCGAACGCGGCCCGCGCCAGGTGCTCCGGCTTCATCGACTCCCGCCGCAGCCCGCACAGCGTCCCGGCGGTGTGCGGCAGCTGCGGGGTGCGCTCACCCTCCAGATACGGCAGCAGTACGAGACCCGAGGAGCCGGGCGTCGACTTCAGGGCCAGCGCGGACAGGGCGTCCAGCCCCTCCACGTCCAGCATCTCGGCGGTCCCGCGCAGCGCGCGTACGGCGTTCGACGTGTGCACCACCGGCAGGTGCATGCCCGTCGCGTCGGCGAACGAGGTGATCATCCCGGTCGGATCGGCCAGCGCCTCGTGGTGCACGGCCATCACGGAGCCCGAGGCCCCCAGCGACACGACCGCGTCCCCGACCCCGACGCCCAGGCCGAAGGCCGCCGCCATGGTCTCGCCGGTCCCCGCGGAGATCAGCAGCCCCTCCGGCGTCATCCCGGCCGCCTCGGACGGACCCAGCACCTCGGGCAGCGCCGCCTGGCGGCCGAGCGCCAGCTCCACCAGGTCCGGCCGGTAGGACTCGGTCCCCGCCGACCAGTAGCCCGTGCCGGACGCGGCACCCCGGTCGGTGGTCCGCCGGGCCGGCCGCCCGAGCAGCTGCCACACCAGCCAGTCGTGCGGCTGGAGCACCGCCGCCACCCGCTGCGCCTGCTCCGGCTCGGACCGCGCCAGCCAGCGCAGCTTCGCCACCGGCTGCGCGGACTGCGGCACCGCGCCGACCGCCTCGGCCCACGCCTGCCGCCCGCCCAGCCCGTCGATCAGGTCGGCCGCGGCGGCCTGCGCCCGCTTGTCGTTGCCGAGCAGCGCCGGGCGTACGAGGTTGCCCTGGTGGTCCAGGGGCACGAGCCCGTGCTGCTGCGCGGACACGCCGATGGCCTGCACCCCTTCGAGCAGCCCGCCGGTGGCGGCCTCACCGAGGGAGAGGAGCCACGCCTGCGGGTCGGCCTCGGTGGCCTTGGCCTCGACGGGGTGCGGGGCGTACCCCTCGCGCAGTACGGCACCCGTTTCCGTATCGCAGACCACGATGTGTGTGAACGCGGAAGAACTGTCCAAGCCGGCGACTATGCCCATACACAGATTCTGCCGCACCCCCGGAGGTTTCCCGTACCGGTGGTGCGGCAGAAGCGACGGCGGGGCCGGCTAGGTGTTGGTGGTCCCCCAGTCGTCCCCGGCGCCGTTCCCGTTGCCGCGTCCCCGCATGGACCGGACCCGGTCCGTCACGGACGCCGGCACCTTGTCGCCGACCTTCTCGCCCACGGCGTGGTACGCCTTCCCCGCGAACTCCCGGCCGCTCTGGGCCGCGGTCTCGCAGGTGTTGCGCACGGCCGGGTTCTGGGCGAACTGGCGCGCGGACTTCTTCAGCTGCTCGTAACGCTCGCGCCCGGCCCGTGTGCCGAGCACGTATCCGAGGGCCACTCCGGCGATGAACGTGAGCCGGTACCGCATGGCTGCCACCCTTCCTTCGCTCCGTGCGACGTGTGCTGCCCGCCTACCCGCAGACGCCCGAGATCACCCCGGCCGATACCGATTGGCAAAGCACCCCCCTGCTTGCGCTAATGTATGTGTCGCAGCGAGCGCGCGCCGCCCGGCATCCGCCAGGCAGGTACGTTCGAGGCACCGCAGCAATCCCCTGTAGCTCAATTGGCAGAGCAGCCGGCTGTTAACCGGCAGGTTACTGGTTCGAGTCCAGTCGGGGGAGCGCGATCCCCTGTAGCTCAATTGGCAGAGCATTCGGCTGTTAACCGGAGGGTTACTGGTTCGAGTCCAGTCGGGGGAGCGATCGGAAGAGGGCCCCTTCGGGGTCCTTTTTCGTATGCCCGGAACCGGTCGGCGAGCAGTGCCGTCTTCATGGTCATCAGCAGCCGGGCAGCCGCAGCGGGAGATCGTATGACCGGCTATGCTGCGGCAGACGGTGCGCACACTTGTACGCGCCACGCCGAGACGGGGCGGTAGCTCAGCCGGTTAGAGC
Source organism: Streptomyces sp. NPDC016469 (assembly GCF_040632905.1). NCBI lineage: Bacteria > Bacillati > Actinomycetota > Actinomycetes > Kitasatosporales > Streptomycetaceae > Streptomyces > Streptomyces sp. NPDC016469. Next base: position 116,308 of record NZ_JBEYCQ010000001.1, read on the forward strand.
AGCGGACTCATAATCCGTCGGCCGTGGGTTCGAGTCCCACCCGCCCCACCCAGCTTCCCCAGGCAGAATCGTTCTGACCTGGGGGAACTTCGTCAAGAGTCCCCCGGCAGGCGCACGTTCCCGTACTTCGGGTTGGGCTCCCCGCGCACCGCGCCCGTGACCTCCCCCGGGCACCCCGGCTGCGGGTATCCCGGCACGTCGCGGACCTTGTAGTAGACGCAGACCAGCCGGGGCCCATGGGGCAGCATCCGGTCCTCGCCGCAGGACGGGCAGCGCGCCTCCGAGCGGAGGAGGGTCCTCGGTTCCGTGAACACGTGGGGCAGACGGGCTTCCGTGATGGCTGCCCGGGGCAGGGTCAGGCCGTAGTGGTCGCCCAGGACGCGGTAGACGCCGGACGCGTCGTCCCCGAAGACGCCGTGGGGACGGGCGAGGAAACCGGCCTCCGCGACCAGGCGCCGGCTCACCGGATGAGCGGTGTCGGCCGTGCCGTACTCCCGGAGCGTCCAGTCGGTCCCGCCGTCCACGGTCACCGTGACGGACGGGGGGTCCATGGTGGTGTCGAGGATGTCCACGACCGTGTGGCGGGACCTGAGGTCTCTGCCGGGGGCCGGCCGGTCGTCGCGGTGTCCGGCCTCGGGCGACTCCAGGGCGAACGCCCAGCCGGCCGCCTCGCCCACCATCGCCCAGTCCGGCAGTTCCGAGGACCCGGGCCCGTGGAAGAGCTCCAGGGCCCCCGGCGTGGTCTCCGGATCGATGAGCGTGCCCGGCCGCGCGCCCAGGTGCACCGCGAGGGCCTCGGGGGTGATGCCCTTCACCATGGTGAGGGAGTAGCCCTCCCTGCCCGGTCCGTCGTCCAGCCACGCGATCCCGTCGTTCATGGCGGCACCCTAGGGCCTTTCGAGCACGTGTTCCCTGGCCGATACCATTCCGCGTGACCGAATCCCTGACCGGATCCGCCGAGGGCGCCGACGAACCGGCGGCCCGGGGGCGGATATTCGCCGACCTGACCCCTCTGCGGACCTCGCCCGACTACCGGCGGCTCTGGTTCGGGAACACCGTCTCCTGGGTCGGGCAGGGGATGACGGCGCTCGCGGTCTCGTTGCAGGTGTACGACCTGACCGGGTCGGCGTTCTCCGTGGGGCTCATCGGAGCGTGCTCGCTGGTGCCGCTCGTGGTGTTCGGGCTGTACGGCGGTGCCGTGGCGGACACCGTGGACCGGCGGAAGCTGGGGCTGGTCAGCGCGTTCGGCTCGTTCCTGCTGTCGGTGGCGCTCGTGGGGGTCACCGTGGCCGGGGTCGAGCAGGTGGGGGTGCTGTACGCGGTCGTCGCGCTCCAGGCCGTCTGCTTCGCGCTCAACTCGCCCGCCCGCAGCTCCATGATCGCCCGGCTGCTGCCGGCCGAGCAGCTGCCCGCCGCCAACGCGCTGAACTCGATGACCAGTACCACCGGCACGCTCGTCGGGCCCATGCTCGGCGGCCTCATCGTCGGCTGGTGGGGGTACCGGGCCGCCTACGGGGTCGACGCCGTCACCTTCACGGCCTCCCTCTACGCGATGTGGCGGCTGCCCTCCATGCTGCCCGAGCGGGACGGCGCGGCGGACCGGAAGCGGGCCTCCGTGCTGGACGGGCTGCGGTTCCTCGGGACCCGGCCCAATCTGCGGATGACGTTCCTCAGCGACCTGTGCGCCATGGTGCTCGCCCAGCCCCGCGCGCTCTTCCCCGTCGTCGCCGTCCTCTGGTACGGGGGCGACGCGAAGACCACCGGGCTGCTCGTCGCCGCACCGGCGCTCGGGGCGCTCCTCGGCGGGGTGTTCTCCGGATGGCTCGGCAGCGTCCGGCGGCACGGTCTCGCGGTCCTGGTCGCCGTAGCCTGCTGGGGCGCCGCCGTCGCCGTCTTCGGGCTGACCCGGCAGCTCTGGCTGGGGATCCTGTTCCTGGCGCTCGCCGGGGCCGCCGACACCACGTCCATGGTCTTCCGCAACACCATGCTCCAGGCTGCCGTGCCGGACGAGCTGCGGGGACGGCTCCAGGGCGTCTTCATCGTGGTGGTGGCCGGCGGGCCCCGGCTGGGGGACTTCGTCGCCGGATCCGCCGCCGACCTGACCTCCCCCCGTCTCGCCGTCACCGGCGGCGGGATCGCGTGTGCCGTCGCCGTGGGGCTGCTCGCGCTGCGGTGGCCCCGGTTCGCCCGGTACGACGCGCGCAGCCCCGAGGCGTAGGAGGGCCTACGCCACCCTCTCCAGCTTCGGCATCTCGCCGCCCGTCGTACCGCTGTCGAACAGCGAGAACGGTGCGCCCTGCGGGTCCGTGAGCGCGGCGAACCGGCCGAACGGGATGGTCAACGGGCCGAACCGCAGCGCCGCGCCCAGGGACTTCGCCTTCTCCACCGCCGCGTCGCAGTCGTCCACCGCGAAGTACACGTTGATGTACGCCGGCACCTCCGGCGGGAAGTCGTCCGTCATCCTCATGCGCCCCATGACCGGGTCGGCGCCCAGGTCGTAGAGCGTGAAGTCGGCCCCTTCGTCCGCCATGCGCTGCACGCCGTACCCGAAGACCGCCGGGAAGAAGGCGTCCGCCTTCTCCGGGGCACGGGTGAAGACCTCGGCCCAGGTGAAGGCGCCGGGGACCCTGCCGGCCTCGAAGCCCTGGTGGCTGCCGGGCTGCCATACGCCGAAGGTCACCCCGCCCGGGTCGGTGGCCAGCACCATCGTGCCGAACTCGCCGACCCGCATGGGCTCCACCAGGACGGTGCCGCCGTTGTCGCGGATCCTGGACGCGGTGGCGGCCGCGTCCGGTGAGGCCAGGTACAGGCACCAGCCGGTCGGCATCCCGCCCGGGCCCGGCGGCATCAGCGCGGCGACCGCCTTGCCGTCCACCTGGGCCTGGGTGTAGTTCCCGTACTCCGTCAGCGACTCGCCGAACGTCCAGCCCAGCAGCTCACCGTAGAAGCGTTTCGCGCCCTCCAGATCGGTGAACGTCGCGTCGGCCCAGCACGGCGTGCCCTCGGTCGCTCCTGCGGTCATCGTGGTCATCTCCTCGTGCGAGTGAGTACCCCTGGTCCACGCTAGCCAGCCTTCACGTCCCCTGCCCGTCGGCTCGCGGGCCGGCCACCGAGCGGGCCACGCCCAGCTCCACCAGGTCCTGCGGGCGCAGCCGCAACTGTCCGGCCGTGGCCCGGACCCGGTCCGGGGAGCGCTTGAGGATCGCGGCGGCCAACTCGGGCGCGATGACCGAGAAGTAGCTGTCCGGGGTGACGTGCGTGTTGTCCGGAGCGGCCAGCGCCAGTGCCCCGCCCGAGCCGCCCTCGCCGATCACCAGCGTCGTGACCGGGACCCGGGCCGCCGCCACCGCCGCGAACGCGTCCGCGATGGCCGCCCCCGCGCCCGCCCGCTCCGCCTCCGCGTCGTTGGCCGCGCCCGGCGTGTCGACCAGCGTGAGGACCGGGACGCCCAAGCGGTCGGCGAGCCGGATCACCCGGGCCGCCGTCCGGTAGCCGGCCGGGCGCGTCGCCGTGCCGCACTGCGCCACGTACGCCACCGCACGCCCCTCGCGCAGCCCGAACCCGCAGAGCAGCCCCGGGTCCGTGCCACCGCAGCGGTCACCGCTCAGCGGGAGGCGCACGTCGAAGTAGGCGTCCAGATAGGCCCCGGCGCGCGGCCGGTCCGCCGCCCGCGCGCGGAGCACCGCGTCCCAGCCCGTCTCAGGCGGATCCGTCGCCGCGAGCGCCGCCGGGACCGGGGCGGGGGAGGGCGGGGTGTCCCGGCGGGCGAGCAGGCCGAGCCAGCGTCCGACCACGGCCGGCAGCTCCCCGGGCGCCACGACCGCGTCGACCGAACCGGCCGTGAGCTGGCCCTCGGCGGTGTACGCGGCGGGGTCGGCGCCGGCCGGACGCACCCGCGACCCGGCGAACCCGATCTGCGCCCCGGGCACCGCCAGGATCACATCCGCACCCGCGCCCAGCGTGGCCCAGCCGCCGCCGGTCGTCGGGTCGCGCAGGACCGCGAGCTGCGCCGGGCCCGCCGCCCGCAGCCGGGCCGAGGCGCGGGCCACCCGCTGGAGCTGGGTCAGCGCGATCATGCCCTCCTGCATGCGGCTGCCGCCCGTGGCGATGAGCGAGACGAGCGGCAACCCCTGGGTGATCGCCTCCTCGTACGCCGCCTCCAGCCGGTCCCCGGTGCGCTGCCCGAGCGACCCGCCCAGGAACCCGAACTCGAACGAGATCAGCACGCAGGGGTGCCCGCCGACCGTGGCGGTGCCGTGGACGACGGACTCCTGCTCGCCGGTACGGGCGGTGGCCCGGGCCCGCGATTCGGCGTAGCCGGCCCAGCCGAGCGGGCCGTCGCCGGCGGTGTCCCCGGCGGGGGCGGCGGACTCGGTGAAGGTGTCGGTGAGCGCGGCGATCGCCTCGCGTGCCGTCAGCCGCTCAGCCATGGAGCGCCCGCTTCATGATCTTGCCCAGGTCGTTGCGCGGCAGCGCGTCCAGGTAGCGGACGGTGCGCGGCCGCTTGTGCGGGGCGAGCTGGGCGGCGACATGGTCCGCCAGCTCCTCGGCGGCGGGCGGGGCGTCCGGGTCGGCGGGCACCACCCAGGCCACGATCCGCTCGCCCAGGTCCGCGTCGGGTTCGCCGGTGACCGCCGCCTCCCGCACGCCGGGGTGATCGAGCAGCGCGTTCTCGATCTCGCCGGCGCCGATCTTGTAGCCGCCGCTCTTGATCAGGTCCGTCGCCCTGCGGCCGACGATGCGCACATAGCCGTCCGGGTCGAGCGTGGCCATGTCGCCGGTCCGGAACCAGCCGTCGGCGGTGAGCGCGGCGGCCGTCGCGTCGGGCCGGTTCAGATAGCCGGTGAACAGGTTGGGGCCGCGCACCTGGATCTCGCCGATCGCGTCCGGGCCGGTGAGCGGGGTGCCGTCCTCCTCGACCAGGCGCAGCTCCACCCCGCGCAGGGGCGGGCCGACCGTGCCGGGGCGCGGGGCGCCGTCGGCCCGTACACCCGTGTTCATCAGGGTCTCCGTCATGCCGTACCGCTCGATGACCCGGCGGCCGGTCGCCGCCGCGATGCGCTCGTGGTCGTGGACCGGGAGCGCGGCCGACCCGGAGACCAGCAGCCGGGCGCCCGCCAGGGCCTTCGCGAGCCCGTCCGACGCGTCCGGTTCCACCAGCGCCTCCGCGAGCCGGTGGTACATGGTCGGTACGCCGAACAGCATCGTGCCGCCCGCGCCCAGTTCCCGGGCCACGCCCTCCGGCGAGAACCGGCCCAGGTGGCGCACCGAGCCGCCCCGGCGCAGGGGGCCCAGGACGCCGAGGATCAGCCCGTGCACGTGGAAGAGGGGGAGCGCGTGCACCAGGACGTCGTCGGCGGTCCACTGCCAGGCGTCCTCCAGTGCGTCCAGCGACGCGGCGAGCGCCCGGCGGGGCAGGACGGCTCCCTTCGGCGGGCCGGTCGTCCCGGAGGTGTACACCACCAGGGCGGGGGACTCCGGGCCTGGTTCGGGCAGGGCGGCGGCGGGCGCGGGGCCCGGGGGCGCCGTGGTGACGTCCAGGCGGGTCAGGCCGGCCAGCGCGGGCGGGAGCACGTCGTCCGGCGAGGCGAGGACCAGCGAGGGCGCGCTGTCCGCGACGATGTGGGCGAGCTCGCGTTCCCCCGTCTTCGGGTTCAGCGGGACGGCCGGCACCCCGGCCCGGAGCGCGGCGACGACCGCGACGACGGTGTGCGCGGTCGGGGTGGCCCAGACGGCGACCCGGCCCGCGCGGGTGAGCCGGGCCGCCAGGGCGTCCGCGACCCGGGCCAGCCCGGAGTAGGTGAGGGTGACGTCGTCGAACCGGACGGCCTCGCGGGCGGCTGCCGGACCGGACGGGTCCTGGAGTGCGGGCAGAAGTGGCATCATCCTGCGCACCCTAGATCGCGGCGCTTCCCCCGGCCCCGGGAACCGACTCGAATGAGGCCCGCCTCACGCCCCGCCTCACCCGTCCCCCCGCACGTTCCGCATGCGCCCGTACGCGTACACGCAGCCCGCCAGCGCCAGGTCGGACAGGAGCATGAAGCCGATCGAGTACGAGCCCTTCGCGCTGTAGATCGCGCCCATCACCAGCGGCGGCACGAACCCGCCGAGTCCGCCCATCGCGCCGACGATGCCGGTCACGCTGCCCACCTTCGCCTGGGGGGTGACCTGCGAGACCAGCGCGAAGACGCTGCCGCTCGCCGTGCCCAGGCCCGCCGCCATGACCAGCAGCGCGACCGTGCCCGTCGGGTCGAGCCGCGGGTCGAACGCCTGGACGATCGCCATCAGGGCGGCCACGCCCAGCGCCACCGAGGTGACGAGCGCCGGGTGGACCCGGTCCGAGAGCCAGCCGCCGATCGGCCGGAAGATGACCGTGACCAGGGCGAACCCGGCCGCCTTCGTGCCCGCGTCGGTCGGCGTCAGCTCGTACCACGTCTTGAGGTACGTCGGCAGGTACACGCCGAACGCCACGATGCCGCCGAAGCCGATCGCGTACAGCGCGGACAGCTCCCAGGTGACCCGCAGCCGGCCCGCCGAGCCCAGCCGGTGGGCCAGCGAGTCCGTCGGCACCTTGCGGCCCGGGTGGTCGTTGATGAGCAGCCCGGAGAGCGCCGCATACACCACGAGGGCGCCGGCGACCACGAGGAACGGCAGGTTGTCGCCGTGCTCGGCGATGCGCGGCGTGAAGTAGCCGGACAGCGCGACGCCGCCCATGCCCATCCCGAAGACACCGAGTGCGAGACCGCGTTTGGCGGGCGGGAACCACGAGTTGACCAGCGGGATGCCGATCGCGAACGTCGTGCCGCCGATGCCGAGCAGGAAGCCCACGGCGAGCATCGCCCCGTACGAGTTCTTCGCCGGGATCAGCAGCAGCACCGGCAGGATGGTCAGCGCCGAGGTCACCGGGAACATCAGCCGCGCCCCGAACTTGTCGGTCAGCGCGCCCACCGGGATGCGGCCCAGCGACCCGACCAGCACCGGCACCGCCACCAGCAGCGACTGCTGGAACGAGCTCAGGCCGAGGCGGTCCTTGTAGTCCCCGGACATCGGCGCGATCAGGTTCCACGCCCAGAAGGTGAGCGTGAAGCCGATCGTGGCCATGATCAGGTTGCGATAGGCGGCGGAGCCCGGGGCGTCCACGGGTGCGGGTGACTGCTTCACGGCTGTGTCCACACGGTCAGTCAAGGACGGCTGCGGACCGTGAGCCCGTCGGCCTGCTCCGTACGGGGGACGCCTCCCCGTTCTTCGCATATACGGACAAGCTGTCACAATGGTGACCATGGATCGTCTGGACAGGGAAATCCTCGGTGTCCTCCAGGAGGACGCCCGGATCTCGTACCGCGACCTGGGCATGCGGGTCGGACTCAGCGCCAACGCGGCGGCCGACCGGGTCCGGCGGCTGCGCAAGGACGGCGTCATCCGCGGCTTCACGGTGATCGTGGACCCGGCCGCCGACACCCGCACCGGGCTCGTCGTCTTCATCGACGTCACCCTGCGGATGGACACCACCAACGAGACGTTCGAACGGGCGGTGCTGACCCTGCCCGGCATCACCGAGGTGGTGCACGTGACGGGCGGCCACGACTATCTCGTACGCGCCACCGCCGCCGACACCGCAGCGCTCGACGCCCTCCTGCGCCGCCTCAAGCGCGAGGCGGGCGTCGCGCACTCCAGCACCCGGGTCGCCCTGCGGGCCGCGCCCGGCCCGTGACCGGCGGCGACCTCACAGCGGCGCCTCCCAGGTCACGGTGTCCGCCCGCGAACCGTCCGGCTCGCGTCCGTCGTCCGCCACCGTGAGGCGGACCGCACCCCGGCCGTCCGGCAGGGTGGCCGTCGCGTCCACCTCCACCTCGATCGCCGAGACCCCGGCCCGCCGGTGCGCCGCGGCCAGCGCGCTCCGGAGCGCCGCGAGCAGCCGCTTGCCGACCGGTTCCGCCACCAGCGCGTCCACCGCCCCGGCGAACCGCACCGACGGCTGGAAGCCGAGCACCGCCGCCGCACCCCCGGTCTCCCGCAGCACCTGGCCCCGGAACGTGGCGGGGGCCTCGGCGGGCGGCTGCTGGAGCGCGAAGATGGCCGTCCGCACCTCCTGGATCGTGGAGTCCAGCTCGTCCACGGCCGTCCCGAGCAGCTCGCCCGTCTCCCCGGCACCGGCCCTCCGGCGGGTCGACTCCAGCATCATCTCGGTGGCGAACAGCCGCTGGACGACCAGATCGTGCAGGTCCCGTGCGATCCGGTCGCGGTCCTCGTACACCGCCAGCCGCTCCCGGTCCTGCTGCGAGTCCGCCAGCACCAGCGCCAGCGCGGCCTGCGAGGCGAACTGGGCGGCCAGCAGCCGGTCCAGGCCGGTGTACGGGCGGGCTCCGCGCCGCCGGGGCAGGGCGAGCGTCCCGATGAGCCGGCCCCCGCTCTGCAACGGCAGCATCATGCTCGGCCCGAACCGCGACCGTACCGGCGTCGTCATCCGGGGATCGGTCGCCGAGTCCTCGATGAACACGGCCTCGCCGCCGAGCAGCTGATCGAGGACGGGGGAGCCGGGGGCGATCGCCGTGCCCACCAGGCCGGCCGGGTCCTCGTGCGTCGAGGCGACCACGATCTCCATCCCGCCCGCGTCGGTGGGCTGGAGGATCACCCCCGCCGAGGCGTCACTGAGCAGACGCGCCCGCTCCGCCACCGTCGTCAGCGCGTCGGACAGGTTCTCGCCGGTGAGCAGGGTGTTGGTGACGGCCGCCGCGCCCTCGATCCACCGTTCCCGCTGGCGGGCGCTCTCGTAGAGCCGGGCGTTGCCGATCGCGATGCCCGCCTGCGCGGAGAGGACCTTCAGCAGCCCCGCGTCCGTCTCGGTGAAGTGCCCGGTGTGCTTCTCGGAGAGGTAGATGTTGCCGAAGACCTCGTGGTGCACCCGGATCGGTGCGCCGAGGAACGAACGCATCGGGGGGTGCCCGGGCGGAATGCCGGTGGCACGCGGATCGGCCGTCAGATCGTCGGAGCGCAGCGGGCCCGGTGCGTCCACGAGCGCGCCGAGCATGCCGGTGTGCCCGTCCGGGAAGTCACCGATCGCAGCCTGCTCGTCCTCGCCCATCCCGCATACGTACAGCTCGCGGATCGTGCCGCGCACGGGGTCCAGTACGCCCAGCGCCCCGTACCGGGCGTCGGTCAGGGCGGTCGCGGTGTCGATGATCTGCTGGAGCGTGGCCCGGAGTTCGAGGTCGGAGCCGACGCTCAGCACGGCCTCGAGGAGCCGGGGCAGCAGCGGCGACCTGGGCAGGCCGCGGTCCGGGAGCGCCCCCGGTGGCCGGTCCGTCATCCGCCGCTCCCGCCGCCGGGGTCAGCTCGCCAGCGGGTCGAGCACCAGGGGGCTGATCTCGCCCTCCATCATGGCGCCCAGACCGAGGATCGAGCAGGTGTCGGGCCGCTCCGCGATGTGCACCGGCACGCCGGTCGCGTCGCGCAGCATCTGGTCGAGGCCGGGCAGCAGGGCGCTCCCGCCGACCATCGTGATCCCGCAGTCCGCGAGGTCGGCGACCAGATCGGGCGGGCAGTCCCGCAGCACCTTGCCCACCCCGTCCAGGACGGCGGTGAGCGGGCGGTGGATCGCCTGCCGGATCGCGGCGGTGTCGACCTCGACGGACCGGGCGAGGCCGGTGGCGACGTCCCGGCCGTGGATCTCGGTGACCGAGGGGCCCTGCGTGGTCAGCCCGTTGCCGTGCAGAGCGAGCTGGAGCGGGCGCACGGACTGGCTGGGCAGCATCAGTTCGTGGTGCTGGCGCAGGTGCTGGATCACCGCGTGGTCGATCGCGTCGCCGCCCACCGGGAGGCGTACCGCCGTCACGATCGAGCCGAGCGAGAGCACCGCGATCTGTGTCGTCGCGGCCCCGCACACCATGATCATGGTCGCGGTCGGCTGCTCGACCGGCAGCCCGCAGCCGACGGCCGCCGCGATCAGGGTGTCGACCAGCTCCACCCGCCGGGCGCCGAGGCCGACCAGGGTCTCCACGGAGGCCCGCCGAGCGAGCGGGTCGCTGTCGTGCGGGGTGCAGGCCGCGGCGCGCAGCCAGGGCTTGCGGCGCAGCTGGCGGCGGAGCTTCTCGCCGAGCAGGTGGCGCAGCATGCGCTGGGCCATCTCGATGTCCACGACGGTCCCGCCGGAGACGGGCCGGGTCACCCGGATGTAGTCCGGGGTGCGGCCCGTCATCTGCTCGGCGAGCGCACCCACTGCGATGAGCGAGCCGGTACGGGTGTTGACGGCGGCGACACTCGGCTCGTCCACGACGAGGCCGGGCCCCTTGACGTACACCCGGGTGCGGGCGGCCCCCAGGTCGACGGCGACATGGCAACGGCGCAACTGCTCAAGGCTGACGGTCACGGCGGGTTCCTCCCGAGAGCGTTGAGGGCGACCGACGAACAGCCGGCTCTCCTGAAAGCCTGCGCCGTTCGGGGACACGCCGCCCGCTGGGCTGAGCCGGAGGAGGGACCACCTGACGGCGTGTCGAGCGCGTTGCGCGCGGAGCGCGCGCAGCCGTAGGAACCCGCCGCACGGCTGGCCCCCGCGGCACAACCCAGCCCGGTACGGCAAACGCCCCCTCAGCTGCCCGGAACCACCCGCTGCAACAACCCCCACGTGAACTCCGCGACGCACGCGCTCGCCCCGGCCCCCACCCCGATCCGCAGCGCGAACCGCGTCGGCGCACTCCCCTCCATCGGCCGGGCAGGCGCAAACGCACGGGCGACCTCGTCCACCGTGCACGACCAGGGCACGAGGTCGTCCACCGTCCGCAGCACCGGCGCGGAAGCGCCCCGCGCCCGCACCAGCCACTCGTTCCACACCGCCCCGCCCGGCGCCACCATCACCTCGAACCGCAGCTCCGGCCAGAGGGGAACGGGCCACAGCAGCACGTCGAACTCCAGGTCACCGAGGATTCGGCGGCCCGTCGACTCCGGCTCGCCGAGCACCGACCGGTAGCGTCGCAGCACGCCCCGCCCGCGCGGCGCCCGGACCATGGCCTGCCACCGCCGGTTCGCCTCGCGCATCTCCGCGAGCGTCGCGCTCAACTCGTGCCGGGCGTCCTCCACCAGACCCGGCTGGTGGTCCGCCATCCGGCGCAGAAGGACGAGCTGGAACTCACGGGGCCCGAAGGGCCCGGAAGGGGCGGCGGCGCTCATGGACCCCATCGTGCCCGTCCGCCGCTCAGGCGCCCAGCATCCGCCGCAGCAGATCCCGCAGCACCGTGCGGTCCGCCGTGGACAGCCCCGCCAGCGGCTCCCGCGCGAAGTCCAGCGCGTCCCGCAGCCGCGCGGCCGTCGCCGCGCCCCGCTCGGTCGGCGCGGCCAGCTTCACCCGCCGGTCGGCCGGGTCCGGGCGCCGCTCCACCAGACCGCGCGCCTCCAGCCGGTCCACGATCCCGGTCACGTTGGACGGCTCGCACTTCAGCTTCTGGGCGATCCTGCGCATGGGAAGCGGCTCGACGGACAGCAGTCCCAGGACCCGGGCCTGCGCGCCCGTGAGGCTGTGCGCGGCCGCGGCCTGCTCGTACTCCTCGTAGTAACGCGCCACGACGCTGCCGATGAGCTCGATGACTTCGAGGGTCAGGGGGTCTGTGCGCGAGGTGGCCATGACACCCAGGATACCCAGTTGCTTGACAACGTGAAATATCCAGGAGCATGGTTGTTTCATGTGGTGAAGCTTTTCCACCGCGTCAGACCGACACCCCCACACCGAGGAGACCCCGAGCCCATGTCTGCAGCTCTTCCCGCGTCCGGCCGCGAATGGCACCTCACCGCCCGTCCGCACGGCTGGCCGAAGGCCGAGGACTTCGCGCTGCGTGAGGCCCCGGTCGCCGCCCCCGCCGAGGGCCGGGTCCTCGTGCGCAACCTGCACTTCTCCGTCGACCCGTACATGCGCGGCCGGATGAACGACGTGAAGTCGTACACCCCGCCGTTCAAGCTCGACCACCCCATGGACGGCGGAGCCGTCGGCGAGGTCGTCGCGTCGAACGCCGAGGGCTTCCAGGTCGGCGACCACGTCCTGCACGGCCTCGGCTGGCGCGAGTACGCGAGCGTCCCCGTCCAGCACGCGGTGAAGGTCGACGCCTCGATCGCCCCGCTCTCCGCCTACCTCGGGGTCCTCGGCATGACCGGGCTCACCGCCTACGCCGGCCTGTTCGACGTGGCGTCCTTCAAGGAGGGCGACGCGGTCTTCGTCTCCGGCGCCGCCGGCGCGGTCGGCAGCCAGGTCGGCCAGATGGCGAAGATCAAGGGCGCGTCCCGGGTCATCGGCTCCGCCGGCTCCGACGAGAAGGTCAAGCTCCTCACCGAGGAGTACGGCTTCGACGCCGCGTTCAACTACAAGAACGGCCCCGTCGCCGAGCAGCTGCGCAAGGCCGCCCCCGACGGCATCGACGTCTACTTCGACAACGTCGGCGGTGAGCACCTGGAAGCCGCGATCTCCTCGTTCAACGTGCACGGCCGCGCCACCATCTGCGGCATGATCGCCCAGTACAACGCCACCGAGCCCACCCCCGCCCCGCGCAACCTCGCGCTCGTCATCGGCAAGCGGCTGCGCCTCCAGGGCATGCTCGTCGGCGACCACGCCGACCTCCAGCAGCAGTTCGTCCAGGAGGTGGCCGGCTGGCTGGCCTCGGGCGAGCTGAAGTACCGCGAGACGGTCGTCGAGGGCATCGAGAACGGCGTCGACGCCTTCCTCGGCCTGCTGCGCGGCGAGAACACCGGGAAGATGATCGTCTCCCTCGGCTGAACCGCCCTTCCCCGCACCCGTTAGGCTCAACCCAGGCCGCCGCGATCGTGGGCGCGAGTCGCGGCGCATCAGCAGGAGGAATCCTCGGTATGACCATTCAGAACATAGCCGTCGCGTACACCGCCGTCGCCACCGCCGAGAACGGCCGTGACGGCCGCGTCGCCTCGGACGACGGCAAGCTCGACGTCGTCGTCAACCCGCCGAAGGAGATGGGCGGCAGCGGCGCCGGCACCAACCCGGAGCAGCTCTTCGCCGCCGGTTACAGCGCCTGCTTCCAGGGCGCGCTGGGCGTCGTCGCCCGCCAGGAGAAGGCCGACATCTCCGGCTCCACGGTGACCGCGGCGGTCTCCATCGGCAAGACCGAGGCCGGCGGCTTCGGCCTGGAGGTCGCGATCACCGCGACCATCCCGAACGTCGACAAGGCGACCGCGCAGGCGCTCATCGAGAAGGCCCACCAGGTCTGCCCGTACTCGAACGCCACGCGCGGCAACATCAAGGTGGAGCTCGCGGTCGCCTGACCGCCCCCGCACCACTGAACCGAGCCCTGCCCCCGGTCCCGTTAGGCTGAAGCCATGCGTGATCTCGGGGCGGGGCTCGGTTTTCTGATCAAGGGCCAGCGCTGGGTGTTCGGCCACGGCAAGTGGTTCGGCATAGGGCTGCTGCCCGGTCTGATCACCCTCGTGCTGTACGCGGGCGCCCTCGTCGGCCTCGGCTACGGCGCCGACGACCTGGCGGAATGGGTGACGCCGTTCGCCGACGACTGGTCCTCGCCCTGGCCAGGCCTGCTGCGCAACGGCCTGACCGTGCTGGTCTTCGTCCTCGGCCTGTTCCTGGCCGTGATCACCTTCACCGCCGTGACCCTGCTGGTCGGGCAGCCCTTCTACGAGTCGCTGTCCGAGGAGGTCGAGCGCACCGAGGGCGGCACCGTCCCCGAATCCGGACTGCCGCTCTGGCGGGAACTGTGGATCTCCGCCCGCGACAGCGTGCGCGTCCTGGTCCGGGTCGGGCTGTACGCGATCCTGCTCTTCGCCCTCGGATTCGTCCCGGTCGCCGGGCAGACCGTCGTCCCCGTCCTCGGCTTCTGCGTCACCGGGTACTTCCTGGCCGAGGAGCTGACCGCCGTCGCGCTCCAGCGCAGGGGCATGGTGCTGAAGGACCGCCTCGCCCTGCTGCGCGGCCACCGCATGCGCACCCTCGGCTTCGGCGTACCGCTGGGGCTGGCGTTCATGCTGCCGTTCGTCGCCGTGTTCCTCATGCCCGGCGCCGTCGCGGGGGCGACCCTGCTGGCGCGTGGCCTGGCCGGCGACGAGGGGGCGGCCGACGCGGGCAAGGGCGGGACGGACGCCGAGGACTGAGCCGGCCGCCCCGCTCAGCGCACCGAGAACCCGTAGACCGTCGTGGACGCGAACTCCTCGCCCGGCCGCAGCACCGTGCTCGGGAACTCCGGACGGTTCGGCGAGTCCGGGAAGTGCTGGGTCTCCAGGGCGACCCCCGCGCACGGGCCGAAGGGCCGTCCGTCCATGTGGTCCGCCGTGTACAGCTGGAGCCCGGGCTCCGTCGTCGTCACCGTCAGCACGCGCCCGGACCCCTCGTCGTACAGCTCCGCCGCCGGGGACGTGCCGTCGAGCACGAAGTTGTGGTCGTACCCCTTGGCCACCGGCCGGGGCTCGCGGAAGTCGAAGCGCGTGCCCTCCACCGGCAGGAACTCACCGGTCGGCAGCGACTCCTCGTCCACCGGGGTGACCGCCCCCGCCGCGATCCGCAGCCGCTGACCGAGCGCGCTGCCGCTGTCGGCGCCCGCCAGGTTCCAGTAGGTGTGGTTCGTCAGGTTCAGCACGGTCGGCGCGTCCGTCACCGCCCGGTACGCGATGCGCAGCGCCCCGCCCTCGTCCAGGGTGTACGCCGCCGTCAGCTCGACGCGCCCCGGGAAGCCCTCCTCGCCGTCCGCCGAGACGAGGGACAGCTCCACCCCGTCCGGGACCGCGCGCGCGTTCCACACCCGCTTGTCGAAGCCACGCACCCCGCCGTGCAGCTGGTTGCGCCCCTCGTTGCGCGTGAGGTGGTGCGTACGGCCGTCCAGCTCGAAGGACGCCCCGCCGATGCGGTTCGCGTACCGGCCGACGAGTGCGCCGAAGTACGGCGCCGTGTACACCTGGTAGGAGGCCAGGTCGGGCAGCCCGAGCGCGATTCCGGCCCGGACCCCGTCCCGGTCCGGCACCTCGGCCGACTGCACGATGCCGCCGTACGTCAGGACGCGCACCCGCGTGCCGTCCCGCTCCAGCGTCCAGCGGTGCACCGCGGTGCCGTCCGCGAGGGTGCCGAAGCGCTCCGTACCGATCATCGTGCCCGAACCCGTCTCCATGATCAGCGACTTTACGCGGGCGGTCGCACCGCCGTGACATTCCGGTAGGCGATCTCGGCGAGCCGCGCCTGTCCGTTGCGGCCGGGGTGGAACCAGTCCCACTGGCTGAGCTGCTTGCCGGTGAACCGGTAGTCGAACACCGCCCCGCCGTCGTACCGGCAGCGACGGTCCTTCGCGCACACCTCGCGCAGCACCTCGTTGTACGCCACGACACGCTCCTGCACCGCCGTGCGCCGGGCCACCGCCGCCGCGCCCATGTCGTCCGCGCCGCTCAGCATCGACTTGCAGATGCCCAGCTTCCAGATCTGCTTGCCCAGCGGGTTGGCGCGCCCCTGCGCCCACAGCCGCTTCAGGTCCGGCACGCTCGACACGTACACCTGCGCCTTCGGCGCCCCGGCGCGCAGCTCGCGCATCGACGCCTCGAACGACGCCCGGAAGTCCGCCACCGGGGTCATCGACCGCACCGAGTCCCGGCAGGCGTCGTTGGCGCCGATCATCACGGTCACCAGGTCCGGGTCCTCGTCCGCCGCCTCCGCCATCTGCTCCGGCAGTTGCGCCATCCGGGCGCCCGTCACCGCGTGGTTCCAGCTGTGGTCCGCCGCGCCGGACGCGCCCAGGAGCCGTACCGCCAGGCTGCGGACCGAGCTGTCCGTGCCCGTCGACCAGGAGACCTCCGGGCAGTCGGCCAGCACCGAACACGCGTCGAAGCCGCGCGTGATGGAGTCCCCGACCGCAGCGATCGACTTCGGGCGCGGGTCCCAGACCGGGCCCGCCGCCGGGGACGGACGGCGCTCGGCCGCCGAGCCCTTCGTCGTCCCGTCCGACCCCGAGCCGCAGCCGGCCAGCGCCCCCGAGCCCAGGCAGGCCAGAGCGGCCAGCCCGGCCAGTGCGGTGCGCGAGCGGTGCCGTACGGACCGATCCGGCATTGCCTGGTCTCCTCCTGTTCATGCCCCGCCGCTCCGCCGGGTGAAGACTGAGCGAAGAAGGGCCCCGGGACCGACGGTACGTCACACCTCCGACACCGGGGCGCGGTAGCTTTTCCCCGTCGAACCAGTGGCTTTCGCGGCGCCCGGCTCCACTCGGGTGGCATCCGAACATCACACCGCGTCACATACTGTCGCTTTTCCGGAGAATAACTCCCGATGCTGTTTACTGATGACAGGCCGCTGGGGAAGGCGAACCTCGTCCCACACTGGAGGTCCCGGTGACGACACGTGGAGTCCTGTACGTTCACTCCGCACCGCGCGCGCTCTGCCCACACGTCGAATGGGCGGTGGCGGGAGTCCTCGGCGGGCGGGTGCAGCTCGACTGGATCAGACAGCCGGCCGCGCCGGGCACCTGGCGCTCCGAATTCTCCTGGCAGGCGCGGCCCGGTACGGCGTCCAAGCTGGCGTCCGCGCTGCGCGGCTGGGACCTGCTGCGTTTCGAGGTGACGGCGGAGCCGTCGCCCACGGCGGAGGGCGAGCGCTACAGCTCGACGCCCGCGCTGGGCATCTTCCACGCCGTCACCGGCATGCACGGCGACATCCTCGTCCCCGAGGACCGCCTCCGCGCCGCGCTGGCCCGCTCCGCCGGCGGTGAGACCGACCTGGAGGCGGAGATCGCCAAGCTCCTGGGCAAGCCCTGGGACGACGAACTGGAGTCCTTCCGCCACGCGGGCGAGGGCGCGCCCGTCCGCTGGCTGCACCAGGTCGTGTGACGCGTTCAAGCCCCTCCGGCGATTGAGGAGCGGGGGTCCGGGGGCGGAGCCCCCGAATGCGACGAAGCCCGCACCCTCACTCGGAGGGCACGGGCTCCAAGCCCGCGCGGACGCGCAAGCGCGTCACACGCTACGGAACGCCAGCACCACGTTGTGGCCGCCGAAGCCGAACGAGTTGTTGATCGCCGCGATCGGCCCCTCCGGCAGCGCCCGGGGCGCGTCCCGGACGATGTCCGCGTCGATCGACTCGTCCAGGTTGTCCACGTTGATCGTCGGCGGAGCCATCCGGTGGTGCAGCGCCAGGACCGTCGCCACGGTCTCGATGCCGCCCGCACCGCCGAGCAGGTGACCCGTCATCGACTTCGTCGCGGAGATCGCGACGTGGTCCAGATCGTCCCCCAGCACCGCGCGCAGCGCCTTGACCTCCGCGAGGTCACCCTGCGGGGTGGACGTCGCGTGGGCGTTCAGGTGGGCGATCTCCGACGGCTTGAGGTCCGTCTGGTCCAGCAGGTTCTGCATCGCCGCGGCGATACCGCGACCCGTCGGCTCCGGCTGCGCGATGTGGTGGGCGTCGGCCGAGAGGCCCTGGCCCAGCACCTCGCAGTAGACCCGGGCGCCACGCTTCGCCGCGTGCTCCGCGGACTCCAGGACGACGACACCGGCGCCCTCGCCGAGGACGAAGCCGTCGCGGCCCACGTCGTACGGGCGGGAAGCCTTCTCCGGCTCGTCGTTGCTCTTGGACATCGCCATCATGTTGGCGAAGGCGGCGATCGGCAGCGGGTGGATCGCCGCCTCGGTGCCGCCGGCGAGGACCACGTCGGCGCGGCCGGTGCGGATCATCTCGACGGCGTACCCGATCGCCTCGGCACCCGAGGCGCAGGCGGAGACCGGGGTGTGGACGCCCGCCTGGGCGTTCACCTCGATGCCCACATTCGCGGCCGGGCCGTTGGGCATGAGCATGGGCACGGTGTGCGGGGAGACGCGGCGTACGCCCTTCTCCTTCAGCACGTCGTACTGGTCGAGCAGGGTGATCACGCCGCCGATGCCGGAGGCGATCACCGAACCCAGCCGCTCCGGCTGGATCGTTTCGTCCTCACCGGCCTTGCCGGTGAAACCCGCGTCCGCCCACGCCTCACGGGCCGCGATCAGCGCGAACTGCGCCGATCGGTCCAGTCGGCGGGCGAGCGGACGGGGCAGGACGTCAGCGGGATCGACGGCCGCCAGGGCCGCGATCCGGACAGGCAGTTCGGCGAAACGTTCGCCCTCAAGAGGCTTGACGCCGGAACGCCCGGCCATCAGACCTTCCCAGGTCGATGCGGAATCGCCACCCAGCGGAGTGGTTGCGCCGATACCGGTGACGACCACGGTGCGATTGGTCGAGTTCACTGGAAAATCTTCTCCACGTGTAGGGGGTCGTGAATCAGCGGCGCCACCGCCGGGTGGCGACACACGAACCGGCTGGATCAGTCCTGGTGCTTGAGGATGTAGTCCGCGGCGTCGCCGACGGTCTTGAGGTTCTTGACGTCCTCGTCGGGGATCTTCACGTCGAAGCGCTCCTCGGCGGCGACGACGACCTCGACCATGGACAGCGAGTCGACGTCCAGGTCGTCCGTGAACGACTTGTTCAGCTCGACGTCCTCGGTCGGGATACCGGCGATCTCGTTGACGATCTCGGCGAGACCCTCGACGATCTCTTCCTGCGTGGCGGCCATTTCGGCGCTCCTTCGGTGTATTTCTGCTGGGTTCGGGCGTCCGGGCGAAAAAGCCCGGTGTGCCTAGGGGAGAGTAACGACCGTCGCGGCGTAGACGAGACCCGCCCCGAAGCCGATGACGAGCGCGGTGTCGCCGCTCTTGGCCTGACCGGTCGCCAGGAGCCGCTCCATGGCGAGCGGGATCGAGGCGGCGGAGGTGTTGCCGGTGGTCTCCACGTCACGGGCGACCGTGACGCTCTCCGGCAGCTTGAGCGTCTTCACCATCGAGTCGATGATCCGCATGTTGGCCTGGTGCGGGATGAAGACGTCCAGGTCTTCCGGGGCGATTCCGGCCGCGTCCAACGCCTGCTGGGCGACCTTCGCCATCTCGAAGACGGCCCAGCGGAACACCGCCTGGCCCTCCTGTGTGATGGCGGGGAACTTGACCTCGCCGCGGTCGTTGAGGGGCAGCTTCGTGACATCGCCGAGCTGGAAGTCGTTCCATGCCACGGTCTGCTTGATCGTCTCGGACTTGTCGCCCTCGGAGCCCCAGACCGTCGGGCCTATGGCGGGCACCTTGGAGGGGCCGACGATGACCGCCCCGGCGCCGTCGCCGAACAGGAAGGCCGTGGCCCGGTCGGTGAGGTCGGTGAGGTCGCTCAGCCGCTCCACACCGATGACGAGTACGTACTCCGCCGAGCCCTCGACGATCATGCCCTTGGCCAGGGTCAGCCCGTAGCCGAAGCCCGCGCAGCCGGCCGAGATGTCGAAGGCGGCGGGCTTGCCTGCGCCGACCTTGTGGGCGATCTCGGTCGCGATGGCCGGGGTCTGCTTGAAGTGCGAGACGGTGGAGACGATGACCGCGCCGATCTGCTCCGGGGCGATCCCGGCGTCCGCGATGGCCTTGCCGGACGCCTCGACGGACATCGCGGCCACGGTCTCCTCCTCGGAGGCCCAGTGGCGGGTCGCGATGCCGGAACGGGAACGGATCCACTCGTCGGACGAGTCGATCGTCTCCAGGATGACCTCGTTGGGCACCACCCGGGTCGGGCGGTAGCCGCCGACACCCATGATCCGCGCGTACGGAGCGCCCTGGCTCGGCTTGATCTTCGACATGCTCTCGGGCTCCTTAGGCGCCCGCGTGCTCAGCGATGAGCGCGCGGGCCGCGTCGAGGTCGTCGGGGGTCTTGAGCGCGAGGGTCGGGACGCCGGGCAGCGCCCGCTTCGCCAGGCCGGTGAGCGTGCCGCCGGGGCAGACCTCGATGAGCGCGGTGACGCCCATCTCCTTGAAGGTCTCCATGCACAGGTCCCAGCGGACCGGGTTGGCGACCTGGCCGACGATCCGGGTGATGACCTCGTGGCCGGTGGCGACGGTCTTGCCGTCGGCGTTCGAGACGTACGTCACCGAGGGGTCGGAGACGTCCAGGTCCCCGGCCGCGGCGCGCAGCCGCTCGACGGCGGGCGCCATGTGGTGAGTGTGGAAGGCGCCGGCCACCTTCAGGGGCACCACGCGGCGCACACCCTCCGGCTTGTCCTCGGTCAGCGCGGCGATCTGCGCGGCGGTGCCCGCGGCGACGATCTGGCCGCCGCCGTTGACGTTCGCCGGGGTCAGCCCGAGCTTCTCCAGGTGCGGCACGGTCACCTCGGGGTCGCCGCCGAGCAGCGCCGCCATCCCGGTCTCGGTGACCGCGGCGGCCTCGGCCATGGCGAGCCCACGCGTACGGACGAAGCGCAGCGCGGCCTCCTCGCCGATGACACCGGCGAACGAGGCGGCGGTGATCTCACCGACGCTGTGGCCGGCGACGACGTCCGGAGAGGCGTCGAGCGCGGAGGCCGACAGCAGACCGGCGGCGACCAGCAGCGGCTGGGCCACCGCGGTGTCGCGGATCTCCTCCGCGTCCGCCTCGGTGCCGTAGCGCAGGAGGTCGAGCCCGATGGCCTCGGACCAGGCCGCGATGCGGTCGGTGGCACCGGGGAGGTCGAGCCAGGGAGTCAGGAAGCCGGGCGTCTGAGCGCCTTGGCCGGGAGCGACGAGTACGAGCACCCTCACACTCTCTCTTGTGAACGGTCCGGAACACCCGTGGGGACAGGGACGAAGAACCGTAGGGGGAATTGTTGATGTCCGACAAAAGTCTAGGACTGCGTATCCCGGTCGGCCAGACGCCCCAGGATCAGGGCGATTCGCAGAGTGAACGCCGAGCGCACATCGGAAGGTGACCAGCCGGTGACGTCTGTCACACGTCGAAGCCGGTAGCGCACGGTGTTGGGATGCACGAAGAGCATCCTGGCCGCGCCCTCCAGGCTGCTCGCCTGTTCCAGATACACACTCAGAGTCTCCAGAAGCGCGGAGCCCGCCTCTTCCAGCGGTCTGTAGATCTCCTCCACCAACTGCTCGCGCGCGGCAGGGTCGCCCGCCATGGCGCGCTCCGGCAGCAGATCGTCCGCGAGCACCGGCCTCGGCGCGTCCTGCCAGGCTCCGCACGCCTTCAGCCCGGCTGCCGCGGCCTGCGCGGACCGGGTCGCGGCCAGCAGGTCCGCCACCACGGGCCCGGCCACCACGGGGCCCGCCGCGTACGGCCCGATCAGGGCCTTCGCGACCTGGAGCGGGTTGTCGCTGCCGCCCGCGATGACGACCAGGCGGTTGCCGAGCACCCCGGTCAGGACCTGGAGCTTGGCGTGCCGGGCGGCGCGCCGGATCGCCTCCACGGTCAGCTCGCTGTCCCCGTCCGGGGCGGTGCCGAGCAGCACGCAGACGTGTTCGGGGGAGTTCCAGCCGAGCGCGGCGGCCCGGGAGACGGCGCCCTCGTCGGCCTCGCCGGACAGCACCGCGTTCACCACGAGCGATTCGAGGCGGGCGTCCCAGGCTCCCCGGGCCTCGGCCGCCTGCGCGTACACCTGGGCGGTCGCGAACGCGATCTCGCGGGCGTAGACGAGCAGCGCCTCCCGCAGCACCGACTCGTCGCCGGGCGCGGCGACCTCGTCGATCGCGGCCTCCATGACCTCGATCGTGGTGCGCACCATCTCGACGGTCTGCCGCAGCGTGATCGCCCGGGTCAGCTCGCGCGGGGCGGTCCCGAAGACATCGGTCGAGATCGCCTGCGGGGTCTCCGGATGCCGGAACCACTCGGTGAACGCGGCGATGCCGGCCTGGGCGACCAGGCCGATCCAGGACCGGTTCTCCGGGGGCATCGCCCGGTACCACGGCAGCGACTCGTCCATGCGGGCGATCGCGTTCGCGGCCAGCCGGCCGGAGGACTGCTCAAGCCGCTTCAGGGTCGCGGCATGGAGGTGGGCGTCGTTCGCAGCGGGCTGCTCAGGATCGGGTCGGGGCACGTAGACAAGACTGCCCTATCCGGACGCGCGCCCCGATGGCCGGGGCCGGTGGCGGGCCGCTTCGCCGTCCGGCGGGCGCTTCACGAGGGGCGGCGGGCTACCGTGGACGGGTGATTTCCGTACACCGCGCGGGCGACCGGTTCGAGGGCGGGGACGCGACGGCCGGCATCGTCTCCCGGCACTCGTTCTCCTTCGGCGCCTTCTACGACCCCGACAACCTCCGCTTCGGCCCGATCCTCGCCTGCAACGAGGAGCGCCTCGCGCCCGGCGCGGGCTTCGAGGAGCACCCGCACAGCCATACGGAGATCGTCACCTGGGTCGTCGAGGGCGAGCTGACGCACCGCGACTCGGCCGGTCACGCCACGGTGGTCCGGGCCGGTGACGTCCAGCACCTCAGCGCCGCGTCCGGCGTCCGCCACGTCGAACGCAACGACGGCGAGCACCCGCTGACGTTCCTTCAGATGTGGCTCGCGCCCCTGGAGCCCGGCGGTGAGCCCTCGTACACGACCGTCCCGGGCATCGCCGACTCCACCCCGTACGCCCTCCCCGAGGCGGGCGCCATGCTCCATGTGCGCCGTCTCGCGGAGGGCGGGCGCGCGGCGGTCCCCGACGCTCCCCGGGCGTACGTCCACGTGGTGCGCGGCACGATACGCATCGGCGCCGAGGAGCTGACGGCGGGCGACGCGGCCCGCGTCACCGGTGAACGGGGCCTCGAACTGGTCGCGGCGGACACGGCCGAGGTGCTGGTCTGGGAGCTGGGTCACTGACTGGGCGCCCCGGCCGCGCGTCAGCGGGCGTGGTGCCGGTGGCCCTGCTGCCGCGGGATCTCGCTCAGCCGCATCGGCGCCGGGCGCCGGCGGCTCCGGCCGGGAAAGGGGTTGGGCCGCGCGGGCACCTTCGGGGCCAGGGCCACGAAGGCGAGCGGGGCGAGGACCGCGACGAGGATCAGCACGATGACGACGTTCATGTTCCTGCCTTCCGTCCGGTACTGATGGTCTGTCACTACTTGTCGTAACCGGAAATCGGCCCGATAAACACGATGGGTGACGAAGATTCCTTTCTGTGGGCGGCCTAGCGCCGCCACATCGACCACATCGGCGGCCCCGACCGGAACGTCATCTCCTCGCGGACCTCGAAGCCGTGGCGGCGGTAGAACGTGAGGTTGCGGCTGTTGCTCGATTCCAGGAAGACCGGGCGCCCGTCCGCGTCCGCCCGTTCCAGCAGGCCCCCGAGGACCGCCGAGCCGCGTCCCGTACCGCGTGCGTCGGCGTGGGTGCCGATGTACTCGACGTACCAGTGCGCGGGGCGGGCCGGGTGCCGGTGTTCCAGGGCGAGCAAGCGCCCGGCCGTACGGGGGAGTTGTGCCCGGCTCGCCCGGAGGAGCGTGCCCGCGTTGCGCAGCAGGTAGGCCGCCGGGAGCTTCCACGCGCCGGGTTCCGCCCAGACGGCCGCCACCGTGCGGTCCTCGTCCGTCCACACCCGGCCCGCCGGGATCTGCTGCGACAGGTGCGCGGTGAACAGCAGCCGCAACCGCCGGTCCCGGTCCCGGTCCCGGGGCATCAGCCAGGACCAGACCGGGTCCTCGGCGTACGCGCTGGCCAGCACGCCCGCGAGCGCGGGGACGTCGGACGCGGTGGCGCGGACTATGTCGTCGGTCATGGGCGGGGAGCGTAGCGGCCGTCCGTGACCGGCGGCCAGCATCCCGGCAAGACCGGCCGACCGGCCATCGGGGCGCGATTTTCGGCTATCACCGTGCGGGATCTCGACTGCGTGCCGGGGCCATGGAAATCTGCCGGTGCCTCAGGAATACGTCCACGGTTCGCCCGCCGTTCGCACCGGCGGCCTAGTTTTCGCAGGCGCGCAGACGTCCCTCCCCTTGTGAACGACTCTCCCCCCAGAGGTGCCCCGATGACCCTTCAGATCAGCGAGATCCCCTGCCCGGACACCGACGCTCCCGCCGAAGCCGATGACACCGGCGAACTCACCAACGACCTGCGCATCAGCCGCCGCCGGATGCTGCAGACGGCCGCCGTCTCCCTCGGCGCCCTGGCCGCGGGACCGGTGGCCGACGCGGTCGGCGGTGCGCAGGCCGAGGCGGCCGAATACCGCTTGCCCAGAGGCTTCAAGGGCGATATCTCCGACCTGAAGCACGTGGTGATCCTTATGCAGGAGAACCGTTCCTTCGACCACTACCTCGGCCAGTTGAAGGGAGTGCGCGGCCATGACGACAAGCAGGTCCTGACGTTCCAGGACGGCACCACCGTCTTCCAGCAGCGCGACGCCACCGGTGCCATCGTGACGCCCGCCGTCTCCACCGCCACCTGGAGCGACAAGCACAACTTCTACGGTGCCAACGGCGGGCGCTGGGACACCTGGGTGCAGGACAAGGGCGACCACTGCATGTGGTACTACACGCCCGACTACATGCCGTGGATGTACTCGCTCGCCTCGCAGTACACCGTCTGCGACATGAACTTCTGCTCGCTGCACGGGCCCACGATCCCCAACCGCTACTACCTGATGAGCGGCACGGCGGGCGGCGAGACCAGCAACGCCGGACAGAACAACTACACCCGCCGCTGGACCACCGTCCCCGAACAGCTCCAGCAGGCGGGCATCGACTGGCGGGTCTACTCCGACAACAGCGGCAACGGCGTCGGCAAGAGCCTCCAGAGCGGCTATGTCGGCGAGTACGGCTGCAACGTCACCAACAGCTTCGCCGCCTTCGACCCCCGCAGCGCCGACCCGGCCGAGCTCGAACCGGGCACCGGCAAGGTCTGGAAGGCCAACTCCTTCGTCTACGCGGGCGCCACCACCCCCAACGACGACTCCGAGGCCAACCTGGACGCCGTCCTGCGCGACCTGATCGCCGCCTGCGAGCCGGGCGCCGAACACCCGCTTCCCGAGGTGTCCTGGGTGGTCATGCCCGCCGCGTGGAGTGAGCACCCGGGCTTCGACACGGTGCACGGCGAGCGGTACATGAACAAGGTGCTGAAGACCCTCCAGAGCAACGAGGACATCTGGAACCACACCCTCGTGATCATCACGTACGACGAGAACGACGGGAAGTTCGACCACGTCCTGCCGCCGCGCCCGGAGGCGGGCACCCCCGGCGAGTTCTCCGGCACCACCCCTTACGGCTTCGGGCCCCGCGTCCCGATGCTCCTCGTCTCACCGTGGACGCGCGGCGGCTACGTCGCCTCGGAGGTGTTCGACCACACCTCGACCGTGAAGTTCCTGGAGACCTGGGCCGCGCACCTGGGCAAGCCGTTCACCTGCCCGAACATCACCCCGTGGCGCCGCTCCATCGCCGGAGACCTGACCAGCGCGATCGACTTCGCGCACCCGCGCCCCGGCCCGGTCGTCATCGCCGACCCGGTCACCGGCACCCCGCCGAGGCCGCCCCGCGACCGGATGGAGCCGCGCGGCCTCTCCTTCCACCCGCACGCCGTGCTCACCGAGGACCGGGCCGCCGGCACGGTGACCGCCGCCATGACGCTGACCGGCGGTCCGGAGGGCAAGGCGGTGAGCCTCCAGGTCTTCCCCGACCGGTACCTCCCGTTCGAGAACATCCCGCACACGGTGAGCGCGGCGACCCCGCGCTCGTACACCTGGGACACGGCCGCCACCGACGGCCGGTACGCCTTCTCGGTGTACGGCCCCGACGGGTTCCTGCGCTCCTTCGCCGGGCAGGTCGTCCCCGAGGACGCGAGCACCCGCCACATCGGCCTGCCGCGCGTCGAGGCGCGGCTGGTCCGGGGCAGGCGGCCGGTGGTCCGCCTGGGGCTGCACAACGACGGCCGCCACCCGGTCCGGTACACCCTGGAGGCCAACGACTACGCGGGCGGCACCCGCAAGGTCACCGTCCCCGGCGGCCACTCCGCGGTCGTGGACTGGCCCACCGAGCACGGCTACTACGACGTGGTGCTCACCGCCGACACCGGCACCGGCTGGACCCAGCGGTACGCGGGCCGGGTGGCGACGGTGAGCGACCGCTGACCGCAGCGGCGGGCCCCGGCGCCCCGGTCAGCCCGCCAGCTCCGCCAGTACCGCGTCGGTGAACGGCGGCCACACCTCGACCGCCCACGGGCCGAAGGCCCGGTCGGTGAGCGCGACACAGGCCGCGCCCGCCGCCGGGTCGACCCAGAGGAACGTGCCCGACTGCCCGAAGTGGCCGAAGGTTGCGGGGGAGGAGGAGGCGCCGGTCCAGTGCGGGGACTTGGAGTCGCGGATCTCGAAGCCGAGGCCCCAGTCGTTGGGGTTCTGGTGGCCGTAGCCGGGGAGGACGCCCTTCAGGCCCGGGTGGACGACGGTCTGCGCGGCGAGCACGGTGCGCGGGTCGAGGAGGCGGGGGGCCTGCACCTCGGCGGCGAAGCGCGCGAGGTCGTCGACCGTGGAGACGCCGTCCTTGGCGGGGGAGCCGTCCAGGGTGGTCGCGGTCATCCCGAGCGGTTCCAGGACCGCCTGTCGAACGTATTCCGGGAACGGGATGCCGGTGGCCTTCGCGATGTGGTCGCCCAGCACCTCGAAGCCCGCGTTGGAGTAGAGGCGCCGGTTGCCGGGCGGGGCCATCACCCGGTGCTCGTCGAACGCGAGGCCGCTGGTGTGGGCGAGGAGGTGGCGCACGGTCGAGCCCTCGGGGCCCGCCGGTTCGTCCAGCTCCACGGCGCCCTCCTCGTACGCCACCAGCGCCGCGTAGGCCGCGATCGGTTTGGTGACGGAGGCGAGCGGGAAGCGGTGCGCGGTCGGGCCGTGCGTACCGGCGACCGTGCCGTCCGCTCGTACGACGGCCGCCGCGGCGGTGGGGACGGGCCAGTTCTCGATCATCGCCAGGCTCTGCATGCGTACGAGAGTAGATTCCAGGTCCCGCCCGTCGGAAACCGCACCCGGTCCTGCTTGCTTCGAGTGCACTCCAACGTCATAGCGTGGAGGCATGACGGTGATGGAGACCACTTCGACCCGGACCGATATCTGCGCCTCCGCCCCCTCGGCGCACCCGCGCCCCGACGGGCAGGACCGCTACACGATCAGCGAGGTCGCCGCGTTCACCGGGCTGACCGCCCACACCCTGCGCTGGTACGAGCGGATCGGGCTCATGCCGCACGTCGACCGGTCGCACACCGGCCAGCGGCGCTTCAGCAACCGGGACCTCGACTGGCTCGCCTTCGTCACCAAGCTGCGGCTGACCGGAATGCCGGTCGCGCACATGGTCCGGTACGCCGAGCTCATACGCGAGGGCGACCACACCTTCGAGGAGCGGCAGGAACTCCTGGAGGCGACCCGCCGCGACGTGAGGACGCGGATCGCGGAGCTCCAGGACACCCTGGCCGTACTGGACTACAAGATCGACTTCTATGCGGGCGCCCGTGGGGCGCCGGAAGGGCCCAGTGCCTGATGACTGACAACAAGATCGCCACCGTCGAACTCGGCCGGGGCGGCCCCCGGATCGGGGTCCAGGGCCTCGGCTGCATGGGCATCAGCGAGTTCTACGGCGACACCGACGAGGTTTCGGCCCGCGAGACGCTGGAAACGGCGCTGGCGGCGGGCGTCACCCTCTTCGACACCGCCGACATCTACGGCAGCGGCGCCAACGAGACCTTCCTCGCGCCGTTCGTCGGGGCGCACCGCGACGAGATCACCCTGGCCACCAAGTTCGGCATCGAGCGGCGCGACGACGACCCCGATTACCGCGGTGTCAACAACAGCCCCGCGTACATCCGCAAGGCCGTCGAGGCCAGCCTGCGCCGCCTGAACACCGACGTGATCGACCTCTACTACATGCACCGCCACGACCCCGCCGTACCGTTCGCGGAGTCCGTCGGCGCCATGGCCGAGCTGGTCCGGGAGGGCAAGGTCAAGCAGCTCGGGCTCAGCGAGGTCACCGGCGCCGAACTGCGCGAGGCGCACGCCGTGCACCCGATCGCCGCCCTCCAGTCCGAGTGGTCCCTCTTCAGCCGGGACGTGGAGCGCAGCGCGCTCGCCGCCGCCGCCGAGCTGGGCGTCACGGTCGTGCCGTACTCGCCGCTGGGCCGGGGCTTCCTCACCGGGTCCTTCGCGGACGCGGGCAAGGAGCTGGCCCCGGGCGACTTCCGCGCCTCGCAGCCCCGCATGACCGGCGAGAACGCGAAGACCAACACGGCGCTCCTGGAGCCCGTCCACAAGATCGCCGCCGCCCACGGGGCGACTGCCGGGCAGGTCGCGCTCGCCTGGGTCCAGCAGCGCGCCCAGGTCCACGGCGTCACCGTCGTCCCGATCCCCGGCACCCGCAAGAGCCACCGCCTCCTGGAGAACGTGGGCGCGACCCGCATCGCGCTCACCGACGACGAGCTGGCCCTCCTCGAACCGATCGCCGGACAGGTCGCGGGCGACCGCTACCAGGACATGAGCCTGACCTCGCTCGCGCGCGAGTAGCCGGCGGGTAGCCTCCGCACGAGGAAGCGACAGAGGAGGCAAGCATGGCGATCAAGCGGATGGACAACGTCGGCATCGTCGTCGAGGACCTGGACGCCGCCATCGCGTTCTTCCGGGAACTCGGCATGGAGCTGGAGGGCAAGGGCGAGGTCCAGGGCGGTTTCGCCGAGCAGTGCACCGGGCTGGACGGCACCCACTGCGAGATCGCCATGCTCCGGACCCCGGACGGGCACAGCCGGCTGGAGCTGGCGAAGTACCTCAGCCCCGCGCCGATCGACGCCCCGCGCGACCGGCCGCACAACGTGCTCGGCACGCACCGCGTCATGTTCGCCGTGGACGACATCGAGGACACCGTCGCCCGGCTGCGCTCGTTCGGCGGCGAACTCGTCGGCTCCATCGCCCGGTTCGAGAACAGCTACCTGCTCTGCTACCTGCGCGGCCCGGACGGCGTCATCGTCGGTCTGGCGGAGGAGCTGGGCGGGAACGGCTAGGCGCCCGCGCCCTCGGCGATCGCCGCGAAGGGGGCGTCCGCGCCCGCGCCCTCGGCGATCGCCGCGAAGGCCCGTAGCGACCGGGTCCCCGGGGCGAAGTAGCCCGTGTGTCCCTCCGCGTCGTCGGCCGGCACGCGGCGGGCGCCGAACCCCGGCGACGCGGGGTCCGGGCCGTGGCCGAGCCCGGCGAACTCGACGTGCGGGACCTTGTCGATCCAGTCGCCGGGGTCCTTCGCCGCCCACACCCGCGCCCCGGTGCGCAGACCGGCCACGCTGTTCGCGCGCATCCCGGGCGAGCCGAGGACCACGAGGTCGGCGACGCGCAGCCGGTGCGCGGCCAGGCCGCAGACGACCGAGCCGTAGCTGTGGCAGAACACCGTGGTGACGGGCACCCCGGCGGCTGCCAGCCCGTCCGTGAACCGGGTCAGCCGGGCGGAACCGGCCTCCGCCAGCGTCCCCCGCGCCGCGTCGAGCCCGAGGCCCACCGGTGTGGTGTACCCGGCCCAGGCGATCACGGCGGTGCCCGGCCCCGTACGGGCGTACAGCGACCTGGCCATGCCGGCCGGGGTGCCGTACACATCGGTCGTACGGTCGAACGTGCCGGCGTCGATGTCGGACCCGGGCACCACCACGGACACTCGCCGGGCGGTCGCCAGGTCGCCGAAGACTTCCGCGACCTGGCCCCGGCCGCGCGGGTCGAACGCCAGGAAGCGGCGGGCCGGGTCCTCGGCGAGGTGGGCGTAACGGGGGTCGTGCGAGGTGCGCAGAGCAAGGGCGTTGGCCCGGTAGCGCAGTCCGACGGGGGCGCCGTCGAGGTTGCCGACGACCAACGGGTGCCGTGCGGCCAGGACCTGTTGCCGGGCCCCGTCCAACCCCGCGAAGAACCGGGCCGCTTCGGCGGGCGAGTCCCGCTCCGGGTCCGGCAGTTCGCGGCCCAGTGTGTGGTCGGCCCGCCAGGAGGCCGTGCCCGGCGGCGGGCCCGTGACCGCCTGCTGGGCGTTGCCCGACACCCAGCCCGCCGTCCCCGACACCACGGTGACCGCCAGCGCGGCCGCGACCAGGGTCCTCGCGTAACGCCGCATCCTCCCCGCCCTCCCTCTCCGGCCGACCGGCCGGTCCCCGCACGCCGTTCGGCGCGACGGGAGGAAGGTAGGAACGCGGTGGGCGCGCGGGCGTCACACCGGGGGGCCAACTGCCGTGTGATACCCGGGTAGGGGGTGTGGCGGGTGCGTCAGGCGGAGCCGGGGACGACGAGCCCCGCCTCGTACGCGAAGATCACCGCCTGCGCCCGGTCGCGCAGGGACAGCTTCGCCAGGACGCGCCCGATGTGTGTCTTCACCGTCTGCTCGGCGAGCACCAGCTTCCCGGCGATCTCCTGGTTCGACAGGCCGCGCGCGATGAGCTCCAGGACCTCCGTCTCGCGCGGCGTCAGCCCGTTGAGCCGCAGCGTCGCCCCGCCCCGGGCCGACACCGAAGGCCCCTGCTTCGCGAAATCGGCGATCAGACGGCGTGTCACGGAGGGTGCGAGCAGCGCGTCACCCGCCGCCACCACCCGGACCGCCGCGATCAGGTCCGCCGGGGGCGCGTCCTTCAGCAGGAAGCCGGACGCCCCGGCCCGCAGCGCCTCGTACACGTAGTCGTCCACGTCGAACGTGGTCAGCATCAGCACCCTGGGCACATGGACCACGCCCGGAGGCGGGTCGAGGAGCGCGCGGGCCGCCGCGAGACCGTCCATCTCGGGCATCCGGACGTCCATCAGGACCACGTCCGGGTGGACCCGGCGGCTGACCTCGACGCCCTGGCGCCCGTCCGGCGCCTCACCGACCACGTCGATGTCCGCCTGCGCGGCCAACAGGGCCGCGAACCCCGCCCGCACCATGGCCTGGTCGTCGACGATGATCACACGGATGGTCACGGTTCCTCCGGACTCAGGGGGCGTCGTCGGGTCCGGCCGGGGACAGCGGCAGCCGCGCGGCGACCCGGAACCCCCCGTCCGGCAGCGGCCCGGCGTCCAGTGAGCCGCCCGTCAACCGTACGCGCTCCCGCATCCCGACCAGACCGTGGCCCGTTCCCGCGGTCTCCAGCGGCGGAACCGGCCGACCCGGCGGGCCGTTGACGACCAGCACCGTCAACTGCCCGCCGTCCGAGGCTACCGAGACCCGGGTCCGGGCACCCGGCGCGTGCCGGACCACGTTTGCCAGCGCCTCCTGCACGATCCGGTACGCGGACAGGTCGACGGCCGGCGGTACGTCACCCGGATCGGCGGCCAACGACAGTTCGGCAGGGAGCCCCGCCCGCACCGTCGCCTCCACCAACTGCTGCAAGCGGTCGATCCCCGGCTGCGGGGTCCGCTCGCCCTCCGCACCGTCACCGCGCAGCACCACGAGCAGCCGCCGCATCTCGGCCAGCGACTCCCGCGCGCTCGCGGCGATCGTCCCGAACTCCTCGCGCGCCTCGTCCGACAGCTCCGGCAGCCGGTAGGGCGCGGAGTCCGCCTGGACGGTGATCACGGACATGTGGTGGGCGACCACGTCGTGCAGCTCCCGGGCGATCCTGGCCCGCTCCTCCAGCAGCGTCCGCCGGGCGCGCTCCGCCTCGCTGACGGTCTCCTGCTCGGCCAGCCGGCGCTGCGCGACGCGCCGTTCCCGTACCGCAGCGCCGATCACCAGCACCACCGCCGCGCCCAGGGGGAGGAGCAGCGCGGTGCCGTCGCTGCGGTCAGCGCGGACCAGATGGAGGATGAGGCTCGCCGCCCCGGTCGCCAGCCAGACGGCGACGAGAACCGGCCGCGACCTGCGCAGGGCCAGGGCGAGGAGCAGGAAGAGGTAGGCGACGAGCGGCGCGGGCGGCCACGGCCACACGTCGTACTCGCGGGCCGGCTGTCCCAGGAGCACCAGCGCG
Source organism: Streptomyces sp. NPDC016469 (assembly GCF_040632905.1). Lineage (NCBI taxonomy): Bacteria > Bacillati > Actinomycetota > Actinomycetes > Kitasatosporales > Streptomycetaceae > Streptomyces > Streptomyces sp. NPDC016469. Next base: position 147,950 of record NZ_JBEYCQ010000001.1, read on the forward strand.
CCCGCGATGTCGGCCGGGAAGACGATCCACCAGGCCCACAGGGGCCGGTGCGCCATCAGAAGCAGGGGCCCGGCCTGGGTGACGGCGAGGGTGGTGGCGGCCGCGCCGCCGAGCCCGTACTGATCGAGGAGATTGGCCAGGGTGACCGGGAGGAAGAGCACCGTCAGGACCACGGCGGCGGCCTGCGGCAGTAAGCGCGTCCACCGCCGGGCATCGCCGGTGTGCGCGGGAGGGGAAGCGGGTATCGGCTCGGTCATCTCGGGCGGCGGCTACAGCTCGGCCAGAAGCTGCGCCTTCTTGGCGCTGAACTCCTCGTCGGTCACCAGGCCCGCCCGGTGCAGCTCCCCGAGGTGGTGGATGCGCTCCGCGATGTCGGCCGGATCACGCCGGGCGGCGGCGCCGAGGGGAGCGGGGGCCGGGGGCGCGGACTGCTTCCTGCGTACGGATTCGAGGACGGCCGCCGCGAAGGGCAGCGACTCGTGGACCGGGCCGTAGCCGAGCCCGAAGATCACCGCCGCGGGGTCCTGGTCGGCCCGGGCGGGCCTGGGTATCACCGGCTGGACGCCGGTGGCCGTACCGCCCGCCGCGGGAGCGGTGAGCCCTCCGGACGCGGGGACCACGGCGTCCGAGCCCTTGGGCAGCAGCCGCAGATAACCCTCCAGGCCTTCCGGCGAGCGCCACTCGACCCCGCACAGATCCGTGACCGGGAACGTCTGGTCGCCGGCCTTCCACTTCTCCGACGAGGCGCCCGTCCAGAACCAGCGGAACGAGATCCGCTCACCGTCGAAGCCGGCCCGCCCGTCGTACGCCTTGAACTGCATCGGGGCCTCGGGGGCGGCGACCAGGAAACGGTCGGCGGGCTCGCCCGCGTCCGCGCCGAGGCAGGCCCGCAGTTCGTCCGCGTAGTACTCGGCAAGGGTCTCGCGGGCGGCGGGGAGCACCAGCCGGTACGGGTCGCAGCCGTCCTTCAGCTGGCCGGCGGCGGCTTCGAGGAGCGGGTCGGCACCAGGGCGCGGGACGGCACGCAGCACCACCGTGCCCCGCCTGCCCGGGGTCAGCGTCACCGACGACAGCGCCGCGTGCGGGACGCGGCGCTCACGGAGGCTCTGGAGGAGTCTCGGCGTGCGGATACCCCGTTCGTAGCGGATGAGCACGGAGTCGGCGTCGAACTCCCAGGTGGCATGAATTCCGGCCAGCACATCACCCATGCGCCTCATCGTATGCGGCACTTGCCCGCCCCGTCCCCTCTCGGAGTCGACCGCTTCCGGAGGCCGGACGCGGTGTCTCTACGCGCGTCAGGCTGTCGAGTCGGCGTACACCCCGTCGTTGCAGGTGCTGTCGGCCGGTGCGCAGGTCACCGATGTGTATGCGCCAACTCCGATCGCGGCGAAGTTGCCCAGGCTCTCGGTGCCCGGCTCGAAGTAACCGCTGTGGCCGACCGCGCCGTCCGCCGAGACGACCCGGGCGCCGAAGCCGTGGTCCACCGGATCGGCACCGTGCCCGAGGCCGCCGAACTCCAGGTTCGGCACGTCCTCGATCCAGTCGCCGCTGTCCCGCATCGCCCACACGTGCGCCCGGGTGTGCAGCTGTCCGGCGTTGTCGGCCCGCATGCCCGGACTGCCGGCCACGGCGATGTCCTCGACCCGGCCGGGCAGCCTGCTCGCGGCGACCCCGCACAGGACGGAGCCGTAGCTGTGGCAGAACAGCGAGACGGGCGCCGGTCCCGGGAGGGCGCGGACGAGCGCGTCGAGCCGGACCGCCCCGCGCTCGGCGAGGTTGCCGAGGGCGGCGTCCATGCCGATGCCGACGGGCGTGGTGTAGTCGGCCCAGGCGATGACGGCGGTGCGCACCTCGGGGCTCGCGGCGCGCTCGGCGGCGTACAGCGACTTGGCCATGCCGACGGGCGCGGCGTTGGTCTTGGCGCCGGTGCGTTCCAGCGTCAGCAGATTCGTGTCGACGCCGGGCACGACGAGCGAGATGCGCCGGGCCCGGTCCAGGTCGCCGAAGACCTCGGCGGCGAGCCCGCGCCCCGACGGGTCGAACGCCAGGAAGTGCCGGTCCCGGGCGAGCATCGAGCGGAAGCGGTCCAGGCGGTGCTGGGCCTCGGCACGACCGGACGCGGAGAGTCTTGTGTCGTGGACGCGTGCGCGTTCGACCGCGCTCGCCTGTCCGATCGCCCGCCGGTTCGCGCGGTAACGGGTGGCGGCCGGGGCGCCGTTGAGGTTCCCCACGACGAGCGGATATCTGTCGGCGAGGTGTGCGCGCTGCGCCGGTGTCAGCGTGGCGAAGAAGTGCGCCAGCTTGTACGACGGGGTGTCGGTGTCCGGCAGCGGCTGTCCCGCTATCGACCCCTTGGCCCAGGCGGCCAGCGCGAGCGCGCGGGAGTCGCCGGAGCGCTGGTGGTGCACGGCGGTCCAGCCGGTCGTCGCGAGCATCACGAAAACGACCGCGACGGCGAGCAGGGCGCGCCAGGCGGTGAGCGTGGGAGAGGAGTCGAAGGAAGTCACTCCGGACCACCCTAGGAGACGGGCGGAGCCGGTTCGGGGGCAGGGTGACCTACATCACCCGACTGTGCGGAAGGACACGGCGATCGCCTCACCCTGCGTACGGCCTTGCGCCACGCTCCGCGCCTTTCGTGTCAACCGTGTGGGGGCTGTCACCTTTCAGGGTGGACTCGACCTCCAGCCCTTCCGATTACTCTCCGTAACGGCGCAGGGTGGGTGCCGGGAGATCCACATCGGTGGACGCCCCGCATCAGCAGTTCCGTCACGGCAGTTCCATCACACGGGGGTTCCACTCACATGCGTACGACCGTTGCCGCAGCCGTCCTGGCCGTCACCGCCCTGCTCCTGTCCGCACCCTCCGGGGCCACCGCGCCCCCGAAGGCCGCCGCGCCCGTCTCCCTCGGGGACTGCGGGAGCGGGCAGCTGTGCCTCTGGGCGAAGCCCGACTTCACGGGCGCCCGGCAGACCCATGAGCTGTCCACCATCGACATCGAGAGCTGCGTCCCGCTGAAACCGGGCACCACCGCCCAGTCCCTCGCCAACCGCACCGGCCGGCCCGTCACCACCTACCAGTCCGAAGAGTGCGCGGAAACCGGCGAGTTCGAGACGTACCCGGGGGGCGGCACCTGGCTGCCGCGCTCGCCGTACCAGGTGCGCGCCTTCAAGGTGTGGGAAAACTGACCGGCTCTGGACGCACCGCGGGGCGGCGGCACCCCTCCCGGGTCCCACCGCCCCGCACCGGGCCGGTCTCCGCGCCCGCGTTACGCGTCGCCGCCCGCGGCCCCCGGATCGGCCGAGGCCACGTCCAGCAGCTCGTAGCGGTCGACCGCCGTCTTCAGCGCCGACCGGTCGACCTTCCCGTCCTTCGCCAGCTCCGTGAGCACCGCGAGCACGATCGACTGCGCGTCGATGTGGAAGTACCGCCGCGCCGCGCCCCGCGTGTCCGCGAACCCGAAGCCGTCAGCGCCCAGCGACTGGTACGCACCGGGCACCCAGCGGGCGATCTGGTCCGGCACGGACCGCATCCAGTCCGACACCGCCACGAACGGCCCCTGCGCCCCGGACAGCTTGCGCGTCACGTACGGCACGCGCTGCTCCTCCTCCGGGTGCAGCAGGTTGTACCGCTCCACGTCCACGGCCTCGCGCCGCAGCTCGTTCCAGGAGGTGGCCGACCAGACGTCCGCCCTCACGTTCCACTCGTCGGCGAGGATGCGCTGCGCCTCGACCGCCCACGGCACCGCCACGCCGGACGCCAGGATCTGGGCCGGGATCTCACCCTTCTCCCCGGCGCTGTAGCGGTAGACGCCCTTCAGAATGCCCTCGACGTCGACATCGGCGGGCTCCGCCGGGTGCTGGATCGGCTCGTTGTAGACGGTGAGGTAGTAGAAGACGTCCTCGTTCTCCTCGGGGGTCCCGCCGTACATCCGGCGCAGACCGTCCTGCACGATGTGCGCGATCTCGTACCCGAACGCCGGGTCGTAGGCCACACAGGCCGGGTTGGTCGACGCCAGCAGCTGCGAGTGCCCGTCGGCGTGCTGGAGCCCCTCGCCGGTCAGCGTCGTCCGGCCGGCGGTCGCGCCCAGCACGAAGCCGCGGGCCAGCTGGTCCGCCATCTGCCAGAACTGGTCACCGGTGCGCTGGAATCCGAACATCGAGTAGAAGACGTACACCGGGATCAGCGGCTCGCCGTGCGTCGCGTAGGCCGAGCCCGCGGCGACCAGCGAGGCCGTGCAGCCCGCTTCCGAGATGCCGTCGTGCAGCATCTGCCCGGTCGGCGACTCCTTGTACGCGAGCAGCAGATCACGGTCCACCGACTCGTACTGCTGCCCGAGCGGGTTGTAGATCTTCGCGCTCGGGAAGAAGGCGTCCATGCCGAACGTGCGGTACTCGTCGGGCGCGATCAGCACGAAGCGCTTGCCGATCTCCTTGTCCCGCATGAGGTCCTTCAGGATGCGGACGAAGGCCATGGTGGTGGCGATCGACTGCTGACCCGAGCCCTTCTTCGCGGCCGCGTACGTCTTGTCCGCCGGCAGCGGCAGCGGCTTCGCGCGCACCACCCGGGTCGGGACGTAACCGCCCAGGCCCTTGCGGCGGTCGTGCATGTACTGGATCTCCTCCGAGTCGCGGCCCGGGTGGTAGTACGGCGGGTTGCCGTCCTCCAGCTCCTTGTCGGCGATCGGGATGTGCAGCCGGTCCCGGAACCGCTTCAGGTCCTCGGCGGTGAGCTTCTTCATCTGGTGGGTCGCGTTGCGCCCCTCGAAGTTCGGCCCGAGGGTCCAGCCCTTGACCGTCTGCGCCAGGATCACCGTCGGCTGGCCCTTGTGGGCCTTGGCCGCCGCATAGGCCGCGTACACCTTGCGGTGGTCGTGACCGCCGCGCCCCAGGTGCAGGATCTGCTGGTCGGTCATGTCCTTGACCATCTCGCGCAGCCTCGGGTCGTCCCCGAAGAAGTGCTCCCGGATGTACGCGCCGGTCTCCGTCGCGTACGTCTGGAACTGCCCGTCCGGCGTCGTGTTCAGCTTGTTGACCAGGATGCCCGTGCGGTCCTGCGCCAGCAGCGGGTCCCAGGACCGGTCCCAGACCAGCTTGATCACGTTCCACCCGGCGCCCCGGAACTGGGACTCCAGCTCCTGGATGACCTTGCCGTTGCCGCGCACCGGGCCGTCGAGGCGCTGGAGGTTGCAGTTGACGACGAACGTCAGGTTGTCCAGGCCCTCGCGCGCGGCGATGGACAGCTGGCCGAGCGACTCCGGCTCGTCCATCTCGCCGTCACCGAGATACGCCCACACATGCGAGTTCGACGTGTCGGCGAGGCCGCGCGCCTCCATGTAGCGGTTCATCCGCGCCTGGTAGATCGCGCCGAGCGGGCCGAGGCCCATCGACACCGTCGGGAACTCCCAGAAGTCCGGCATCAGCCGCGGGTGCGGATAGCTGGACAGCCCGTTCGGCGCCTTCGACTTCTCCTGGCGGAACGCGTCCAGCTGCGCCTCGCTCAGCCGGTCCAGCAGGAAGGCGCGGGCGTAGATCCCGGGCGAGGCGTGCCCCTGGAAGAAGATCTGGTCGCCGCCCAGACCGTCGTCCTTGCCCCGGAAGAAGTGGTTGAAGCCGACGTCGTACAACGAGGCCGAGGAGGCGAACGTGGCGATGTGACCGCCCACGCCGATCCCCGGACGCTGGGCGCGCGAGACCATCACGGCCGCGTTCCAGCGGGTCGCGTTGAGGATCTTGCGCTCGATCTCCTCGTCGCCGGGGAAGAACGGCTCGTCCTTCGTGGCGATCGTGTTGACGTAGTCCGTGCTGCGCATCTCCGGCACGGCGACGCGCTTCTCGCGCGCTCGCTCGATGAGCCGGAGCATGAGATAGCGGGCCCGCTCACGGCCTCGCTCGTCGACGGCGGCGTCGAGGGAGTCGAGCCATTCCTGGGTCTCTTCGGGATCAAAATCCGGGACCTGACTCGGAAGGCCGCCAATGATGATCGGGTTGCGATCGGATCCGGAAGCCACGCTGTTCCTTCGCTGTTCGGTGCTGCGCTTCGGGGCCTGTTACGGGAGTCCTGCCCCCGGACATGAGGTACGTGTACGCCAACCCATCGTGTACCGCCGAAACGCGTACGTCATCTCTACCGAGAGGTAACCGCGAACGCGTCCCCGGCCCGGTCCCGCCGGGGTGGATGGACGGCCGCCGAGTGGGTATCGGTGCAGGCAGACGGCCTCGGACAGGACGGGGCAGGCAGGATGACAGGGGACGGAACGCAACCATACGCCCAAGGGGTGCAAGTGTTCCCAAAAGCTGCTCGGCTCCGAATGCCGGACCGAAACGGCATAAGCTGTCCAAGGACGTAGGACGCGAACAGGAGTGGAGGAGGACGCGGGCCCTTGCGGGGGGCTGCCTGAAGAACGGCGACGTGACAGGAAACGTCACCGTTTAGGCGGTCTCGTACGCTGGGTACTTGCGCGATCCGCCGCTCCCGTGTGGACTACGGCCAGCGCCCCGCGCACGCGCGTGGCTGAAGCATTTTCCGAAACATGATCAGGAGGCAACCCGTGAGCGCGACCGCGGACCACGCGGAGGAGCGGACCAACCCGGCGGCACGCCTGGGGTTCGAGCCCGGACAGGTGGTCCAGGAGATCGGCTACGACGACGACGTCGAGCTGGAGCTCCGTGAGGGCATTGAGGCCATTACCGGCCAGGACCTCGTCGACGAGGAGTACGACGACATCGCCGATGTCGTCCTGCTGTGGTTCCGCGACGAGGACGGCGACCTTACGGACGCGCTGGTGGATGCCATTGGTCTGCTCGAGGACGGCGGCGTGGTCTGGCTGATGACGCCCAAGACCGGCCGCGACGGATACGTCGAGCCGAGCGACATCAACGAGGCCGCCCAGACCGCAGGGCTCGCCCAGACCAAGAGCGTCAGCGCGGGCAAGGACTGGTCGGGAAGCCGTCTCGTCACGCCCAAAGCGGCCAAGGCCAAGCGCTGACCCCACCAACCCCTGAAGGCCCCCGACAGGCATCACGCCGGCGGGGGCCTTCGTACATCCGCCTCGCACATCCGTGTCCCGGTTACCCACTGGCTTGATCCGCGCGTTCGCGGGAAGCTTTCCCGGGCGCCGCACGGGCGCCCGGGGGGTCTGCGTAGGGTGGGGGTCACCCGGACAGCCCAGCCCGGTGACGTAGCGAAGGGACGCGTTTTCATGGCGATCGAGGTCGGCACCCAGGCCCCGGATTTCGAGCTGAAGGACAACCACGGCCGGACCGTGAAGCTCTCCGATTTCCGGGGCGAGAAGAACGTGGTGCTGCTGTTCTACCCGTTCGCCTTCACCGGCGTCTGCACGGGCGAGCTGTGCGCGCTCCGCGACGAGCTGCCCACGTTCGAGAACGACGACACGCAGCTGCTGGCCGTGTCCAACGACTCGATCCACACCCTGCGCGTCTTCGCCGAGCAGGAGGGTCTGGAGTACCCGCTGCTCTCCGACTTCTGGCCGCACGGCGAGACCTCGCGGGCCTACGGCGTCTTCGACGAGGAGAAGGGCTGCGCGGTGCGCGGCACCTTCATCATCGACAAGGAGGGCGTGGTGCGCTGGACGGTCGTCAACGGCCTGCCCGACGCGCGCGACCTCAACGACTACATCAAGGCGCTCGGCACCCTCTGATCCGGCTTCGGGAGGATCGCGGGCCGAACCGGGGCGGAAAGCCTGTTTCGGCCGGGAACCGGTCACTAGGATCCACTCGTTGATCGGATGTCAACACGACGTGGAGGCGCCGGCACCGGCCGGCCCCCAAGAAACCAATGGGAGGACTCGTGGGAGTCAGCCTCAGCAAGGGCGGCAACGTCTCGCTGACCAAGGCCGCGCCCAACCTGACCGCGGTCATCGTGGGTCTCGGCTGGGACGCCCGTACCACCACCGGCGGGGACTTCGACCTCGACGCCAGTGCTCTGCTGACGAACGCCGAGGGCAAGGTCGCCAACGACGGCAACTTCGTCTTCTTCAACAACCTCAAGAGCCCCGACGGCTCCGTCGAGCACACCGGTGACAACCTCACCGGTGAGGGCGAGGGCGACGACGAGGTCATCAACGTCAACCTGGCCACGGTCCCGGCCGACGTCGACAAGATCGTCTTCCCGGTCTCGATCTACGAGGCCGAGAGCCGCCAGCAGAGCTTCGGCCAGGTCCGCAACGCGTACATCCGCGTTGTCAACCAGGCCGACAACAGCGAGCTCGCGCGCTACGACCTGTCCGAGGACGCCTCGACCGAGACCGCCATGGTCTTCGGCGAGCTGTACCGCAACGGCGCGGAGTGGAAGTTCCGGGCCATCGGCCAGGGCTACGCCTCCGGTCTGCGCGGCATCGCGCAGGACTTCGGCGTCAACGTCTGACCTGCCCGGGGCCCCGGCCCCGGCACCAGCATTTCCGTCCGGCGCCGCACCACGTGCGGCGCCGGACGCGCTCGACGGACAGTTCTTCCGGCCGCACGGGTTCGGCCGGCGGCTCCGTCCGGTACAAAGACGGTTCATAGACTCGGGGAGGACACACCATGGGCGTCACGCTCGCCAAGGGAGGCAATGTCTCCCTCTCCAAGGCCGCACCCAATCTCACCCAGGTGCTGGTCGGGCTCGGCTGGGACGCACGATCCACGACGGGGGCCGACTTCGACCTGGACGCCAGCGCGCTGCTGTGCCAGTCGGGCCGGGTCCTCGGTGACGAGTGGTTCGTGTTCTACAACAACCTCACGAGCCCCGACGGCTCCGTCGAGCACACCGGTGACAACCTCACCGGTGAGGGTGACGGCGACGACGAGTCGATCATCGTGAACCTCACGCAGGTGCCGGCCCACTGCGACAAGATCGTCTTTCCGGTCTCCATTCACGAGGCCGACAATCGCGGTCAGACCTTCGGCCAGGTCAGTAACGCCTTCATCCGCGTCGTCAATCAGGCCGACGGCCAGGAACTCGCGCGTTACGACCTCACCGAGGACGCCTCCACGGAGACCGCGATGATCTTCGGCGAGCTCTACCGCTACAACGGCGAGTGGAAGTTCCGTGCAGTTGGTCAGGGGTACGCATCGGGGCTCCGGGGCATCGCTCTAGACTTCGGGGTCAACGTTTCGTAAAGCCGCGCACGGCGCGGGGGAGCCCCGTGCACATCGGGGGAGACCCGTTACATACATGATGGGGTAGCCAGTGCTTCTGAAAACCTTCGGGTGGTCGTTCGCGATCACCGTGATCGGCCTCGTGGCCGCGTTCTTCTACGGGGGGTGGGAGGCGTTCGGCGTTGTGGCGATCCTTTCCGTCCTGGAGATCTCGCTCTCGTTCGACAACGCGGTGGTCAACGCCGGAATCCTGAAGAAGATGTCCGCCTTCTGGCAGAAGATCTTCCTCACGGTCGGCGTGCTGATCGCGGTCTTCGGTATGCGGCTGGTCTTCCCCGTCGTGATCGTGGCCATTACCGCGAGCCTGAATCCGATCGATGCCATCGATCTCTCGTTCAACGACCCGGACCGCTACAAGGAACTGGTCACTGACGCCCACCCGGCGATCGCCGCCTTCGGTGGCATGTTCCTGCTCATGATCTTCCTCGACTTCATCTTCGAGGACCGTGACATCCAGTGGCTCCGCTGGCTGGAGCGCCCGCTGGCCAAGCTGGGCAAGGTCGACATGCTGTCGGTCTGCATCGCGCTCATCGTCCTGCTGATCTCCGCGATGACCGTCGCCACCCACGCCCACCAGCACGGCGGCGGACATGTGGACAAGGCGGAGACCGTCCTGCTCTCCGGTATCGCGGGTCTGATCACGTATCTCATCGTCGGCGGGCTCTCCGGCTACTTCGAGGACAAACTCGAAGAGGAGGAGGAGCGCGAGCACGAGGAGGAGGAAGAGGCCAAGCGGAGCGGCAAGAAGATCTCCGCGGCCGCCCTCTCCGGCAAGGCCGCCTTCTTCATGTTCCTCTACCTGGAAGTCCTCGACGCGTCCTTCTCGTTCGACGGCGTGATCGGCGCCTTCGCCATCACCAACGAGATCGTGCTCATGGCGCTCGGCCTCGGCATCGGCGCCATGTACGTCCGTTCGCTCACGGTCTACCTGGTCCGCCAGGGCACCCTGGACGACTACGTCTACCTGGAGCACGGCGCGCACTACGCGATCGGCGCGCTGGCCGTCATCCTGCTCGTCACGATCCAGTACGAGATCAACGAGATCATCACCGGTCTCGTCGGCGTCGTCCTGATCGCCTGGTCCTTCTGGTCCTCGGTCCGCCGCAACAAGGCGCTGGAGGCCGAAGAGGGCAACAGTGAAGTGACCGCCGGGGTGTGACCCGGTAGGAATTGAGGGAACGCTCTCTGCGGGGCGGCTCGTACGGCAACGGCTCCGGGACACACCCGGAGGCGGCCCGGAGCCGCCCCGCAGTGGTGCGTGCGTCGTATGCGCCGCGTGCGACGGGTGAGGGACCGAGAGGGGCGGGGTCGGGGATGGCGTTCTGGAACAGCCTGTGGCCGGGGCGGGAGTCACAGTTCGAGTCGGGCAACGCGGCCACCAACTCCATCGTGCTCACCCGGCGGCACGCCACGGTCTCGCTGACCAAGCAGGGCGCGCTGAGCGGCAACCTCCGCGTCAACCTCTCCTGGCGCATGCGCACCTCGGACATCGGGGGCCGCTCCCGGCAGAGCGGGCGGCTGCTGCGCCCCTTCAAGCTCTTCCAGCCTGAGGCCGTCCAGGCGCACACCCAGGGGATGGTCAACGTCGACCTGGACCTCGGCTGCATGTACGAGCTGGCGGACGGCACCCGGGGCGTGGTGCAGCCCCTGGGCAATCTGCTCGGCGATCTGAACGGGCCGCCCTACATCAGGCTCAGCGGCGACGACCGCTTCGGCGCCCCCTCCGGCGAGACGCTCTACGTCAACCTCGACCAGCGCGAGCACATCAAGCGGCTGCTGTTCTTCGTCTACATCTACGACCAGACGCCCGCATTCGACCGCACGCACGCCAAGGTGACGCTCTACCCGGGCAACGGGCCGCGCATCGAGATCGAGCTGGACGAGCGGGCCCCGCAGGCCCGCTCCTGCGCGGTGTTCACGGTGGAGAACATCAAGGACGAGCTGATCGTGCGCCGCGAGGTGAAGTTCGTCTACGGCTTCCAGTCCGAGCTGGACCGGATGTACGGCTTCGGCATGCAGTGGGGTCGCGGCTACAAGACCCGTACCTAGGCCCGTATGAACTGCGGACCCTGCGGAGGCAGCACGAAATTCGGGTCGGGAGCGGGCGCCGCCGCCGGAGCGGGCTGCGGATAGCCGTAGGCGGGCTGCGCCGAGGCCGGCTGGGGATAGCCGTACGCGGGTTGCGGCGCCGGGGCGGCGGTGGGCTGCGGATAGCCGTACGAGGGCTGCTGGTGCAGGACGGTCGCCTGCGAGTCCGGTACGGGGGCCGGTGCGGGCGGCTGGGGCTCGGGCTCCGCCTCGTCCACCGAGATGCCGAACGCGGTCGCGAGGCCGATGAGCCCCGTCGGATAGCCCTGCCCGACCGCCCGGAACTTCCAGCCGTCCCCGCGCCGGTACAGCTCACCGCAGATGATCGCGGTCTCCTCGCCGGTCTCCGCGCGCACGTCGAACACGGCGAGCGGTTCGCCGCCGGCCGCCGCCGCGTCGTGGATCAGGATGCGCAGATCGCGTACGGCTCCGAAGGCGGCCCCGTCCGAGGACGCGGCGATGACGACCTGGTCGACCGAAGGATCGAGCGCGTTCAGGTCGGCCTCGATGGTGTCCGTCAGGCCCTCGGGCAGGCTGCGCTTGGGCAGCCTGCGCACCAGGCCCGAGGGGTGGCGCGGCTGGTTGTAGAACACGAAGTCCTCGTCCGAGCGCACGCGCCCGCCGGCGCCCAGCAGCAGGGCCGAGGCGTCCACATCGGGCACCCCGGCGCCCGGCGTCCAGCGCAGCACGGCCCGTACGGCCATGGCGTCGAGAGGGACGTTCGAGCCTTTCACCATCGCGTGCGTCATGCCGGTCATCCTGCCTGCTGGCCGCCCGTGCGGACAACGTGGGGGCGGGTCCCGTGTCCCGGGGGTCAGGCGGATTCACCCACTCCGCCACTTTTGAAATTCGTGCGAAACGGTCATGACACCCGGAATTCACCCCGACTGGGAACTGTCGACACACGTTCGTACGTACTATTACCGGCCACACGTTGTCCGATCGGTCAGAGAGTACGGGGGGAATTGCATGCGTCATTTCGGGCATATTGCAGCTGCTGCGAAGGACGGGCTCTTCTTCCAGGAACCTTGTGCCTTCGACGCCGGTTCGCCCGCCCCCCTCCTCTCCGCCGCCCTCGGCGCCACGCTCTACAGCCCCGCCACCCGCCCCCGGCTCGCCGACGACATCGTCAAGCTGGCCGGGCGCGGAGTCGTCTCGATGGTGCTGTGCCTGGAGGACTCGATCGACGACTCCGAGGTCGTCGAGGCCGAGGAGAACCTGGTCAGGCAGTTCGCCGACCTGGACGCGCGCTCCACCGAGCCGCCGCTGCTGTTCATCCGGGTCCGTGAACCGGACCAGATCACCGACCTGGTGCGCCGCCTCGGCGCTTCCGGCCGGCTGCTGTCCGGCTTCGTGCTCCCCAAGTTCACGCGCGCCCGCGGGGTCCCGTTCATGGAGGCCCTGACCAAGGCCGAGGCCGCCGCGGGCCGCCGGCTCTTCGCCATGCCCGTGCTCGAATCGCCCGAGCTTCTTCACCTGGAGACCCGCCGCGAAACCCTCCGGGGCATCGCCGAGACCGTCACCGCACACCGCGACCGGGTCCTCGCGCTCCGCCTCGGCGTCACCGACTTCTGCTCCGCCTACGGACTGCGGCGCTCCCCCGACATGACGGCGTACGACGTCGGCATCGTCGCCCACGTCATCGCGGACGTCGTCAACGTGCTCGGCCGGGCCGACGGGACGGGCTTCACGGTCACCGGGCCCGTCTGGGAGTACTTCCCCCGCCAGGAGCGCATGTTCAAGCCACAGCTGCGCAGCAGCCCCTTCCAGCAGAACCGGGCCGAGGCGCTGCGCACCGAGCTCATCGCGCACGACCTGGACGGACTGCTGCGCGAGATCGAACTGGACCGGGCCAACGGGCTGCTCGGCAAGACCTGCATCCACCCCTCGCACGTCGCCCCCGTGCACGCGCTGTCCGTGGTCAGCCACGAAGAGTTCAGCGACGCCCAGGACATCCTGCGGCCCGAGAGCAATGGCGGCGGGGTGCTGCGCTCCGCGTACACGAACAAGATGAACGAGGTGAAACCCCACCGGGCCTGGGCCGAGCGCACCCTGCTGCGCGCCAAGGTCTTCGGCGTGGCCCGGGCGGACGTCGGCTTCGTGGACCTGCTGGCGGCCTGCCTCGCGGAGTGAGCGGGACCGGCGGGACGATCGGAGAGGGACACCGGCGCCGAGCACGGCACCGGGTCCGACAGGCGAGGGAAAGAGGGACGACGGACGTGGTGTGGTCGGGTAGCTGGGTGGCGGAGCGACTGGGCGTCGAGCTGGTGGGCGACGGGGAGCTGCGCGAGCTGCTGGGCCTCGCCCTGCGGCGCAACCCCAAGCGGGCACACCTGCTCGTCTCCAACGTGCTCGGCAAGCATGTGCCGCAGCGCCCCTCCGTGGTGTACGGAGCCGGCGTCGAGCTGGGCCGCCGGGTGCGGGCACTCCTCGGCGAGGACGGCGCGCGGCGGGCGGTCGTCCTCGGCTACGCGGAGACGGCCACCGGCCTCGGCCACTCGGTCGCCGACGGCCTCGGCCGGGCGCCCTACCTCCACTCGACCCGCAGGCCCGTGCCCGGCGTGGCCCGGGCGGGCGGCTTCGAGGAGGCCCACTCGCACGCCACCTCGCACCTGCTGCTCCCCGAGGACCCGGAGCTGCTGGCGGCGGACGGGCGCGGCTCGGCGCTGGTCCTGGTGGACGACGAGTTCTCCACCGGCAACACCGTCCTCAACACGATCCGCGCGCTCCACGAGCGCTACCCCCGCGACCGGTACGTCATCGTCGCCCTGGTCGACATGCGCTCACCGGCCGACCGGGGCCGCCTCACGGAGTTCGCCGCCGAGATCGGCGCCCGCGTCGACCTGGTGGCCCGCAACACCGGCACGGTCACCCTCCCGGACGGCGTCCTGGAGAAGGGCCAGGCCCTGGTCGCGGAGCGGGAGGCCGAAGCGGAAGACCTTCAGGACGGGCCCCCGCACCCGCGCCCCCACGTGCGCCTCGACCTCCCCTGGCCCGCCGGCGTCCCCGACGGCGGGCGGCACGGCTTCGCCGAGGCCCACCGAGCCCTCCTGGAGCCCGCTCTCCCCGCCCTGGCCGACCGCGTCGCGCGGGCGCTCGGCGACGGGCCCCGCCGCGTCCTCGTCCTCGGCTTCGAGGAGCTGATGTACGCGCCGCTGCGCCTGGCCACCGCCCTGGAGGAGCGCACCGACGCCGAGGTCCGCTACTCCACGACCACCCGCTCCCCGGTCCTCGCCGTGGACGACCCGGGCTACGCGATACGCACCCGGCTGGTCTTCCCGGCCCACGACGACCCGGCCGACGGCCCGGGCGAGCGCTACGCCTACAACGTGGCCGGCGCCGGCTTCGACGCCGTCGTCCTGGTGGTCGACTCCGCCGCCGACACCCCGGCCCTGCACGCCCCCGGCGGCCTGCTCGACCGCCTCGCCCCGCACACCGCGCGGGTCCTGCTCGCGGTGATCCCCTCGTACGTACCGGGGGCGCTCGCCTCCGCACGCCAGGAAGAAGCCCCCATGCAGCTGCCCGAGCCCCTTCGCGGCCCCGCGTTCTCCTCGTACGCGCCGGACGAGGTCGGCTGGCTGCTCCAGGACCTCTCGGACACCCGCCTCGAAGCGCCCACGGAGGAGCGCGAGGAGGCGATACAGAGCGGGGGCGCGCACTACGCGGAATCGCTCCCCGTCGAGTACCAGCCGTCCGCCGAGTACCAGGAACTGTTCAAGAGCGCCCTCGAACTGTCGGCCGCCCGGATCGCCCGCGCCGTGGGCACGGTCACCGAGACCGTCCTCGCCGAGCGCGGCCCGCGCCCCGTCCTCGTCTCTCTCGCCCGGGCCGGTACGCCGGTCGGCGTGCTGATGCGCCGCTGGGCCCGGGCGCGGCGGGGCATCGACCTGCCGCACTACGCCGTCTCCATCGTGCGCGGACGCGGCATCGACGCCAACGCGCTGCGCTGGCTCGCGGAGCATCACGACCCTGCCGACGTCGTCTTCGTGGACGGCTGGACCGGCAAGGGCGCGATCACCCGCGAACTGGCCGCCGCCGTCGCCGAGTTCGAGAAGGCCGGGGGAGTGGCGGGCTTCAACCCGGAGATCGCGGTGCTCGCGGACCCGGGCGGCTGCGTGCGGACGTACGGCACCCGCGAGGACTTCCTCATCCCCTCCGCCTGCCTCAACTCCACGGTCTCCGGCCTCATTTCCCGTACGGTCCTGCGCGCCGACCTGGTCGGTCCCCATGACTTCCACGGCGCGAAGTTCTACCGCGAGTTGAGCGGCGCCGATGTGTCCGGCCTCTTCCTCGACACGGTCGCCGCACGCTTCGA
Organism: Streptomyces sp. NPDC016469; assembly: GCF_040632905.1. NCBI lineage: Bacteria > Bacillati > Actinomycetota > Actinomycetes > Kitasatosporales > Streptomycetaceae > Streptomyces > Streptomyces sp. NPDC016469. The sequence continues at coordinate 163,508 of NZ_JBEYCQ010000001.1, forward strand.
CGAGGTCGCGGACGCCGTGGACGCCGAGGTGAAGGAGCTCCTGGCCGCCGACCGGGCCCCCACCTGGGAGGGCTGGGCGGCCGTGGAGCGCATCAGCGAGGAGTACGGCATCCACGACGTCAACCTCGTGAAGCCCGGCGTCGGCGAGACCACCCGGGTCCTGCTGCGCCGCGTCCCCTGGAAGATCCTCGCCCGGCGCGGCGCCGGCCCGGACCTGGACCACATCAGGCTCCTGGCCGAGCAGCGCGGCGTACCCGTCGAGGAGGTCGACTCGCTCCCGTACACCTGCGTGGGGCTCATCCACCCCAAGTACACGCGCGGGGCGACCGGCGCCGACGGCAAGGCGGTGGAGTCCGCGTGACGGCCTCCCCGGTCACCCTCGTCGCCAGCGACCTCGACCGCACCCTCATCTACTCCTCGGCCGCGCTCCAGCTCACCATGGCGGACGAGCGGGCGCCCCGGCTGCTGTGCGTCGAGGTGTACAACCACAAGCCCCTCTCGTACGTCACCGAGACCGCCGCCGGGCTGCTCGCCGACCTGACCTCCGCCGCCTCCACGGTGTTCGTCCCGACGACCACCCGCACCCGCGAGCAGTACCACCGCATCCGGCTCCCGGGCGCCCCGGCCGAGTTCGCGATCTGCGCCAACGGCGGCCACATCCTGGTGAAGGGCGAGTCCGACCCGGACTGGCAGCGGACCGTGGCCCGCCGCCTGTCCGACGAGTGCGCCCCGCTCGCCGAAGTCCGCGCCCACCTCGTCGCCACCGCCGACCCCGCGTGGCTGCTGAAGGAGCGCGTCGCCGAGGACCTGTTCGCGTATCTCGTGGTCGACCGCGCCGAACTGCCCCCGGATTGGACGAAGGAGCTCGCCGCCTGGGCGGAGCCGCGCGGCTGGACCGTATCGCTCCAGGGCCGGAAGATCTACGCCGTACCGCGCCCGCTCACGAAGAGCGCCGCCATGCGCGAGGTCGCCCGGCGCACCGGCGCCACGCACACCCTCGCCGCCGGCGACTCCCTGCTGGACGCGGACCTCCTGCTCGCCGCCGACCAGGGCTGGCGCCCGGGCCACGGCGAACTCGCCGACGCGGGCTGGAACGCCGCCCACATCGAGGCCACCGCCGAACGGGGCGTGGCGGCGGGCGAGGAGATCCTGCGCCGCTTCCTGCGGGCCTCGGGAGCCCGGTAAATCACGCGCGCGACCGTAGAGTTGTGCGATGACCAAGGGAAACTCCACCAAGATCACCGATGAGCTGTACGCGTACATGCTGGCGCACAACCCGCCGCTGGACGCCGTGCAGCGCGAACTCGTCGAGACGACCTACGCGCGGCTGCCCGAGCACGCGGGCATGCAGTCGGCCGAGGAGCAGGGCCCGCTGCTCGCCTTCCTCGTCCGGCTGACGGGTGCCCGGCACATCGTGGAGGTCGGCACGTTCACCGGGTTCTCCGCCCTCGCGATGGCCCAGGCCCTTCCGGCGGACGGACGGCTGATCGCCTGCGACGTGTCGGAGGAGTGGACGGCGTACGGCCGCGAGGCGTGGCAGAAGGCGGGCGTCGCCGACCGCATCGACCTGCGCATCGCACCCGCCCTGGACACCCTGCGCGCGATGCCGGAGGAACCCCACATCGACTTCGCCTACCTGGACGCGGACAAGGGCAACTACATCGCGTACTGGGAGGAACTGGTGCCGAGGCTGCGCCCGGGCGGGGTCATCACCACGGACAACGTGCTGTTCCACGGACGCGTGACGGACCCGGACGCGACGGGCGCGGCGAAGGCCATCCAGGAGTTCAACGACCATGTGTCGGCGGACGCGCGGATGGACAGCGTGCTGCTGACGGTGTCGGACGGGCTGACGCTGTCGCGCAAGCGGTAGCCGCCCGGGGCGGCGGTCGCGGTCCGGGGTGCGGCGGTCCGGGGCGCCGGGGTGCGGCCGTCCAGGGTGCCGGGGCCGCGGTGTTGCCGGTGTCCCGGGCGCCGCCGGGTCAGCCGCAGCAGCCTCCGCCGCAGCAGCCGCCCCCGCCACCGCCACCGCCACCGGCGGAGGGCGCGGGCCGGGAGCCGCCGCCCGCAGTGCCGCCGACGGCGACGGTGGAGAGCAGCTTCACGGTGTCCTCGTGCCCGGCGGGGCAGGAGGCGGGAGCGGAGGACTCGGCCATGGGGCGGCTGAGCTCGAAGGTGTCTCCGCAGGAGCGGCAGCGGTACTCGTAACGAGGCATGACACCAGGTTATCGGCGACGGGCCCGTGGCTGTCCATGGTGGGACGGGCGGGGCCCGTCGGGCCGGGCCTCATGCGGTCCAGGACGAGCGACACCGTCCACCCCCGGCGGGCGCACCGCACCCCTGGCGGGACACGCCGGCATCACGCCCCCCGACGCCGCACGGCGTCAGTGGCTGCCCGCGCCGCGTTCCTCGCGGATGTCGGCGACGACGTCCGCGGCGGTCCGGCGCAGGCCCTCCGTCACGGTGAGGAAGTGCCAGTAGTCGGGGTGGCGGTTCTCCAGGGCCGTGATCGCCTGGTCCAGGCGGGCCACCGCGTCGTCCAGCGGCCGGGCGTGCCGCGGCTCGGGGGTGTGGCGTCCGGCCATGGCGAGGCGCTGGGCGTCGCGGATGGCGAACCGGGTGCGCTGGATCTCCTGCTGCGGGTCCTTCGCGACGTCATCGAGCCGGCGCAGGCGGTCACCGGCGGCGGACACCGCCTCGTCGGTGGCGTTGAGCAGGGCCCGCACGGTGCTCAGCCGGGACGTGGCGTCGGCCCAGCGCTGCTCGTCACGGGCCTGCGACGCCTCCTTCAGCTTCTCCTCGGCCCGGCGCACATTGACCGCGGCCTGCTCCGGGACCGGCTGGAGGTCCTGCCAGCAGGCGGCGGAGAACCGGCGCCGCAGCTCGCTGAGGACGGGCTCGACGGAGGCGGACCGGGTGGTCAGCGCCTGGGCGCGGGTGCGCAGGGTGACCAGCCGGCGGTCGATCTCGGCGGCGCGCTCGGGCAGCTTCTCGGCCTCGGCCCGTACGGCTTCCGCGTCGCGCAGCACGCGGTCGGCCCGCTGCAGGGTCTCGGTCACGCCGTGGCGTCCGGCGCCCTGGTTGAGCTTGGTCAGCTCGGGGGCGAGGGCAGCGAGCCGGGCGGCGAGGTCGTCCGCCCGCAGCCCGGACGCCCGCACCGCATCGAGAGCATTGCTCGCACCGAGGAGCGCCTGCCGCGCGCGCTCGACGGCGGGGGCGAGCCGGGCGAGCTGCGTCTCGGCGCTCCCGAGGAGCGGCCCGAGCCCGGCGCCGAACCGGTCGAGCTCCCCCTTGACCCGTACCAGCTGCTCCTTCGCCGAGGTCAGCTCGTCCCGGGCCCGGGACGCGACGGACGGTTCCAGATCGTCGCGGTCGAGGTCATGGGCGTCGACGGCGGTGATGTACGCGTGGCTCGCCTCGTCGATGCGCCGGCCGAGCGCGGCGAAGTCGTCCACGGCTCTGCGGGCGGCCGGCGAACTGTCGACCGCTGTGATGGTCTCGATGGAGATCTTGAGGTCGCGCTGGGCGGTGTCCAGCTCGTAGAACGCCTCGGCGGCCGCGTCCTTCGCCGCCTGCGCCTCGGCCCGCTGCCCCTCGCCACGCCCGCCGAACCACCGCCGCGTACCGCCGCCGGTGACGGCGAGGGCGACGGCGAGGAGGGGGAGGGGCGCGAGAACGAGGACGCACAGGTCGCGCAGGGCGGTGGTACGTGAGGCCTGCCGGTCACGCGGGCCGGGCACGAACCGGTCAAGCGGACCGGGAACGTACCGGTCAAGCGGACCCGCCCCGACCGCACGACGCCGACTCCGCTCCCGGACCGCTCCGGCGACTCCTGCCTGCGGCTGCGCGTCTGTCGCCGTCACATGCCTCTCCCGTGCCGTTTCGCCCTGCCGGATACATTCTCCCACCAGTAGGGACGAACACACGTGCCGGTTAGTTCACGCCGGGGGCCGGGGACCGTGCTCCATTCTCAGCTCGCGTGCCGGACGGCGACCCCGCCGTTGTCGCTGTGCGCCTTCACCACGTGCCGGCTGCTGTCACTGCGCGGTACCTTCACGTCGACGTGCCCGTTTTCGGCCGACGCGGAAACGGCGTACGAGGTGGTGCCGGCGGGCAGGTCGATGGCGATGCGCCCGTTGTCGCTGACGGTGTCCACGAGATCCGGGACGCGGTTGAGATCGAGATCCACGGACCCGTTGTCCGACCGCGCCACCACGGACCGCGAGGAGACGCGCTCGGCGCGTACGGACCCGTTGTCGCTCTTCAGGTCGAGGGGCCCGCTGACATCCCGGACGACGACGCCGCCGTTGTCGGAGTAGAGCTTGAGCGGCGTGGCGAACTCGGACGCGGTGACCTTCCCGTTGTCCGCGTCCACGGTGAGCGCGATCCCGCGGGGCACCTTCACCTCGTGCCGCGCCTCGCAGTTGCTGATCATCGCCTCGCACTTCACGTGGAGGGTGAGCGTGTCCCCCTCCAGCTTCCACACGGGGTCGGGCCCGCTCCCGAGGACGACCCACCCGTCGACCCTCCGGGTCACCTGGACCTCGTCCACGTCGGCCGGAACGACGTCCACCACGGAGTTCTCCGCATCGATGGTGAGCGCCTTGCCCCCGAACGCGAACGACTTGTGCTCGGCCGGCGCGTCCTCCGCGTCCGTGCTCCCGCACCCGGTGAGCGCCGCGACGAGCAGGACGGTGCCCCCGACGGCCACGAACGCGCTGCGATTACGGATGGTCATGGTGATCAGGTCCCCCTGGGCCGGCGCTGCGATGTGCCCCTACGGTAGGCAGCGCCGCCCCACCCGGACGATCCGGACGGCTACCGTCTCCGGGGTGGGGCTATCCCCCGTAACCCCACCCCGAACCGATTGTCGACATGCCCCGCGAGCCATGTAACCTGTTCCTTCATCCACGGGTGCGTAGCTCAGGGGTAGAGCGCTGCTCTTACAAAGCAGATGTCGGCGGTTCGAAACCGTCCGCGCCCACCGGTGTCGAAGGCTCCCAGCCGCAAGCGGCTGGGAGCCTTCGGCGCGTTCGGCGCTGCCGTCGCCGACGAGCGCCCGGAGTGGACAGGCCCCGGGGATGAGATGAGGCGATCGGGAGAAGGTCCCGAGGGACGGCAGAGAGTTTGGCGGCACCTCGACGGCCAGAAGTACGGTCGGTGACGGGCGAATCCGCTACTCGACCAGATGTCGGTGCGCCTTGCTCCAGGCGATCCTGTGGTCGAGTTCGGTCAGCAGCCCGTCGGCGGCCCACGTGGCCTGGGGCTCGTGCCCCTGCTCGGCCAGCCGTCGTACGAGGTCGGCATTGTCCTGCTGTCTGGCTATGACGGCGTCGACGATCCCCACGGTCGAGTCAAGACCGTACGCACCGCAGAAGCGCTCCAGCCGCAGACGGCGGTCGGGCGGCGCCGGGTAGCGCAGCCAGCGCAGGCACTCGGCGTCGTCGCGGAATGGGGCGACGTACTCCAACGCGTAGGCCACGTCGTGCAAGCGTGGCGCCGGGCGAGCGAAGTCCCAGTCGATGATTCCCACCGGTCGGTTGCCCTGCCAGACGACGTTCCAGGGGCCGAAGTCCCCATGGCAGACAACCTCGTCGTCCCCGGAGGCACTTGCGTCCGTGGACCAGGTCGCGCCCGGCGGAGGTGAAAAGCCCTCGCAGGCATCGTGGTAGTCGCGCAGAAGACGGGCGAAATCGCTCAGGCCCCGGTCGTCCACGACCTTGGCCCATCCCGACGCTCCGGAGTCACCGTCGATGTAGCTAAGGACCTCGCGACCCTCGTCGTCGATTCCCAGCGGTCGGGGCGCATAGGCAAACCCCACACTCTCCAGGTGCCGCAGCAACGCGTGGACGGTGGGCGTCCAGGGCTGTGCGGGCCTACGGACGGTGTCGCCGATCCGTACCACCCGACGATGGGCACCGTCCTGCAACACTTCCTCGCCGGCCACCCGGTCACGCTACCCAGCCGTCGGACACGCGTCACCTCGATTACCTCAGCGACGATGGCGGCCAGGTGGCTGCTCTCCGCCCCCAAGGTGCCACCTGGCTCCCGCTGGTCCCACGTGCAGGAGAAGCCTGGCCCTCGCACGGCGGCGGGCCCACGCGGTGAGGTGCGGGCTGCCTGTCGATAAGTTGCTCCTGTCGACCTACTGATCGGTCGCCGCAGCTCAGGCAACACCTGGAGGGGAACGTGCTGATCACCGTCGCGGATGTGGAAGCCGAGGCCGAGCGGATTGCCGCGCATGTCGTGCGGACGCCGACCGTGCCGAGCCCCGGGCTCTCCGCGTTCCTTGGTGCGCCGGTCACCACGAAGCTGGAACTGCTCCAGCGCACCGGTTCCTTCAAGGCGCGCGGTGCGACGGCCAAGCTGCTCGCGCTCAGCGAGGCCGAGCGGGCCGCTGGAGTCGTCGCGGTGAGCGGCGGCAATCACGGCATCGCGGTCGCGGTCATGGCCGGGGTGCTGGACATCAAGGCGACCGTCGTCATGCCGCGGTCCGCACCCGGCCGCGCCGTGGACATCGCCGAGGCGTCCGGAGCGAGGGTCATCGTCGCCGACACCATGGACGGGGCCTTTGCCCTGGTGGGGGAACTCCAGGAGTCGGGGCTCACGTTGGTCCATCCCTTCGACGACCGGGTCGTCATCGCCGGGCAGGGCACCGTCGGCCTGGAACTCGCGGAGGACGCCGGCGAGCTCACCGACGTACTCGTCAGCATCGGTGGCGGGGGATTGATCTCCGGTGTCGCGGCCGCGCTGCACGCGCGTCGTCCGGGGGTACGGGTCTGGGGCGTGGAGACCGAAGGTGCGCGGGCCATGTCGGAAGCCCTGACCCGAGGAGGGCCCGTAGCGGTCGAACTGTCCTCCGTCGTCTCGACGTTGAGCGCCCCGAGCGCCTCGCCGCTCACGTACGAACACGTCTCTGCCTTGGTCACCGACGTCCTCACCGTGACCGATGCCGAGGCCGTGCAGGGGACCCTCGACCTGGCCGACCATGCGAAGGTCTGGGCCGAGCCCGCCGCCGGATGCCTGCTGCCCGCGGCACGGCAGGTGCTGGAGCGCGTCGGTGACAGTGCCAGGCTCGGCCTGGTCGTCTGCGGCGGCAACGCGACCACGGCCGATGTGGCCGCCTGGGCCGAACGGTTCGGGCTGCGCTGACCCGGACCGAACGGCGCACCATGGGCGAATGACGTTGACGATTTGGGTCGATGACTGGCAGATGCAGTGCTGCGGGGAGCCCTTCGCGCCCGGGGACGTCGTGTCGTGGGCGTTGATGGAGGTCGATCCCGAGGATTACTTCGACCTCGTCGGCGGGGAGCGCGCGGAGGGGATCGACTTCCGCGAGGAGCATCACGGCCGGGAGGAGGGGGTCCAGCCGGTCCCGTTGGAGGTGGCCTCCGTCGTGGAGGTGCACTGCCGTTACGGGGTGCCTCCCGGCGCGACGGACCGGGTGAACTGCCCCGTTCCGGGCACGACCGTGCTGGTTCCGGTCGAGGCGGCGGACGGGTGGGCCGAGCCCAGGCCGGATGTGAGCTTTGCCGGGTATCTGGTGGCGGCCAGGCGGGTCGTCGATCGGTGAAGGACGCGGTTGCTCGTGGGCTGGGCCACCGAGGTGCCGCCCCCCGGTAGGTGGCTCCGGTGCTCAAGGTGGCTGTCAGCGTCCGGAAGTCGGCCCGTGTCCCCGGTCACCGGGGCAGGATGGCAGGCTGGTCCGACAATCGTGCCCGCGCCCGTGGAGGATGTCCCGTGTCCGAAGTCCTGGTTCGTCCCCGCGAGGACGCCGATCTGGGCGAGGCGGCTGTCGTGCTCGCCGGTGTGCATGAGTCCGACGGGTATCCCGTCGAAGGGGTGGCGGACCCCGAGGCGTGGTTGTCGCCGGAGGGGCTGATCGCGGCCTGGGTCGCCGAGCTCGACGGGCGCGTCGTGGGGCATGTCGCGGTCAACCAGGCCCAGCGCGGTGAGGATGTGGCGCGGCTCTGGCGGGAGAGCGGGGGTGCCGGGGATGCGGAGGTCGCGGTGCTGGCCCGGTTCTTCGTGGGGCGGGACGCGCGTGGCGCTTCCGCCGGTGCGCGGCTCATGGGCGCGGCGGAGGGGTATGCCCGGGCGCACGGGCTGCCGTTGGTGCTGGAGGTTCTGACCAAGGACGCCGCTGCCATCCGTCTGTACGAGCGGCTCGGGTGGCAGCGGATCGGTGAGGTCACGCACTTCTTCGCCGGCCGGCACTTCGACGCCCTGTGCTTCGTGGCGCCGAGTGCGTGAGGGAGGGCCCCCGCCGGTCAGGTGGTCGGGGACGTGTGGGCGTATCGCTTCTCCACCCGGGCTGCCGTGACCAGGTCCGCCAGGGCCGAGCGGGTATCCTGGAGTGCGGTGATGCGGTCGTCCAGGCCTCGGAGGTGCTGTTCCAGGGTGTCCAGCTTGCACAGGGCCACCGTGCCGTCCTGGCGTACGCACGGGAGCAGGTCGCGGATGGTGCGGGTCGGCAGGCCCGCGTCCAGCAGCGAGCGGATGCGGCGGACCACAGTGGGGGCGTCGGCGTCGTAGCGGCGGTGGCCGCCGGCGAGGCGGTGGGAGGCGAGGAGGCCCTGTTCCTCGTAATACCGCAGCAGCCGGACCGAGGTGTCGGTCTCCGCGGCCAGATCGCCGATCTTCATGTGGCGCACCTCACACCCCCCCGGCCTCGCCGCCCCTTGAACCTCACATCGGTGTCAGATTCTAGCTTGGGGGCATGACAACCCAGACCCCCAACTCCCTTGCTCTTTACGGCTTTCTGCGGCCGCGCCCGGAATACGCCGATGAGCTCCGGCGTACGCTGTCCGACCTCGTCGAGCCCACCCGGAGGGAACCCGGCAACCTGGCGTACCACCTCCATGAGCAGGAGGACGGGCGGTTCTTCCTGTACGAGGTCTGGCGCTCGCGGGAAGACCTGGACCGGCACAACGCCCTGCCCGCGCTGCGCGCCTTCCTCGACAACCTGCCGGCGTTCCTGGAGGGTTCGCCCGAGGTGTACGCCGACACCATGATCAGTCCGTACGCGGACTCCGCGGAGAGCGCTCCACTCGGTACAGTCCCGGTGTGACCAGCGAGCCCGAACCGACGATTCCCGAGATCACCCGCACCGACTGCGCGCGGTGCGGCACCGAGGTGCACGGTCTGGCCGGGCGGTACGCCTGTGCGCTCTGCGGGTGGGTCAACCACTACTCGGAGGGGCACGAGGAACTGCCCGGCCTGGACGCGGACCCCGACCACGGGCGGCGGTAGGACGCGTCCGGAAGCCGGGTGCCCCTCCGGTCGTGCCGCCCTACCCTGCCGGGATGGGTGACGCGCGTGCTGGACTGATGACGACCGACGACCGGGGCGCTTCACCGCTGCGGCTGCCCGCCTTCCGGCGGTTCCTGCTCGCCCATCTGGTCTCCGCGACCGGGTCCGCGATGGCCCCCGTGGCGCTGGCGTTCGCCGTGATCGGGCAGGGCGGGGGAGAGTGGTCGCTCGGGATCGTGCTGACCGCCAACACCGTGCCGGCCCTGGTCCTCCTGCTCGTCGGCGGGGTGCTGGCGGACCGGGTCTCGCGCAGCCGGATCCTCTTCCTCGGCAACCTCGGTGCGGGGGCCGCGCAGGCGGTCGTGGCCGTACTCGTGGCGACCGGGACGGCGACCACCGCAGCGATCAGTCTGTGTGCGTGTGCATCGGGGGCGGCGGCCGCGTTCACCGCACCGGCGGCCCAGGGGGTCGTGCCCCGGCTCGTGCCGCCGGAGCGGCTCCAGGAGGCCAACGCGCTGGTCCGGGTGCCCAGGAACGCGGTCAAGGTCGTCGGTCCCGTCGTCGGCGGGTTCGTCGTCGCCCTGACCGGGCCCGCCTGGGCGCTCGGGTGGGATGCCGTGACCTTCGTCGTGGCCGCGCTCCTGCTGGCGGGGCTGCGGCTCGCGGGGACGGTGTCCGCCGGAGGGCCGGGCGCGGGGCTGGTGGCCGATCTGCGTGTCGGATGGGCCGGGTTCAGGTCCCGGGCCTGGTTGTGGAGTTTCACGCTGTCCGGTACGGCGGTCGTGGCCGCCTGGCTGGCCGGGTACCAGTTGCTGGGGCCGCTCGTGGCCGACCGTAGCTACTCGGGCGCCGGTTCCTGGGGGCTGGTCCAGGGGGCGTTCGCGGCCGGGCTGCTGGCGGGGACGTTCGTCTGTCTGCTGTGGAAGCCGCAGCGGCTCGTGCTGGTCGCCGTGGTGACGAGTTCCGGGCTCTTCCTGCCGTTGGCCGCGATGGGGCTCGGGCTGGCGCTGCCCTGGGTGCTGGGGGCGGCCGCCGTCGCCGGTGCGGGGATGGACGTGGCCATCGTCGCCTGGTCCACCGCCATGCAACAGCAGGTGCCGGACGAGGAGTTGGGGCGTCTCAACGCCTTCAACTCCCTGGGGGAGCAGGTCGCCATCCCGCTCGGCTACCTCGTCGTCGCGTCCGTGTCCGCGTACTGGTCCAGCGGGCGCATCCTCCTGGTGTGCTCAGTTGTCATCCTCGCCGCCGGGGTGGCCAACGCCTGCGTACGCGATGTGCGCCGGATCAGGCGGGCGTGAGGCACTTCCGGGCGGAATGAAGAGTCGTTGGTTGGTCCCGATCAACAAGGCGTCCCGGGCCCATCCGCATCCGCAGTGCCTGCGCCGCGATGTCGCCCGCCTACCGCAGTCGGGGGTCCGGCCCGCGCCTTCGGTCGCCTCCCGTACGCCTCCGCGACCTCCGCCCCGAACGCGCGGCGGTAGCCGGCCGGGTAGAGCCGCAGCAGCGGCGTGCTCACGCGGTGGCCGGCTTCCCGGCGACACCCAGGCGCCGGGTCGCCTCGCGCGCGGTGGCGGCGATCCGGCGGGCCTCGGCGGCCAGGGTCTCCCTGCCGGTCGCGGTGAGCGTGCAGGTGCGGCGGAGCCGGCTGTCCACGACCTCCTCCGTGTGCCCCTCGATCAGGCCCTCGTTCAGCAGCCCTGCAGCGCCCCGCACAGCGTGCCGGTGCGGATCTTCACCCGGCCGCCGGAGATCGTCTCGACCTCGCGCGCGATGGCGTAACCGTGCCGGGGCTCGTCCGCCAGGGCGGTCAGGAGGAGGAGGGTTCTGAACTGCTGTGGGCAGAGTGCGCATGAGTGAGTCGTCATGCATGGGAGTGAGCAGGTTGGTGCGGGTGGATGGCATGAGGATGTGGGTTCTGGGATCGAATGGGTGACCTGGTGGGTGGTTGCTCGTTGTGCTGGGTGACGGGCTGGGCCGGTGGGGGGTGTGGTGATGGGCGCGGTGAGGGAGGTGGCGGCGTCGTTCGTGGTGCCCGGACCGTCCGGGGTGGCGGTGCGGGACCGCCTCAAGCACCTCACGGCCGAGGACGAGCGGGTGTTGCGGGCCGTCGGCGCGTATCAGGGCGGGCTGGCGTCGCGTGATCTGAAGGCCCGGTGTGCGGACGGTCTGGGCCACAGTGCTGAGTCGTGGGCTTCGCGTAAGCGTGGGTTGACCGGGGTGTCGTCGTCGCGGATCGCTGGGGCGATCACGAAGGCGTCGCATGATCAGTGGGCACTGGCGAGGCGGTGCCTGGCCGCGCATATCCGTTCGCTGGAGGCTGGGATCAGGACCCTGCGGCACCGCCTGTCGCTCCCTGTCGGGGTGAAGGGCACGAAGCGCGCGGCGGGCGGTTACCGGTCCAGGGGTGAGTGGTTTCACAAGTCCCGCCGTCTCAAAGCCTTGGAGGACCGGCTCGCTGCCGCTGTCGCGGACTGGCGGGCGGGGCGGGTGCGGGTGGTGCGCGGCGGGAAGCGCCTGTTGAACACCCGCCATCACCTGGCCGAGGCCGGACTGAGCGAGGGAGAGTGGCGACAGCGGTGGGAGGCGGAGCGGTGGTTCCTGGCGGCGGACGGCGAGTCGGGGAAGCGGTACGGGAACGAAACCATCCGCGTCACTCCGGACGGCCGGGTCAGTATCAAGCTCCCCGCCCCTCTGGCCCACTTGGCCAACAGCGCGCACGGCCGCTATACAGTCACCTCGTCGGTGGCCTTCGCGCACCGGGGTGGGGAGTGGGCCGACCGAGTCGAAGGCAACCGTGCTGTCGCCTACCGCATCCACTACGACACCGGCCGAAGACGCTGGTACCTGACCGCGTCCTGGCAACGACCGATCGTGCGGACAATCCCGTTGGATGCGGCGAGGGCCGGGGGTGTGATCGGGGTGGACACCAACGCCGACCACTTCGCCGCCTACCGCCTCGACCCCCACGGCAACCCCGTCGGCGAACCCCACCGCTTCCCGTACGACCTGTCCGGAACGGCCGCACACCGTGACGCGCAGGTCCGCCACGCCCTCACCCGCCTCCTGCACTGGGCCCGCAGGACCGGCGTCACCGCGATCGCCATCGAGGATCTCGACTTCAGCGCGGAGAAGACCCGGGAGAAGCACGGACGCAGGAAGCGTTTCCGGCAGCTGATCTCGGGCATGCCCACCGGCAAGCTCAAGGCCCGCCTCGTCTCCATGGCCGCGGAACAGGGCTTGGCAATCATCGCGGTCGACCCCGCCTCCACCTCACAGTGGGGTGCTCAGCACTGGCAGAAGCCGCTGACCACGCCCCGCCGGAAGATGTCCCGTCACGATGCCGCCGGTATCGCGATCGGGCGACGCGCCCTCGGACACCCGATCCGGCGTCGGACGACACCGCCCTCACACGACCGGAGCGATCGTGCGGGGCATCGGACCGTCCAGGCCGCACCAGGTGCCCTAGGGCGTGAGGAAACCCGCCCCCGCATCCCCGGACCACGGACACGATCCGTGCCACCGGACGCGGCGAGAACGCGGGCAACCAGGACACCCAAAACCGTTCGGGATGTCCGCAGTGCCAGGGTGTGGGTCCAAGACCCACTCCTGCTCACTGAATAGGAACGGTCGGTTCCTGCATCGCGCGTTCGCTCATGTCCTTATCGGACGCGAGGCATGGGTCACTCACCGGCATATGACGGGCCGCCCTGAGCTGCGACGGGAAGGACTTTGCCCAGGTGGGCCAGGGGGGAGAGGGCCATGAACAGCGGGGAGAGGGCGAGCGCGACCGCCGTGACCAGCAGGCTCGGGCGCAGGCCCCAGGTACCGGCCAGGAAGCCGCCGAGCAGGGAGCCGAAGGGGGTGAGGCCCATCCCCGCGAAGTTGATCGTCGCCACCACCCGTGCCTGGATGCGGACCGGGGTGACCGCCTGCCGTACGGACATCACCGTGACGTTGACCAGCTGACCGAACGTACCGAAGACGAGGTTGACGGCCATCAGCGCGGGCAGGACCAGGGGCCCGGAGCCGTGCAGCGCCGGTACGCCGAGCATCACGCCGTCCGCCAGGACCGCCGAGCCCACCAGCACCACGCCGTACCCCAGCCGTTCCGGCAGCCTCACCGCGAGGAGCGACCCCAGCACCGCCCCCGGACCCGTCGCCGCGAGTGCCAGGCCCACCTCGGCGCCGGACAGGCCCAGTTCACGCGGCAGGAACAGTAGATAGACCGTCATCAGCGCGGCGAGCGAGAACTGGAACAGGCCCGACGCCAGCCCCACCGCACGCAGTGCCGGGTGCCGGGCCACGAAGCGGAGCCCCTCGTGGATCCGCCGCAGGACCGGCGCGGGGGCCCCGGCGGGCGCGGGCACGCGTTCCGGGCGGCGGATGCGGCCGATCGACACGGCGGACAGCACGAAGAAGCACGCACCGGTGGCGACCGCGAGCAGCGGCGAGAACACCGACATCAGCGCCCCGCCGAGCGCCGGGCCGCCGATCCGCGCCGCCGACCTGCTGCCCTCCAGCGCACTGTTGCCCCGCATCAACAGTTCGCGGTCCACCAGCCGCACCAGCGACGCCTGGTACGCCACGTCGAAGAACACGCTCCCCACCCCGAGCAGGGCGGCCACCACGAGCAGGACGGGCAGCCCCAGGACGCCGAGGAGGTACGCCAGGGGCACCGCCGCCAGGGCCAGTGCCCGGCCGAGGTCCGCCGCCACCATCACCGTGCGGGTGCGGCGGCGGTCCGCCCACGCGCCCGCGAACAGCGACAGCAGCAGGATCGGCGCCTGCTCCACCGCGCGCAGCAGGCCGAGCGCGCCCGCGTCGGCGTGCAGCGAGACGACGGCGACGAGCGGCAGGACGACCAGGAGCGCCTGCTCGCCGAACTGGGAGGCGGTCTGCCCGGCCCACAGGCGCAGGAAACCGGAATCCCGCCGGAGTGCGGGGGAGGGGGTACGGGAAACGGGATGCACGGAGGCCCCTTGAGCTGCGGACGGCAAGGCTCCGCCGCCACCGCGCACAGAAGTGTGCGCCGGCGGTCCGGCGGGAAAGGCTCGCTGTGCCGCGCTCGGAGGCAGCACGCGATGACGGGTCGTTCTACGACGTCAGCGCGTGCGCGGGCTACCGGGCAACTTCCCCTCCTCGAACTCGTCGGGTGAGGGGAGGTTAACCGCCCGGCGTGAGGGGGAACAGCGGATTTCCGGCACCGCCGTCCGGCGCCTCCTCGCGGGCCAGCTGCCGGAAGCACTCCCGCAGCCAGGCGTGTGCCGGGTCCGCGTCGTGGCGCGGGTGCCAGGCCATGCCGAAGACGAGCGGCGGCAGCGGGAAGGGGATCTCGAACGTCCGCAGACCCAGGGGTTCCGTCAGCGGTCGCGTCCGCAGGGGCGTGAGCCCGACCAGGTCGCTGCTGAGCAGGATGAACAGGGATGACGGCAGGGTGCCCACGCTGGCCACGACCCGCCTGGTCAGGCCGAGTTCGGCGAGCGCGGTGTCCACCGGGCCCGTCGTCCGGCCACGCCGGGACACCGTCAGATGGTCGGCGGCGGCGAACCGGGCCGGGGTGATCTCCCCGTCCAGGAGCGGGTGGCCGGGCCGCACGACGCCCATCATCCGGTCCGCGTAGAGGTGTTCCCGGCGGACCTCCGGGGAACGCGTGTCGATCACCCCCACCTCCAGATCGGCGGCGCCCTCGCGCAGGAACGCCCCGTCCACGTGGCTCTCCATCAGGAAGCGGAGCCGCACGCCCGGTGCCTCCCGGGCCACCCGGGTGAACAGCGCCGGGCCGGAGATCGCCGCCAGGGTGTCCTGGGCCAGCACCGTGAAGGTCCGCGACAGGGCGCGCAGATCCACCTTGCCGCCCGACAGGAACACCCCGCGCGCCCGCTCCACGACCGCGCGCACCTCGCCGTGGATGGCCAGGGCGTGCGGGGTGGGCACCATCGCGCGCCCGGCGCGCACCAGCACCGGATCGCCGAGCGCCTTGCGGATGCGGCCGAGGGTGCGGCTCATCGCGGGCTCGGACAGATGCAGCCGGGCGGCGGCGCCGGAGACGCTGCACTCGTCCAGGAGAACGTCCAGGGCGACCAGAAGATTGAGGTCAAGGCTGGATTGCGTCACGCGCATACATCCCTTGTCGAAGATGCATTGGAAAGCAAGTCGCGTCAACTCTACGGTGGACAGCACATCCCACCCACCACGGCTCCGAGGAGGAGCGTTGTCCCCGCATGCCCAGAAGGTCCCGCGCCTGACCCCCGCCGCGCAGTACGCCCTCTGCGCCTGTGTGCTCGTCGCGCAGGGCATGGTCGCCGCCGTCAACCTGCTCATCCCCCAGCTCGCCTCCTCCGCCCTGCACCCGTCCGCCGGCGAACTCCTGTGGTCGGTCGACGCGTACGTCATCGTCTTCGCCGGGCTGCTGATCCCCGCCGGTGCGCTCGGTGACCGCTTCGGACGCAAGGGCGCCCTCCTCGCCGGACTCGGCCTCTTCGCCGCGGGCGCCGCCACCAGTGCGCTGGCCACCGTTCCCGCCGTCCTCATCGCCGGACGCGGGGTGTGCGGGGCCGGGGCCGCGCTGATCATGCCCGCGACCATGTCCCTCCTGATCACCCTCACCCCGCCCGCCCGCAGGTCCCAGGCGCTGGCGGCCTGGACGCTCGCGGCAGGCCTGGGCGGCCTCGCGGGCAACGTCGGCGGCGGCCTCGCCGGCCAGTTCTCCACCTGGCGCTCCCTGTTCTGGGCGATGGTGCCGCTCGCCGCGCTGCTCGCCCTCGCCGTCGCCCGCCTCTCGCCCCGCAGTCCCGAGCGCTCCGACGCCGCCCCCGAGCCGGTCGGCTCGCTGCTGCTCGTCGCCGCCCTCACCGCCCTGGTGTACGGGATCATCGAGGGCCCTCCGCAGGGCTGGGGATCGGCGCGGGTGCTGACCGCCTTCGGCCTCGGAGCCGTACTGCTCACCGTCTTCACCGTCCACGGGCTGCGCGCCGCACGGCCGCTGCTCGACCCCCGCATCTTCGCCTCGCCGGTGGTGCGCGCCGGGACCCTGGGCATCGCCACGGCCTTCTTCGGGCTGTTCGCGCTGTTCTACGTCAACTCCCAGTACCTCCAGTACGTGAAGGGCTTCCCGGTCGGTCTCGCCGGGGTGGCGATCGTGCCGCTCACCGTCGGGATGGCCGTCATGCCGAAGTTCGGGGCGCGCTGGCAGGACCGGTACGGCATCCGGCCCGTGGCGGGCGGCGGGCTCACGGTCATCGGCCTGGGCCTGCTCCTCGTCTCCACCGCCGACGGTGGCACCCCGTACGCCCTGTACGCCGTGTACCTGCTCGTGATCTCCGCCGGTACGGGGCTCTGCGCGCCCGCGCTGACCTCGGCCGTGATCGTCGGGCTGCCCGCGCACCGCAGCGGCCTCGGCTCCGGGCTCAACACGGCGGCGCGCGAGATCGGGGCGGCGTTCGGTGTCGCCGTCGTGGGCACCGTGCTGGCCTCCGGTACCGGCACGGGCCGCACCGGTGCCGCCCGTGCCGCCGCCTTCGCCCCGGCCATGTCCGACGGGCTGCGGGTCGTGGCGGTGGTGCTCCTCGTCGCCACGGTGTTCGTGGTCCTGGGGACGTCGGGGCGGCGGCGCGGTGCGGCGGGGACCGGGGACGGGGCGGAGACCCGGGGCGTCACCCGTACGGGTGCTTCCATGTAGCCCTGCCGGGAAGGGCGGCGCAAGGTCGGTCTGACCCGCACGTTCCACCGGCCCTGGAGACCTCATGGCACAGACCGCGCCCCCGCCGGGCACCCCCTCCTCGCCCACCCCGCCGCGCGCGGGGGACGAGAATCCCTGGGCGTCCGGCGGGGTCATGTTCGCCGGTGTGCTGCTGCTGGTGGACGGCGTGCTCGACGCGATCAAGGGCATCGCCGGGATCGCGTCGGACGACGTCTACGCACGGATCAACGACTACGTCTTCAAGTTCAACGTGACGGCCTGGGGCTGGATCCACCTCATCCTCGGCATCCTCATCGCCGTCGTCGGCTGGGGCATCCTCAGGGGCTCCGCCTGGGCGCGCGGCGCCGGTGTGGGGCTCGCGGCGCTCAACATGATCGCCAACTTCATGTGGCTGCCCTACCAGCCGGTCTGGGCCGTGGTCTCCCTCGCCATCGACACCTTCGTCATCTGGGCCCTGTGCACGGCACGGAAGCCGGTCATCTGACCGGCCGCCCCGGGCAGGTTCCGCGGGTTCTGTGCCGTTGTCAGTGGCGCGGGTCACACTGGAGACATGTGCCGCAGTATCAAGACGCTCCGACCGCCCGTCCTGCCCGAAGAGGCCACCGAGGACGACATCCGCGCCGCCGCCCTGCAGTTCGTCCGCAAGGTGTCGGGCTTCCGCGCCCCGGCCGCGCACAACAGGGAGGTCTTCGACCGTGCCGTGGACGAGATCGCCGAGGCGACCGCCCGGCTGCTCGACGGCCTGGAGATACGGGGTGGTGTCAGGACGCCATAGGAGGCGCGGCGGCCGCGGCGGCGGCCGGGCGCCGCATGAGCAGCGCGGCGAAGGAGCCCGCGAGGAACAGGGCGAGGACCGAGACGGCCGTGCCCAGCCAGCTCGCGCCCAGATACTGGGCGCCGAAGTAGCCGAGGCCCACGCTGTAGCCGGCCCAGGCCACGCCCGCGACGGCCGACCAGGGCAGGAATTCCTTCGCCTTGCGGTGCGCGGCGCCCGCGCCGAGCGAGACGACCGAGCGCCCGGCCGGGGCGAAGCGCGCGATGACGACGAGGATGCCGCCGCCCCGGCTCAGGGCGGCGCCGAGGCGTTCCTGTGCGGAGGTCAGGCGGCGGGAGCGGGCGATGGCCCGGTCGAGGCGCTCGCCGCCGTGCCGGGCCAGCCGGTACGCGGCGAAGTCGCCGAGCACCGAGGCGGTGGCGGCGCACAGGACGAGGGCCAGCAGAGAGGGGACCTCGGCCACCTGGCGGGCGGCGCCCGCCGCGTCGGCGGCGACACCGGTGGTGCCGGCCGCCGCGGCCGTGGCGGCGGTGATCACCAGCACACCGCTGGGCAGTACGGGGAGGAAGACGTCCAGCAGCACGGAGAGGGCGACCGCGACATAGATCCATGGGCTGCCGGTCAGCGCACCCACACTCTCGAGCACCTTCTACTCCCCGATCGTCAACAACGCCGCGACGTCGCAGGGGAGCGGCAGGAGCGGCAGGGTCAGCTGTACAGCGTACGCCTGCCGTTCACCCGGTGATCCCTATATATGCGTGATGTTGGGCACCCCGGTCGAGAGCGGCTGGAGCGCGTACCGCCGGGGAGCGGTTTCCCGGCGGTACGCGAAGGGTGTGCGGGGCCCGGTCGGTCGGCGGGCCCGGTGGAGCGGGGAGAGGGGTCAGACGGCGACCGGGGAGCTCTGTTCCGGGGTGCGGTCCTGGTCCCGGCGGTCCGGGGCCCGGGTCGTGAGGAGGCTGTCCAGCGCGAAGGCGCCGGGGCCGGTGAAGACGAGGAGCAGGAAGACCCAGCAGTAGACGGCCGACGGTTCGCCGCCGTTCTGGATGGGGAAGAGGGCGTGGGACTGGTGGACCGTGAAGTAGGCGTAGGCCATGGAGCCGGACGAGATCAGGGCGGCGAGGCGGGTGCCGAGGCCCAGGGCCACGAGGGTGCCGCCGACGAGCTGGATCACCGCCGCGTACCAGCCCGGCCAGGTGCCGGCGGCTATGGAGCCGCCGCCGTGGGCGCCGCCGAGGACGCCGAAGACCGAGGCCGCGCCGTGGCAGGCGAAGAGTCCGCCGACGACGATGCGGAAGAGCGCGAGGGCATAGGGCTGCGCCCGGTGGAGGTGTGGGGTCATGTGGGGAGGGCTCCTTCGGTCTGGTGGGGACGTGAACCGACTGGGCGCAAAAGATTAGGTAGACCTCACCAATACTTGCAAGTTCAACGTTTTGTCGACTGGCTGAATTTCGATGGGCTGTTGTGAGCCGGTCGGTGTGCCAATACCGCCCCGAACTGGGCAGTAACGTTCCGTTGCTTGGCCTGAACCAATGGCGGCGCAGCTTTCCGGCCATGGGCGTCCGGTTCCCTCGCTTGGCGCTCCCACCACGGCACCCCCGGCTTTCACCGGAGTCCCACCGGGGATACGGGGCACTCGCGCCCCGTTGGCGGCCGGTCGGCCCGCCGGCCCGCCGCGCTCCGTCGAACGGCTTGTCATGGACAGCCGTAGTAGGCCGAAAACACGTCGGTGGCCCCGCCGGCCGGCCCGTCGTACGGGCAACGACCGGTGAGGCCACCGGGGTTGGGGTTTCGGTCGGGTGTTCCTCGGCTCAGCAGCCGCTGAGCGCGGACTGCAGGGCCGACTTCTCGGCCGAGTCGACGGACAGCTTGTAGTAGTGCTTCACGTGGACCCAGGCGCGTACATAGGTGCATTTGTACGCGGCGCGCGGCGGCATCCAGGAAGCAGGGTCCTGGTCGCCCTTGGACTGGTTGACGTTGTCCGTGACCGCGATCAGCTGCGGGCGGGTCAAGTCGTTGGCGTACGCCTGCCGTTGGGCGGTGGTCCAGCTGGACGCGCCCGAGCGCCACGCCTCGGCGAGCGGCACCATGTGGTCGATGTCCAGGTCGGACGCGACGGTCCAGGTGGCGCCGTCGTACTCCGAGTACCAACTGCCGCTCGTCGCCGCGCAGCTGGAGTCCTGGGAGACGTTGGTGCCGTCCCGCTTCAGGACGACCTCACGGGTGTTGCAGGCTCCCGACTGGGTGATCCAGTGCGGGAACTTGTCCCGGCTGTACCCGCTGGAGGAGCCCTCCGCCTTCACCGTCAGCTCGCTCAGATAGGTGCGGGCGGTGGACGCGGAGACCGGGGTGGGCATGGCGGCCTGGGCGCTCGGTGCGGTGAGCAGGCCGGTGGTGGCGGCGAGTGCGGCGGAGGCGGCGAGGACGGCTATGCGACGCGCGTAGACACCTGACATGCGAACTCCCTTGATGTGGGGGGATGTGGACGGGTTGTCATGAACGGCCCGGCCATCGTGGCGGCGCCTGGTTTCCGTGGGGTGGGCGCCAGGTAACAGGGTGGCGACATGGGCACGTCACATCAAGGGATCTGACAAAAGGGCTCGTGGTGCGGGGGCGCGCGGATCCGTGCGCGCGGGCGCGGTGAGCCGGTCCGGCGCGGCACCGGGACCTGTGACCTGCGCGGGAGCGCATGAGTACGGCCCCCGCCCGGGGTGGGCGAGGGCCGTACGGAGGTTCGTGGTGCTGGTGTTTGACGGGGGATCAGCGGCCCCGGGGCGGGCGCGGGCGGTTCCGGCGCGGGCGGTGAGCGGGGCGTCGGGCGCCCTGCCGGGAGACTACCGCGCCTCGACGTGCAGCGTGATCGTGCCGTCCGCCGCCGCCTCGACGCGCAGCTGCGTCAGGTCGGCCACGTGGGCGTCCGGCGTGTGGGCCCCCGCGCGCGGGCCGACCCCCACCACGCGCATGCCGGCCGCCCGGCCCGCCGCGATGCCCGCCTCGGAGTCCTCGAAGACCACGCAGTCCGCCGGGGCGAAGCCCAGTGCCGCCGCGCCCTTGAGGAAGCCCTCCGGGTCCGGCTTGCTGGCCCCGACGCTCTCGGCGGTGACGCGGAGGTCCGGCATCCGCAGTCCGGCGGCGCCCATCCGGGCCGTCGCCAGCGCGAGGTCGGCCGAGGTGACCAGGGCGTGCGGCAGGGCGGCGATGGCGTCCATGAAGGCGGGGGCGCCGCCGATGGCGACGACGCCGTCGGTGTCGGCGGTCTCCTCGGCGAGCATCACCTTGTTGTCCGCGTAGTTCTGCTCCATCGGGCGCTCCGGGAGCAGGACCGCCATCGTGGCGTAGCCCTGCCGGCCGTGGACCACCTTCAGGGCCTCTTCCGGGTCCAGCCCGTTCCGCAGCGCCCAGCGCCGCCAGCAGCGCTCCACGACGGCGTCGGAGTTCACCAGGGTGCCGTCCATGTCGAGCAGCAGTGCTTTGGCGGTGAGGGCGGTGGCCGGCATGGGCGGGCTCCAGAGCGGGGGGAAGCGAACACCGCGGGGGTGAGCGGCGCGGGAGATCAAGCGGCCCCCGCCCGCCGGTCAGGGTGTGCGCGCGGGGGCCACTTTGTTTCTCCACGATACAAAAACGGGGTCGCAAACGCGAATCCGGGGACTCCCCTCCCGCGGGCGTGCCCCGTCAGTGGCGCCCGCGCCCCGTCGTCACCGCCTCCAGGCGGCTCCGCGTGTTCGGGCCGTAGACGCCGTCCGGGTCGCCCTCGATGCTCCACCAGGTCTGGAGGTCGCTCACGGCCTTCTCCGTGCGGTCCCCGTAGTCCGAGTCGACCGGGCCGTTGTACACCCAGACCTCCCGGAGCCGGTTCTGGAGCTCCGCGACCTCCGCGCCCCGGTCGCCCCGCCGCAGGGTTCCCGCGTCGTCCGGCGCCTCGGGGGGCGGGGCCACGCCCTCGGCCGGGCCGCTGCTGCTCGCGGTGGCCGACGGGGACGCCGCGGCGTCCGCGCCGGGGGCCGAGGAGGACGCGGTGGCGGAGCGGGAGGGGGAGGCGGAGGCGGAAGCGGAGGCGGAGGGCGACGCGGAGGCCGATGCGGACGAGGCGGGGGAGGCGGACCGGCTGGGTGAGGCGGAGGCGGAGGACGAGGCGGAGGGCGCGGGCTCGCCGCTCTCCTCGGGGAGGCTGGTCACCGTGGACGGAAGGGCCTGGTCCAGGTCGGCCTCCCCGTCGCCGTCCCCGTTGAACAGCCCGCCGACGAAGGCCGCCGTGCCGACCACCGCGACCACGGCCGCCCCCGCGATCACCGCGGCGAACGGCTTGCGGCGGCGCGGCGCCACCGGGTCCCGGCCGGTGAGGAGGAGGGCGGTGTCGGGCCCCTCGGCATCCGGCGCGGCGCCCGCAGGGCCGAGGAACAGCGGCATCGTGGTCGCGGCGTCGCCCTCGGGGCCGTAGACCTGCGGGGCGGCGGGCGGGGGTGTCGTGGGCGCCGTCGCGGTGTCGCCGCCCAGGGTCACGTACGGGCGGATGCGCAGCGGGTCGAAGTCCTCCGCCGCGGCCATCTCGGCGGACCGGCCGGCGTGGTGCTCATCGGCGATGCGCTGCTGTTCGGCGGCCCGCTCCGGATCGGTGGCGTAACCCCGCGTACCGGTGTTCCGGCCCGCGCAGGCACAGCCCGGAGCGGTGCCCGGTCTGCTCTCCGTACCGCACTCCGGGCATATATGTCCGGCCATCGTGGGTCCCCTCCCCTTGAACTGCCTGCGATTATGCAGCCCGCCGCCGAGAAGCCCAATCGGATGGGCCCCCGGCAGGCCATAACGGGGCAGAACAGACAGGATGGGGGTCTAGCGGATCCGAGGAGATGTCTCATGGCCCAGCAGCTGAGCCCGACGGCCCAGGCCCCCGGCGAAGGCCGCTCCACGCGGTCGGTCCTGGTGGCGATCGGCGCACTGCTCCTCGGCATGCTGCTCGCCGCACTCGACCAGACCATCGTCTCCACCGCGCTCCCCACCATCGTCAGTGACCTCGGCGGGCTCGAACACCTGTCGTGGGTGGTCACCGCCTATCTGCTGGCCTCGACCGCCGCGACCCCGCTCTGGGGCAAGCTGGGCGACCAGTACGGGCGCAAGAAGCTGTTCCAGACGGCGATCGTCATCTTCCTGATCGGCTCCGCGCTCTGCGGGCTCGCCCAGAACATGCCCCAGCTGATCGGCTTCCGCGCCCTCCAGGGGCTCGGCGGCGGCGGTCTGATGGTGCTGTCGATGGCGATCGTCGGAGACATCGTCCCGCCCCGTGAACGCGGCAAGTACCAGGGCCTCTTCGGCGCCGTGTTCGGCGCGACGAGCGTCCTCGGGCCACTGCTCGGCGGCTTCTTCACCCAGCACCTCAGCTGGCGCTGGGTCTTCTACATCAACCTCCCCATCGGCGTCGTCGCCCTTGTGGTGATCGCCGCCGTGCTGCACATCCCGGTCCGCCGGACGAAGCACACCATCGACTACCTGGGCACCTTCCTCATCGCCTCGGTCGCCACCTGCCTCGTCCTCGTCGCCTCCCTCGGCGGCACCACCTGGCCCTGGGGCTCGGGGAAGATCATCGGCCTCGCGGTGCTCGCGGTGGTGCTCCTGGTCGCGTTCGTGCTCGTGGAGCGGCGCGCCACCGAGCCCGTACTGCCGCTGAAGCTGTTCCGGATCAGGACCTTCAGCCTCGTCGCCGTGATCAGCTTCGTCATCGGCTTCGCGATGTTCGGCGCCATGACCTATCTGCCGACCTTCCTCCAGGTCGTGCACGGCATCACGCCGACGATGTCCGGTGTCCACATGCTGCCCATGGTGTTCGGGCTGCTCATCACCTCGACGGTGTCCGGGCAGATCGTCAGCCGCACGGGGCGCTGGAAGGTGTTCCCGGTCGCGGGCACCGGCATCACGGCCATCGGGCTGCTGCTCCTGCACCGGCTGACGGTGTCCAGCGGCACCTGGGAGATGAGCGCCTACTTCTTCGTCTTCGGCGCGGGCCTCGGCCTGGTGATGCAGGTCCTCGTCCTGGTCGTGCAGAACGCCGTCTCGTACCGGGATCTCGGCGTGGCGACCTCGGGCGCGACGTTCTTCCGGTCCATCGGCGCCTCGTTCGGCGTGGCCATCTTCGGCACCATCTTCACCAACCGGCTCACCGACAAACTCGGCGCCGCGCTCGCCGGACGGCCGTTGCCGCCCGGCGTGGACGCGAAGAGCCTGGCCGCCGACCCCCGCGCCATCGGCCGGCTGCCGGACTCCCTGCGGGGGCCGGTGCTCCAGGCGTACTCGACGTCGATCACCGATGTGTTCCTGTACGCGGCACCCGTCGTCCTGGTCGCCTTCCTCTTCGCCTGGCTCCTCAAGGAGGACAAGCTGCGCGGATCGGTGACCGCGCCGGACCCGAGCGAGACGCTGGCGTCGAACCCGGTCGAGCGCTCCTCGTACGACGAGTGCGCCCGGGCCCTGTCCGTGCTGGCCACCCGGGAGGGCCGCCGCGAGGTCTACGTCAGGATCACCGAGAAGGCGGGCTACGACCTGCTGCCCGCCGCCAGCTGGATGCTGCTGCGGATCAAGCGCCACGGCACGGTGGAGCCCGCCCGGCTCGCCGAGGTGGCCCCCGTGCCGCTGCGGGTGATCAACGACGCGGCCCGGCAGCTGGAGGGGCGCGGGCTCGTCCGGCGGGTCGGGGTGCAGATGGTCCTCACCGAGCCGGGCGCGGAGGCGGTGGTGAAGCTCGCCCAGGCCCGCGAGGACTCCCTCGCCGAGCTGCTGGGCGACTGGTGGGGCCCGGACCGGCCGACGGACCTGGTCGCGCTGGTCTCCGAGCTGACACGGGAGACCAGCGGGTCGAGCAAGGAGCGCCCGCACAGCCCGGAACCCAAGCGCGACCACGCGGCGGGGCACCCGTACCGGGATTAGCGGCCCCGGCCCCCGCATCAGGCCGGGGCCACCTCCTTGGCGAACCAGTGCTCCGCGTACGGGCCCCGGCTGAACGCCGGGACCTCCCGGTAGCCGTGCTTCGCGTACAGGCCGCGGGCCTCCACCAGGTCGTGCCGGGTGTCCAGCCGGAGCAGGGCCGCCCCCAGCGCCCGGGCCCGCTCCTCCAGCGCCGCGAGCAGCAGTCCGCCGCCGCCCGTGCCCCGGAACTCCGGGCGGACGTAGACCCGGGTGAGCTCCGCCGTGTCCGCGGCCACGAGGACCAGGCCCGCGCAGGCCGCCGCCCGGCCGCCGGAGCGGCCGACGACGAAGTCACCGGTCGGGGCGGCCAGCAGTCCGGCGCCGTCGTCGGTGAGCCCGGCGTCGATCTCCTCGGCGGTCGCCGGACGGCCCCAGTAGCGGCCGGCGACCTCGGCGTAGTAATCCCGCCGGAGCAGGGCCGCGTCCGGGGAGTCGAAGGGTTCGGGTGCCACGGTCCAGGTCATTGGGCCATTCTTGCTACCGCACACATGTATGAGCCAGGCGATTTCGAGGGGGCGGTGCGGTGGTGCGGGAGAACGGGGCCGGAGCGGTCCGGCGGCTCGGCGAGCGGTGGATCCGGGAGCTGGCCGGGCCGGGCGGCGACTTCGTCTGCTCGCCCGCCGGGCTGTGGCTGGCCCTGACCGCCCTCGCGGCGGGGGCGCGCGGGGAGACCGCCGAGGAATTGCGGGCGGTGCTCGGGGTGGCCGGGGACGAGGCGGCCGGGGCGGCGACGGCCACGGCCCGGGCGCTGGCGGCCACCGACGGGCTGGGCGTGGCGACCCGGGTCTGGACGCGTACGAAGGTGCACCGGAGACTCCGGAAGGCGCTGCCGGACATCGGCTTCGGGCCCATGGACCCGGACGAGGCCGACGCGTGGGTCCGGGAGAGGACCGGCGGGCTCATCGAGCGGCTCCCGGTGGCCGTGAGCAACCGCATGCTGCTGGTGCTGGTCAACGCCCTCGCGCTGAAGGCCGACTGGGCGACGCCCTTCCCGAAGGCGGCGACCGAGGACCGGCCGTTCACCGACGCGTCCGGCGTCACCCGCGAGGTGCCGACGATGTCCGGGAAGCCCTTGTCATGGGACGTCTGGATGACAGGGGGCGCGTTCGTCGTCGATCTGCGGTGCGCCGGGGAGGGGCCGGGTGCGTCGCCGCCGGTCAAGGTGCGCCTCGTGCTGGGGCGGCCGGGCGAGGGGGCGGCCGATGTGCTCCCGGCGGCCTGGGCGCCGAAGGAGGCGCGGACCGCCCTGAAGGCGGATGCCGTGACCATCGCGGTTCCGCGGTTCACCCTTCGTACGCACATCCGGGCGACCGACCACCTGTCGGCGCTCGGTATCCGTCTCGCCACGACGTACGCCGCCGACTTCTCCGGGATCTCGGAAACCCCGCTCATGCTCAACGAGGTGGTGCAGGAGGCGGTGCTGAAGGTGAACGAGGAGGGCCTGGCGGCGGCCGCCGTGACGGTGCTGCCCGTACCGTCCGGCGCGGAGCCGGGCCCGCCTCCGCGCCGCCTGCACCTGGCCTTCGACCGGCCCTTCGGCATCGTCGTCCTGGACCCCGGCGAGGAGGTCCCGCTCTTCGCGGGCTGGCAGGCGGAAACCCCCACGTACCCGCCGGACAGGGCCTAGCGCAGTGGCGGCGGCGTGAAGACCGGCGGCGGGGGCAGTACCGGGCGCCGCCGCCGGGCGCGTACGAGCAGGAGCAGGGGCAGGGCCACCAGCAGCACCGCGCCGCCGAGCAGCGTCAGCAGCCAGGCCGGCATGGAGCCCCAGGTCAGCAGCGTGTCCCGGTACACCACGGTCCGGTACGGGGTGTCCTCGGCGGTCGCCCGCAGCTCGTGGTCGCCGTCGATCCGCTCCGGCGACGGAAAGTACTGGTCGATCGCCGTCACGAAGACCGGCTTGTCCCCGGTGACCGCCGCCAGCGCGTTGTACGACTCCTTCGCGGGGTCGACGCGGCCCGCGTACGCGACCTTCGGGGGCCGCCCGCCGATCGCGCCGCGCGGTTCCATGCGGTGGTCGGCCAGCACGTACAGGTCGAGGGACTGCGGGGTGGCGGCCAGCTTGGACAGGCGCATCGGATACACCATCCGGTCGCTGGCGAACCGCAGCCGCAGCGGGTCGAGCGTCCCGCTCAGCGTGCCCCCCTGCTCCTCCGGCGCGAGGCGCACCGCCACGTACTCCCACTTCTGCTCGACGTACGGGGTCAGGGCCGTGGCGAGGCGGTCCGGCAGCTCGAAGCCGTTCTCCTTCAGCCAGCCCTCCAGCGCCTCCGGGTCGGTCGCCGCCAGCCGGGCCACGTCGAACGGGCCGAGCCGTTCCCGGCCGACCACGTCGACCGGGGCGGAGGCCCTGGGGGCGGCGGCGCCGTCGCCGACGGAGTCCCCGGAACCGCCGAACGGCCAGTCCTTGCCGCGCGGCCAGAAGTAGTGCCGCTCCTCGGTGACCGGCGCGGTGAGGGCCCTCAGCTCGGAGAACAGCGCCGTGTCACCCAGCTCGACCGTGGCGCGGTGCGGTACCGGCATGATCCAGGCCGCGTCCGGCGCGTTCCCCCGGACGCTCAGCTGCATGACGATCTGCTCGGTGCGGCCGTCCCAGCCGACCGCCGACGTCTCCCGGTCGACCGCCACCTGGCTGTTCCGGTGCACCACCATCGCCCCGCAGCCGCAGGCGTACGCCGGTGCGATCAGCGACCCCACCTGCAGCGACACCAGCATCAGGAGCAGGGAGAGCGCTCGGACCGCCCAGCCCCCCGTCCTTCCGTTTCTCCCCGCGCGCCGCATCTTCCGCCCTCTCCGTCGTTGCTGATCACGGGCTCAGACGTGCGCGGGCCCCCGCCGGTTCCGGCCCCGCCGCGCACCCGGCCGAGCGGACTTCCGGCCGAATCCGGGTGACAGTCAGGCGTCAAAGGGGTTGATTGGGTCTACCCAAGAGCACAATGCGAAGGTTTCACACATGCCGGACAACCGGCCGGCGACAGACCTTGGGAGGGTCGGCGCAGCGTGGCGAACGCGGAGCACAGTGGCAGCACAAGCGCGACGGCGGGAGTGAGGACCGGAACGGTACGGGCGGTGCTCTGGCTGGTCGCGGCCGCGCTGGCCGTCCGGCAGATGGCGGTGGTGCTGCGGCAGCCGCCGGGCGAACGGCTCATCGATCTGGAGACCTGGATCGGTGACAACGGGGTGCTCCATGTGACCGGTTCGCTGTACGACACCGACCGCTTCACCGGCACTCCCTTCTCCGGGCTCGTCCTCAAGCCGCTGACCCGTACCGCCGAACAGAGCCTCGGGGTCGCCTGGACCTTCGGCTCGCTCCTGCTCGTCGCCGTCCTCGGCCTCGTCGCCGCCCGCGCGCTGCCGGGGCCCGTCGGCCGGCGCACCGCCCTGCTCGCCGCGCCCGTCGCGATCAGCCTGCTGATGCTCTCGCTGCCGGTGCGCAACGCCTTCCACCTCGGCCAGGTCAGCATCCTGCCCGTCCTCCTGGTCCTCGTCGGCCTCTTCGTCGTCCGGGGGGAACGCAAGGCCGGGGCGCTCATCGGGGTCGCCGCCGCCCTCCAGCCGGCCGTGCTCCTGTTCGCCCTGCTGCTGTGGCTCACCGGAAGACGCCGTTCAGCGCTCACCTCCGCCGGCGCCTTCGCCGCGTGCACGGCCCTGGCGTGGGCCGCGATGCCGCACGACTCGTGGACGTACTGGGTGCACCACGTCGCCGGGGCCGGCCTCGGCGACCAGGCGGACAGCCTCGCCAACCAGTCCCTGCACGGCGCGCTGCTGCGCCTGGGCCTCGCCGGGCCGCCGGAGATCGCGCTGTTCCTGGCGCTGGCCGCCGCCGTCTGCGTCATCGGCCTGCGCCGCGCCGTGCGGTACGCGCGCGACGGGCAGCTCCTGCTCGCCGCGGCCGTGACCGGGTGCGTCGCCGTCGCCGTGTCCCCGACCGCGTGGCAGCACCAGTTGCTCTGGGTGCTGCTCGCCGTGGTCGGCCGGGCGGGCCGCAGCGCCTCGGACCGGCTGGTGTGGCCGGCCGTCGTGATCCTGGTGACCACCCTGCCGGGCGCGATGCTGCTGCCGAACATCGGGGCGGTGTTCCCGGTACGCGACAACGTGCTGCTGATCGCCGCGCTCGGGGCCGCCTGCGTGACGCCGTTCCTGCCGCGCACCTCCCCGTACTGGCAGCGGCCCGTGCCCACCGCGTACGCGAAGCCGGTCCCGGCCCGCTGGGGCCGGGTGCCGCTGCTGCCGGTCTGGCGGCGGGTGCTCAGCCGGCCCAACCTGCTCCTGGAACTCCTCCTGATCCGCGTCGTCTACTCCGCCTACGGGCACGTCAGACTGGCCGCCACGGCCGGGCGGGACACCGCCGAGCGGCACGGGCACCAGATCCACTCGCTCGAACAGTGGCTGCACATCGACATCGAGCACCGGATCAACCACGCGGTCGCGGGCGTCGGCCCGCTGCGGGACTTCTTCGACTCCTACTACTCGACGTTCCACTTCATCGTCCCGCTGGCGATCCTCGCCGTGCTGTACGTGCGCCGCCCCGCCGACTACCGCTGGGCCCGGTCCACCCTCGGCTTCGCCACGCTCCTCGCGCTCGTCGGCTTCTGGCTCTACCCGCTGGCCCCGCCGAGGCTGATGCCCGGGCTCGGCTTCGTCGACACGGTGCACGGGGTGCAGGACTTCTCGCAGCCCGACTACGGGGCGCTGACGGCGGTGACCAACCAGTACGCGGCGATGCCCTCCCTGCACTTCGGCTGGTCCCTGTGGTGCGGGGTGATCATCGTGCTGCTCGCCCCGAAGGTGTGGATGAAGGCGCTCGGGGTGCTGCATCCGCTGTTCACGGTCTCCGCGATCGTCGCGACCGCCAATCACTGGGTGCTGGACGCGGTGGGCGGGGCGGTCGTCGTCGCGCTCGGCTTCCTCATCGCGTACGTGCTCGCGGGGCCGCGCCGGCTGCGGTCGGCGCCGGAGGCCCCGGAGGGCGAGGCGGCCCATGCACCGGAGGGCGAGGCGCTGGCGGGCAAGCCGTAGCCCGGACCGCTCACGGCCCGAGCACCCAGGCGGCCACCGACAGGGTGACCATCGACACCAGCGTGGAGGCCACGATCGCGTCGCGGGCGAGCCCGGTGCCGAGGCCGTACTCGCGGGCGTAGATGAAGGAGTTCTGCGCGGTGGGCAGCGCCGCGCACAGCACGACCGCGAGCAACTGGTGGTCCGGGAGGCGCAGCACCGGGCCCGCGATGAGCAGGGCGGCCAGCGGCTGGCCCAGCGTCTTCACCGCGACGACGGCCGCGGTCTCCGCCCGCTCCCGGCGCGCCCGGCCGCCGCCGCCCGCGCCCCGGTGCAGTGACAGGCCCAGCGTGATCAGGGCCGTGGGCACCGCCGCCGCGCCGAGCACGTCGCACGGGTGCGTCACGGCGGCGGGCAGCCGCAGTCCGGTCGCGGAGACGGCCACGCCGAGCAGCGAGGCCAGGATGATCGGGTTGCGCAGGGGCATGGTGAGCAGTCGCCGCACCCCGCCGCCGGGGCGCCGCCCGTCGCCCCCGCGCGTCCCGGAGTCCAGCAGCGTCAGGATCACCGGGGAGAGCACCAGCACCTGGAAGAGGATGACCTGCGCGACGAAGGAGGCGTCGCCCAGCACCTGCACCGCCACCGGGATGCCCAGGTTCGCGGAGTTCACATGGCCCGAGGACATGGCGCCGATCGCCGCGTCCGCCCGCCCCCGGCCGAAGACCCGCCGGACGAGGACGAACCCGGCCCCCGCCGCCACCGCCGTGCTCGCCGCGAACGCCACCATCGACGGATGGCCGAACACGTCCGGGCCCGCCCCCGACACCATCGTGAACAGGGCGGCGGGCATCGCCACATGGAAGACGAACCGGCCGAGCACGGCCTCCGCCTGCTCCCCGAGCAGCCCGCCGCGCCCGACCGCGTAGCCGATGCCGGTCAGGACCCAGATGGGGGCGAACGCGGAGAGCAGGGCATGCATGGCCGCCATGATCCCCGCACGTCCGTTCGGCATGCGGACGGGGGTACGGATCGGTGTACCGCCACCGGACAGGCCGAAGCCCCGGCCGCTGAGCGGTCGGGGCTTCGGGAGTCACCGGTTCGAGCCGGGCCGGCTCAGTACCAGTTGTGGGCCTGCCAGAAGGACCAGGCGCCACAGGGGCTGCCGTAGCGGGAGTTCATGTAGTCCAGACCCCACTTGATCTGCGTGCCGGGGTTGGTCTTCCAGTCGGAACCGGCGGACGACATCTTCGAACCGGGCAGCGCCTGGACCAGTCCGTAGGCGCCGGAGGAGGCGTTGGTCGCGCTCGGGTTCCAGCCGCTCTCGTGGCTGACGATGTTGCTGAAGCACTGGAACTGGCCGTCGTCACCGATCATCTGCTTCGCCGTGTCCTGGGCACTCCCGGCGGAGGTCGGTGCGGCGGACGGGGCCGCCATGGCCGGGGAGACACCCAGGCCGAGGCCGGTGGCGCCCAGCAGCACGGAGGCGCCTGCGATGGCGGCCTTACGACGGGTGGTGCGGGGCTTGGCGATGAGGTTACGGGCGAACGTCACAGGGAACCTAACGTCGGGAACGGGGGAGTCGCACGGCTCGGTCCGAATCCTGCGTGGACCGGCGCTCGTTGACCGCGATCCCGGTGAGGACCCTGCGGTGCTCGGCGACGGGATCCAGTCTTAGCGAGCCCGTTCGGCCGTGGCAACGACCCCTGTTACGACCCCGCCTCGCACCCGGGGCCGAAGGTCCCGAACCATGCCAAAGCGCTTCATAGCAGGCTGGATGGGGTGCGGCGGGGCCCTGCGAAGCCCGTGCGCGGCTCCTAAGCCGCTTCGTACAGGACCAAGGTCCTGTGGGTGCCCTCACTCGCCAGGGGCGCCGAATGTGACCTGGGCCTCGAAGGAAGCCCGCCGCGTCGCCCGCCGCAGCGCCTTCAGCAGCGGCGCCCCGACCGTCAGGGTCAGCACGATCGTGAGCACCGCCCGGCCCAGGTCCCAGCCGAGCGAGGTCGTCGCGCAGTACGCGAGGAAGCGGACCAGGTTGTCGCCCAGCGGGTCGCCCGGCCGGAACGAGATGCCCGAGGCGAGGCCCGGCACGATCGTCCAGCCGTACAGATTCATGATCGTGCCGTACGCGAACGAGGCGACGGCCCCGTAGGCCGCCAGCATCAGCAGCTCCCCGCGCCCGCGCAGCCGGTCCGGGGCGGGCAGCAGCCCGGCGCCCATGGTGAACCAGCTCATCGACAGCATCTGGAACGGCATCCACGGCCCCACCCCGCCGGTCAGCAGCGCGGACGCGAACATCGTCACGGACCCCAGCACGAAGCCGAACCCCGGCCCCAGCACCCGCCCGCTCAGCACCATCAGGAAGAACATCGGCTCCAGGCCCGCCGTGCCCGCCCCCAGCGGGCGCAGCGCCGCCCCGACCGCGGCCAGCACCCCCAGCATCGCGACCGCCTTCGCGTCGAGCCCGGCGTCCGCGATCATCGCGACCACCACCGCGACCAGCAGCGGCAGCAGCGCGGCGAACAGCCACGGCGCGTCCTGCGCGTGCGCGAGCCCCGAATCCCGGTCCGCGAGCAGCGGCCACCCGAAGGCGGCGATCCCGACGGCGCTGATCAGCACCAGCGCGACGACCGCCCGGGGACCCAGCCGGACCGGGCGGCCACGCTTCCCCACCTCGTTCACGCGCCACCTCCCAGGGCCGCGCGCACCTGGGGGACGGTGAGCCATTCCTGCGGGGCGAGGATCTTGGCGGTCTGCGGGGCGAACGCGGGCGAGGACACGACGACCTCGGCGGTCGGGCCGTCCGCGACGACCTCCCCGTCGGCGAGGATCACCACCCGGTGCGCCAGCTCGGCGGCCAGCTCCACGTCATGGGTGGCGAGCACGATGGCGTGGCCCTCGGCGGCCAGCGCGCGCAGCACCCCGACCAGCCGGGCCTTCGCCGCGTAGTCCAGACCCCGGGTCGGCTCGTCCAGGAGGAGCAGCGGCGGCCGGGCGGTCAGCACCAGGGCGAGGGCCAGCGCGAGGCGCTGCCCCTCGGAGAGATCGCGGGGGTGCGTGTCGTCCTCGACCCCCGGCAGCAGCTCCGAGACCAGGGCCCGGCAGCTGCCCGGCTCCGCCCCGGCGTCCGCGTCCGCCGCCGCGCACTCGGCGGCGACCGTGTCCGCGTAGAGCAGATCGCGCGGCTCCTGCGGTACGAGGCCGACGCGGCGCACCATCTCGCGCGGCGGGGTCCGGTGCGGGGGCAGGCCGCCGGTCAGGACGGAGCCGGAGGTGGGCTCGACCATGCCGACGAAGGTACCGAGCAGCGTGGACTTGCCCGCGCCGTTGCGCCCCATCAGCGCCACGGTCTCGCCGGCCCGGACGGTGAGCGAGACCCGGCGCAGCGCTTCGACGCGGCCGCGCCGCACCCCGAGCCGTTCCGCCTGGGCGGCGGGGGCGCCGGGGGCGGGTCCGGGGGCGGGGGCGGTCCGCGGGGCGCGGCCGAAGAGGCGGGCGAGGGCGCCTCGACGAGGAGCGGGGCGGGGCTCGGGGAGGGGAGCGTCGGGCATCGCGGGACGGGGCGCGCCCTCGTCCACCGCCCCCGGCGCCCGCTCCGCCAGCCGGTCGCGCAGGTCACCGGCCCGTCGCCGCGCGTCCCGGACCGTGAGGGGCAGCGGGTCCCAGCCCGCGAGGCGGCCGAGCGCGACGACCGGGGGGTGCACCGGGGAGACCGCCATCACCTCGGCGGGCGTGCCCATCACCGGGGCGGCGCCCGGCGAGGGGAGCAGGACGACCTGGTCCGCGTACTGCACCACGCGCTCCAGCCGGTGTTCCGCCATCAGGACCGTGGTGCCCAGGTCGTGGACGAGCCGCTGGAGGACCGCGAGGACCTCCTCGGCCGCCGCGGGGTCGAGAGCGGACGTCGGCTCGTCCAGGACCAGGACGCGGGGGTGCGGGGTGAGGACCGAGCCGATCGCGACCCGCTGCTGCTGGCCGCCGGACAGGGTGGCGATCGGGCGGTCGCGCAGCCCGGCCAGGCCCAGCAGGTCGAGGGTCTCCTCGACCCGCCGCCGCATCACGTCCGGGGCCAGGCCCAGCGACTCCATGCCGTAGGCGAGCTCGTCCTCGACCGTGTCGGTGACGAAGTGCGCCAGGGGGTCCTGGCCCACCGTGCCGACCAGGTCCGCGAGCTCCCGGGGCTTGTGCGTACGGGTGTCGCGCCCGTCCACGGTGACCCGTCCGGTCAGCGTGCCGCCGGTGAAGTGCGGCACCAGACCCGAGACGGCGCCGAGGAATGTCGACTTGCCGACCCCGGACGGGCCGACGAGCAGCACCAGCTCACCCTCCGGGACCGTCAGGTCGACCCCCGACAGGGTGGGGCGCCCGGCGCCCTCGTACCGCACCGAAACATCGTCGAACCGGATCACAGCTGCTCCTGGAAGCCTGCGGGGGAAGGCGGGACGGGGGCGGCCACCGCCGGCAGCAGCCCCAGCAGCACGGCTGCGGCCGGCCACAGTGGCAGCACGGGCGCGGTCAGCGGTACGACCCCGGGGTGCAGCGCGGCCGGATCGGCGTTCCCGGCCCAGATCATCGCCGCCGCGACCGCCGCGCCGGACCCGGCGATCAGCCAGGCCCGCGCCCCCCACCGGTCGGGCCGGTAGCGGGTCCGCACCGAACGCGCCCCGCCGAGCCGCAGCCCGGCCATCGCGGCGAGGAGACCGGCGGCCAGCAGCGGCACCCCGTAGCCGGCGCCCTCGGCGGCGAGCAGCCCGTACGTACCGGCGCACACGCCGAGCAGCCCGCCGAGGGTCAGGACGTTCGTGGTGTGCCGGACGGCGGCCGGGACGCGGGCGGTGCGCCCGTAGCCGCGCGCGTCCATGGAGGCGGCCACGGCGACCGACCGTTCGAGGGCGCCCTCCAGGACCGGCAGCCCGATCTGGAGGACGGCCCGCACGCCGCCGGTCGGGCGGCCGCGCAGCCGGCGGGCGGTGCGCAGCCGCAGCACGTCGGCGACCATGTTCGGCGCGAACGTCATCGCCACGACGACGGCGACCCCGGCCTCGTACAGCGCGCCGGGCAGCGATTTCAGTAGCCGGGCCGGGTTGGCGAGGGAGTTCGCCGCACCGACGCAGATCAGCAGGGCCGCCAGCTTCGCCCCGTCGTACAGCGCGAACAGCAGCTGCTCGGCGGTGACCCGGCCGCCGATCCGGACGCCCTTCGCCCAGTCGGGCAGCGGCAGCTCGGGCAGCGTGAACAGGGTGTGCGTGCCGGGGATCGGCGAGCCGAGGAAGACGGAGAACAGCAGGCGGACCGCGATCACGAAGAGCCCGATCCGGATGAACATCCCGTACGACCTGGCCCACGGCGCGTCCGTGCGGCGCGCGGCCACCACGTACCCCGCGACCCCGACCAGCAGGCCGAGCAGCAGCGGGTTGGTGGTCCGGGACGCGGCGGTGGCCAGGCCCAGCGCCCACAGCCACCACGCCCCGGCCGGCACCGCGTTGGAGCGCGTCGCGGCGGGGGCGCGCCAGGCGGGGAGCCGGTCCGTGGCGATGTCCGTGCGGCCGGCCGTCGGGCCGGTCATCCGCGGCGGCGGCGGGCCTGCGCGACTGCGGCGATGCCGAGGAGCAGCACGGCGCCGATCCCGACGAGTATGCCGGCGGACGGGCCGCCGTCGTCGCCGTTGCCGCCGGTGGAGGCGGCGGCCGAGGCGGGTGTCTTGCTCCCGCTGTCCGCGCTGCTGCCGCCGCTGTCGCCGGAGACCTGCTCGCCGCAGCCGGTGGCCGGGTAGCCGGAGATCGCGCAGAGCATCGCGCCCGCGTCGTACCGCAGCGGCTTGGCGACCGCAGCCAGGGCTTCCGCGCTGCTCGCGTCCTTCGAGACCCGCGCGCAGGCGGTACGCGGCGGGGGCGGGGTCTCCCCGTCCGGCGCGTCGGCGGCGGTGCCCGGGTCGATGACGACCGCGACGCGCTTGCTGCCGTCCTTCGCGGGGGTGTCCGCGCAGACCTTGGCGAAGTCGGGGGCGCTGCGCGGCTTGGACGCGTCCTGAGAGTCCGCGCTCACCGCGAAGCGGAAGCCCGCCACCGAGCCGTCCTCGGGCCGTACGAGCGACGGCCCCTGGGTGGCGTACGACCAGCCGTCCGCCGAGCCCTCCCAGAACGACCAGTAGCGGTAACCCGCGGCCTGCGCCGTGCCCGCGCCGAGCACGGCCAGGACGGCGCCGACGAGCAGGAGCGCGAGCGCCCGTGCGACGCGGCTCACAGCTGCTGGTTCTTGCGGCGGCCGCTGATCAGGAAGCCGGCGCCCGCGCCGACCGCGAGGCCGATACCGACGAACCACCAGACGCCGCCGATGCCGTCGCCGTCACCGCTGTCCTTCTTCTCCTCGTCCTCCGTGGCCGTCGGCTGCGGCTTCTTCACGGCGGCCGGCTCGGGGCCGGTCGCGTTCAGCTGGGAGACGAGGTCGGCGCCGCCGAAGTCGCGGACGTCGGCGCCGGTCGCGTGGGCGGCCAGGATCAGCTGGGCGTAGGCGGCGGGGCCGCTCTGCTTCGCCCAGGCGGCGGAGTTCTTCTTCAGCCAGGCGACCGGGCCGGCCGCCTTGTCCTTGTGCCCGGCGGCGGACAGGGCGACGACCGCGTCGGCGGTGTTGCCGAAGTCGGGCTGCGGCTTGCTGTCCTCCGCGCCGGGCATCGGGGCCGCGTCGAGGTGGCCGCTCTTCGCGAGGGCGGTCGCGAGGTAGGAGGCGCCGTTCTGCGCGGCCTGCTCCGGTTCGAGCGGGGACCCCTTGTGGCAGGCGGGGTCCTTCACGGCCGCGTTGTCCGAGACGACGAGGCCCTTGCCGAGCGCGCCGAGGACACCGGCGGCGGTGGCGTCACCGTTGGCGGCGAGCTTGCCGGCCTTGTCGGGCTGGTAGGCGAAGGCGCCGCCGTCCTTGCCGCCGCAGGGGATGGAGAACGTGAGCAGGGCGGCGTACGGGGTCTTGCCGCCGTGCGTCGTGACGTCGCCCAGCTTCTCGCCGGCCCGGGCGAGGGTGCCGATCACGATGGACGTGGAGTTCGCGTCGCTGGGGCTGCCGGCGGTGTAGCCCCAGCCGCCGTCCTCGTTCTGGACGGACTTGAGCCAGCTGACCGCGTTCGCGACGGCGTCCTGGTGCCCGCCGACCGCGCGCAGGGCCTGGGCGGCGGCGGCCGTCGCGTTGGTGTCGACCATCGTCTTGTCGGTGCAGGGCGCGGAGGCCTCCGGGCGGTACGCGGGGAACGCGCCGCTGTCGCACTGCTGGCCGGTCAGCCAGTCGACGGCCTTCGTGGCCGGGGTCACGCCGGTGGCCTGCTGCGCGAGGAACGCGAGCGACTGCCGCCACACCCCGTCGTACGTCGGGTCGCCGGTGCCGTAGAGCCCGGAGGGCAGCGCGGCCGAGGGGGAGGGCGACGGAGACGGCGCGGCGACGGCGGCCGGGGCGGCGGCCGCGCAGAGCGCGGCGGCGGTGACGGCGAGCGCGGTGGCGCTGCGGCGTGCGGTCATGGCGGGCGGTGCCTCTCCTGGGGGCCGGGGGCAGGCACACACGGCACCAGGCTCCGGCTCCGTATACCTCGACGGGGCGGGCCGCCGGGGTTCCGGCGGCGTGAGCCGGTCACGACTCGGACAGGGCATTCCGGCTTCCGCCGTTGGTGGCGGTTACGGCTGCGGGTCAGTGCCGGATTCGCACCGGCTTCCCCCTGAACGGGCGTAGTGACGACGCGGCCAGTCTAGCGGGCGGGGTTTGTTCCCCTACCTGCCCCTTCCCGAAACCGGGGCGCTGCCCCGGACCCCGCTGTTCAAGCGCGGCAGGGGCTGGATGCCGGGGCTCCGCCCCGGACCCCGCGCCTCAATCGCCGGCGGGGCTTGGTTTCGCGCCGGGCACCATCAAGCCCCTGCGGCGATTGAGCAGCGGGGGTACGGGGGCAGCGCCCCCGAGAGTGGTGCGGCCGGCGCCTAGACTCGGGGCCGTGAGCAGTGACGACGCCGCCCTCGACGCGCTGGCGGTTCTCGGGGACCCCGTACGCCGTGGGCTGTACCGACACGTGGCCGCCGCCCAGGGCGACGTCACCCGGGATGCCGCCGCCGACGCGGTCGGGGTGACGCGCTCCGTGGCCGCCTTCCACCTGGACAAGCTCGTGGACGCCGGGCTGCTGGAGACCACCTTCCGCCGGCTCTCCGGCCGCACCGGGCCCGGCGCCGGGCGGCCCTCCAAGCTGTACCGGCGGGCGGACGGCGAGCACACCGTCTCCGTACCGCCGCGTTCCTACGACACCGTCAGCCACTTGCTCGCCGAGGTGGTCGAACGGGCCGGACTCGACGCCGAGTTGCAGGCGGCGGCGCGGGCCGCCGGTGAGGCGGCGGGCGCGGCGGACCCCGTCGAGGCGCTGCGGGAGCGCGGCTACGAACCGTACTGGGACTGCGGCAGGCTCCGGCTGAACAACTGCCCGTTCCACGCCCTGGCGGAGCACTTCCCGGCTCTGGTGTGCGGGATGAACCTCGCCGGTATCCAAGGGCTGCTCGCCGGGGGGTGGACCGCCGCCATGGACCCGCTGCCGGAAGGGTGTTGCGTCGCGATCGAGGGGCCCGAGGGGGCCGC
Source organism: Streptomyces sp. NPDC016469 (assembly GCF_040632905.1). Lineage (NCBI taxonomy): Bacteria > Bacillati > Actinomycetota > Actinomycetes > Kitasatosporales > Streptomycetaceae > Streptomyces > Streptomyces sp. NPDC016469. Next base: position 201,775 of record NZ_JBEYCQ010000001.1, read on the forward strand.
CGAAGTCTAAAAAGGAATCCGTTGACTTTAGAAGGTTCGCCCGGCCATGCTTGGCCCCGTGAACGACTTCCACCTTGCCCAGGTCAACGTCGGGCGCCTCGTCGCCCCGCTCGACAGCCCCCAACTCGCCGACTTCGTCGCACAACTCCCCGAGATCAACGCCCTCGCCGACCACGCCCCCGGCTTCGTCTGGCGGATGGTGGACGAGGAGGGCGCCGACGCCACGAGCCTGCGCCCCGACCGCCAGGACGACTTCTTCCTGATCAACTGCTCGGTCTGGGAATCGGTCGACGCGCTGAAGGCGTACGTGTACCGCAGCGATCACCTCAGGGTCCTGGCCCGCCGCCGCGAGTGGTTCGAGCGCCTGACCGACCACCACGCGGCCCTGTGGTGGGTTCCGGCCGGCCACCGCCCGAGCGTCGAGGAGGCGATGGACCGGGTCGCCCTGCTCCGCGCGAAGGGCGACACCCCCGACGCCTTCACCTTCCGCGCCCCGCACCCGCCCCCGGTCCGCACCCCCTAGAGCATCCGCACATCCGCGTCCGGCAGCTTCGCCCACCAGTGGTGGTAGCGGTTGTAGACCACCCGCCCACGGGCGCCGAGGAACGCTGTCAACGCCTCTGCCTCCGCCCCCAGTTGGTCCCAGACGGCGGCCGGCAGCGGATGGAACGCCGTGGCCTCGACCCCCTCGGCCGTCGGGCGCCACACGCCCGCGACATGGCCGTCCACCAGCAGGGTCGGCAGCACGTCACCGTTGCGCCGGATCACCAGCGGGCGGTACTCCGGGGGTATCACCCGGCCCCGGTCCGCGTACGCGAGCAGCGTGGAGTCCCACATCGCCATGAGCCGGGACGGGGCCGGGGTCCCGGCGTCCGGCCGGGAGGCGCCCGGGACGTCGAACAGGTCCTCCCCGCCGGGCCCTCGAAGCCGCTCCACCTCGTCCGCCATGGCCGTCAGCTCCGCTCGGACCGGCACCCGCCCCACCATCGAGAACTGCGCCACGTCCGCGGCCGACGCCGGGCCGAACCCGGCCAGGTAGCGCAGGATCAGCGTGCGCAGCGCCGCCCGGTCCACCACCCGGCCCCGGGGCGCCGGCCCCGCGCCCGCCGCGACGAACGCGGCCCGCGCGCCGAACGACCACGGCGCGCCGGTCGGGACGTGATGGAGCGGCGCGTAGTTCTTCATGCCCCACCACACCGCGTCCTTCCGCTCCGCCCCGAACCGCTCCACCAGCCACGCCTGGATCTCCGCCGTCGTCCTCGGCGTACGGGCGAACTCCACGAGCTCCGCGACCAGTTCCTCCCCGTCGGCCGGGGTGAGCCCGGACACGGTGAACCGGGAGCCCAGCCGCGAGGCGTACAGCACCGGCTGCATCGCCGCCCGGAACGCCGGGTAGTCCTCGGCGTGCACCGCGTGCAGCGTGATCCGCATGAGCGTCGCCTTGACCACCGACCGTTCGGTGAAGGCCGCGTCGAGCGCTTCCGGCGCGAAGCCCGAGAGCCGGTTCCACAGGGCGATGTACGGCGAGGCCGGGTGCTGGGCCTGGAGCGCCACCACCCGCCGCACCCCCTCGGATGCGGTCAGCGGTGCACGGGCCAGCAGCAGTTGACGGCTGAGGGTCGCCCGGTTCAGGGCGCGCGCGGTGATCGTCACGGACCAGGATTCTGCCCGTCAGGCCGGTCGCGTGTCCCGTGAAGCCCCGACAGCAGGTGCAGCCGCAGTGCCAGCTGGAGCTCCAGCGCCCGGTCCGGTTCGTTCCAGTCGCGGCCCAGCAGCACCTGGATACGGTCCAGGCGCTGCACCACCGTGTTCACGTGGACGTGCAGTTCGTCCTTGGCCCGGATCAGGCTGCCGCCCGCGCCGAAGTACGCGCTCAGCGTCCGCACCAGGTGCGTGCCGCGCTGGGCGTCGTACTCCAGCAGCGGCCCCAGCGTCGCCGCCACGAAGCCGTCCACGTCCTGCGCGTTGCCCAGCACCACGCCCAGGAACCCCAGCTCCTCCACGCACGCGCCCTCGCCCGTCCGGCCCAGCACCCGCATCGCCCGCAGACAGCGCGCCGCCTCCGCGTAGGCGGCCGCCAACTCCCCGGGGCCCCGGGCCGGACCGGCGGCGGCCACCGTGACGGGGGCCTGGGCCAGCTGCCCCAGCTGGGCCGCCGCCGCCCGGGCCGCCGCACCCGCACCCGTACCGGCGTCCTCCGTCAACAGCACCACCGCGCCCGCGTGTTCGGCGCTCACGCCCTGGTGCTCGCCGCCGAACAGGAAGCGCATCGCGGCCGGGGCCAGCCGCTCGCGTGCCCCGGTCTCCGCCACCAGCAGCAGATGCGGGCGGTCCAGGTCTACGCCGAGGCGGCGGCCCCGCTCGGCCAGCCCCGCCGGGTCACGGGGCGGATCCGCCAGCAGGTCCGCGATCAGCTCACCGCGTATCCGGTTCTCCGTCTCGGCCACCGTGCGCCGCAGCAGCAACAGGAGCCCCGTCACCACCGCCGACCGCTCGAACAGCCGCCGGTCCGAGTCGTCCAGCGGGCGGGCCCGGTGCAGGACGAGCCCGGCCAGCAGCTCCTGGCCGGCGAGCACCGCGCACACCACCCGCCCGTCGCGGTGCACCGCCCGCGCCCCCGTACGCGACTCCTCGGCCGCCTCCGCCAGCCAGCCGGCGTCCATGCTGTCGGCGGCGAAGCCCGAACCGTCCGGGCGGACGGCGGCCAGCGGGCGGCCGCCCGGGTCGTGGATGGTCAGCGGCGAGCCGAGCAGCCCGGCGACCGCCGCCGCCACGTCCTTGACGTCCCGGCCGCGCAGCACCAGGTCGGTGAGCCGGTCGTGCGACTCCTCGGCCCGCGCCATGGCCGCCGAGTGCGCCCGCACGGAGGCGTTGGCCTCGGCCAGCTCCGCGTTCGCCTCGGCCAGTTCGGCCAGCGCCGCCGTGGTGTCGGCGAGCGCGCGGGCCGTGTCGATGGCGATCGCCGCGTGCGCCGCCAGCGAGCAGAGCAGGGCCACCTCGTCGGGGCTGAAGACCCGGGGCGAGCGGTCCGCCGCGAACAGGACGCCGATCACCTTTCCCGTACCGCCCCGGCTCGACCCCAGCAGCAGCGGCACGCCCAGGATCGCGACCAGGCCCTCGTCGAGAACCCCGGCGTTGATGTTGCGGGTGTGGTGGAAGCGGTCGTCGGTGCGGTAGTCCGGCGTCGCGTACGGGCTCGCCGTCTGCGCCACCAGACCGCCCAGGCCCTCGCCCAGCTCGAGCCGCAGCCGCTGGAAGAGCACCGAGACCGAGCCGTCGGTGACCCGCATGTAGGTGTCCCCGGCCTCCTCGTCCGGGAGGGTCAGATACGCGGTGTCCGTGCCCAGCAGCATCCTGGCCCGCCGCACGATCGCCTTCAGCACGTCGTCCAGGTCGCGCGATGCCGCCAGGTCCCCCGCCGTGTCGAACAGCGCGGTCAACTGGGCCTCGCGCCGCCGGTGCTGGCGCAGCGCGCTCCTGATCCGCAGCGCCGTCGCCGTCGCCCGCTCCACCTCGGCCAGCTCCCCGGCGGGCACGCCGTCCGCCCGCGCCTGCGAGGAGACCGCCCCCAGCGCCTCGGCCGGGGCGTCGTCGGCCAGCAGGTCGAACAGGCGCCGGAGATGGGGTGCGGCGGAGGGGAGCGGGTCAGGCATGGCGTCCAGGGTTCCTCGGGGTCGGGGCGGCAGGTCAGTTCGCGGTCCAGCCGCCGTCCATGGAGAGCGAGGAGCCGGTGATGTGCCCGGTGCGCGGGCCGCACAGCCACAGGACCGCCTCGGCCACGTCCGCCGGCTCGATCAGCCGCTTGACCGCGCTGCGCTCCAGCATCACCCGCCCGACGACCTCGTCCTCGGAGATACCGTGCGTGCGGGCCTGGTCGGCGATCTGGTTCTCCACCAGGGGCGTGCGGACGTACCCGGGGCAGACGCAGTTGCTGGTCACCCCGTGCTCCGCCGCTTCGAGCGCGACCACCTTGCTCAGCCCCTCCAGTGCGTGCTTGGCCGTCACATAGGCCGATTTGTACGGGCTCGCGCGCAGCCCGTGCACCGACGAGATGTTGACCACGCGCCCCCAGCCGCGTTCGTACATGCCCGGCAGGGTCCGGCGCAAGACGCGGAACGGGGTCTCCACCATCACCCGCTGGATCAGGGCGAACCGGTCCGGCGGGAACTCGTGCACCGGCGCCACGTGCTGGATGCCCGCGTTGTTGACCACCACGTCCGCATCGGCCGGCAACGTGTCCACGAGGTCGGGCTCCGACAGGTCCACCACCCAGGGCGTCCCGCCCAGCTCCTCAGCCAGGCGCTCGGCGGCCTCACCGGCCCGGTCCACCACGTGCACATGGGCGCCCGCACCGGCGAGCGCCCGGGCGCAGGCCCGCCCGATGCCGCTCGCCGCCCCGGTCACCAGCGCGGTGCGCCCGGCCAGGACGGGTTCGGCGGGCGACTGCGCGGGGCCGCCGGGCACGGGGGCGGCGGGCTGGTGATCCGGTCTGCGGGAAGTCTCCATGGCCGTCACCGTAGGTACGCGCGGGCCCGCGTCACACGGCGTCGGTGCACACACCCGCGTACCGGGGCATGGTGCGGGCGTACATGGTGCGGGCCGGTGTCCGGCCGCCGGGCCGTCAGTGCGCGGAGTCCAGGAGTTCCCGCTGCTCCGGGTCAGCTCCAGGTCCACCGCCGCCAGGCTCTCGTCCGCCGCGCAAGGGCGTCGGGGCACACAGCGGGGGCCGGGGTGTGGCCACCGCTCCCATGGGCGGGGACCGGCCCCGCTCGTAGGTTCCGGCAGCAACCCGTACCCCCACGGCAGGAGAACAGCACTGTGCGACCACCGATCCTGAAACGGCTGCTGCGCCGCCTCGCGTCCGCCGCCGCCCTCGGCATGCTCGCCGCGACGCTGAGCGCCACCACCGCGCAGCCCGCCGCCGCTGCCGCCGGCCTCCAGCAGGTGACCGGCTTCGGCTCCAACCCCGGCAATCTCCAGATGTACGCGTACACCCCCGCAGGACTCCCCGCGAACGCCCCCCTGGTCGTCGCCCTGCACGGCTGCACGCAGACCGCGAACGCGTACTACACCAACTCCGGCTGGCCGCAGTACGCCGACGAGTGGGGCTTCGCCGTCGTCTTCCCGCAGACCACCTCGGCGAACAACGCGCTCTCCTGCTTCGGCTGGTTCGACCCGAACGAGGACACCCGGGGCAAGGGCGAGGCCGCGTCGATCGTGCAGATGGTCGACTACGCGAAGAAGACCTACGGCTCCGACGGGCGCCGGGTGTACGTCACCGGGCTCTCGGCGGGCGGCGGGATGACCGCCGACCTGCTCGCCGCCTACCCGGACGTCTTCGCGGGCGGTTCGGTGGCCTCCGGGCTGCCCGCCCAGTGCGCGACGAGCCAGGCGGCTGCCTCCGGCTGCCAGACGGGCCCGCAGAAGCTGACGCCCGCGCAGTGGGGCGACAAGGTCCGCGCCGCGTACCCCGGGTACAGCGGCCCCTGGCCCCGGGTCGCGATCTGGCAGGGCACCTCGGACTACACGGTCTACCCGGCCAACGCCACGGCCCTGCGCGACCAGTGGACCCATGTGTGGGGCATCGGCCAGACCCCGTCGTCCACGGACAGCCTCCCCGGCAGCACCACCCGCACCGTCTACAACGACGCCTCGGGGAAGCCGGCCGTCGAGATGTACTCGGTCTCCGGCATGGGCCACGGTCTGCCGGTCAGCCCCGGCTCGGGCGACCGGCAGTGCGGCTCGACGGCCGCGTACTTCCTGAACGCCATCTGCTCCACGTACTACACGGGCGTCTTCTGGGGCCTGGACGGCGGCACCGACCCGGGCGACCCGGGCGATCCCGGCGACCCGGGGGACCCCGGTGACCCCGGTGACCCCGACCCCGCTCAGTGCTACACCGCCACCAACTACGCCCACGTCACGGCGGGCCGGGCGCACATGTCCGGCGGGTACGTCTACGCCAACGGCTCGAACCAGAACATGGGCCTGTACAACGTCTTCGTCACACACACCCTCAAGGAGTCACCCGCCGGTTACTACGTGATCTCGGACGGTGGCTGTACCGGCTGAATCACGCGACGACGCGGTTTTTCCACGGCTGCCGGTCCAGGGAGCCGTGGAAAAACCGCGTCGTCTTCATTCCCGCTCCGTCAGGCATGCCTCCGGAATGCACGGGCATGCGAACGGAAGCCATGACGACGGAGGCCGGTCAGACAGCGGCACTCCCCGGCGACAGGGGAAGGATGAGTACCGAAAAGGACACCGGAAAGCAGGACGACGAGCGCGTCGACGCGCCCACGGCGATGCGGCAGGCCGCCGCACAGCTCAGGGAAATGCTCCAGTGCGAACCCGATTCCGTCTCCGCGGTGAAAGCCACCGAGAACGGCTGGTCGGCGGACGTGGAAGTGGTCGAGCTGGAGAGGGTTCCGGACACGATGAGTGTGATGGCCTCCTACCGGGTGGAACTCGATGCCCGAGGGCGGCTCATGTCCTACGAGCGCATGCACCGGTACGCCCGGGGTCAGATCGACCGTCGCTGAGGAACTCCGTCGTCGCACGCAAAAAGATCACCGAAAGGAGTTCCCATGTCACTCGTGCAACAGAGCAATGCGTCGTCCGGTGGGAGCGGCGGCTCGGGAAATCTCTACGACGTTCTCGAGCTCATACTCGACCGCGGCCTGGTGATCGACGCATTCGTCCGCGTCTCCCTGGTGGGCATCGAGATCCTGAAAATCGATGTCCGCGTGGTGGTCGCCAGCGTCGACACCTATCTGCGGTTCGCCGAGGCGTGCAACCGACTGGACCTGGAGTCCGGCCGCAAGGCCCCGAGCCAGCTCACCGACCTGGTCGGTGACATGACGGAAAGCGGCGCCAAGGGCAAGTCCAAGGGCGCGCTGTCCGGAGCCGTCGAGGCGTTCAGCGAATCGTTGCAGGGCAAGCGTGACGAGCCCGAGGAGGAGCCGCGCAAGCGGACCGCCCGCAAGTCCACGTCCAGCCGGCAGACCCAGCGACGCGAGGAGTAGCAGCAGTGTCCACGTACATCTACGCCATTACCGGCGCCGGCCACCCGTTGCCGCTGGACGGCCTGCACGGGGTCGGTGAACCGGCCGCGGCCCTGCGGGTCGTGCGTACCGACCGCCTCGCGGCGGTGGTCAGCGACGCTCCTCCCGGGCTTCGCGCGAAGCGGCGGGACGTCATGGCCCACCAGGGCGTCCTGGAGGCCCTGATGGAGAAGGGCGCGACCCTGCCCATGCGCTTCGGCCTGGTGGGGCCGAGTGACGAGGAGGTCACCGCGGCCCTCGAGCGCGAGGCCGACGCCTACGAGCAGCGCCTCGCGGAACTGGACGGGCAGGTGGAGTACAACCTGAAGGCCGGCCGGGACGAGGACGACCTCCTGCGGGAGATCATGGCCGACTCCGAGGAGATCCGGCGCCTCAACGAGCGGGCCCGCGGCGGGGGCAGCCAGGAGGACCGGATCGCGCTGGGCGAGATGGTGGCCCGCGAGGTCAGTGCCCGCCACGCCAAGGAGGCCGAGGAGGTGACCGGCCGCCTGGCGGGCGCCGCCACCCGCACCTCGACCGCGGAGCCCGCCCCCCAGCACTTCCTGAACCTCTCCTTCCTCGTGCACCGGGAGCAGACGGACGCCTTCGTGGCAGCGGTCCGGCGGGAGGCGGAGGAGCGGGGCGACGCTTACGCGTACACCCTGACCGGGCCGCTTCCGCCGTACAGCTTCGTCTGACGCCGAGGCCGTCCGGCCCAGTGAGCGGAGGTGATCCGGCATGGGACTCATCACCCAGTTGCTGACCCTGCCGCTGGCTCCCGTCCGGGGGACGGCGTGGGTCCTCGACCAGGTCGTCCACGCCGCCGAGGAGGAGTACTACAACCCCGAAACGGTGCGCGCCCAACTCGCTCAGCTGGAACAGGAGCTGAACAGCGGACTCATCGGGGCCGAGGAGTTCGACCGGCGCGAGGACGAACTGCTCGACAGGCTCGACGAGATCGAGGCGTACCGGAACAGCGCACGGCACGCGCCGTGACCAGCGACCAGACCACACACGACCGGGGGAGACCCGAGGTGTATTCCACATGACGAAGAACGCCAAGATAGGCGCGGCCCTGGTGGGGGGATACCTGCTGGGGCGTACCAAGAAGGCCAAACTCGCCGTCGGATTCGGCATGTTCCTCGTCGGTAAGAAGTTCGACCTCGACCCGAGGCGCATCGGCAGGATGCTGGCCGAGTCGCCGGCCCTGGGCCCGCTCAACGACCAGGTCCGCAAGGAGCTGGTGGACGCCACGAGGACGGCGGCCACCAAGGCCGTCACCCAGCGGGCCGGCAGCCTGGCCGAATCGCTGCAGCGGCGCACCCAGTCCCTGGGGGCGGGCCCCGCCGCCGAGGACGACGAGCCGGTAGAGGACACCGACGACACCGAGGACACCGACGACACCGAGGACCGCGCGGCGTCCGACGACGACACCGAAACGGACCGGGACGAGGAGCCGAAGCGAGGCTCCGCCCGGAGGACCGCGGCCTCGTCGGGCAGCAAGAAGGCCGCGTCGAAGAGCCGGTCCACGTCGAGCGGCAGCCGCTCCGGGAGTACGGGCAAGGCCGCCGCCCCCGCCCGCAAGCGCACCGCCGGAGCCGGCAAGGCCGCGGCGTCCGGCACCCGCAAGGCCGCGGCGTCCGGCGCTCGCAAGGCCCGGGGAGGCGGCAATGGCTGATTCCGCGCTCAAGGGCATCAAGGACGACGTCGTGAAGAGCCCTGCCGCCGAACGGCTCAAGGAAGAATTGCAGAACTACCTCCGGGCCCGCGCCGAGCACACGGTGACCCAGCTCGGGAGCCGGCTCGGGGAATCGGTGTCCAAACTCGCGGAGCCGGGCGGCGGGAGCGGCGCCCTCAAGGGCCTCGCCAAGGGCGGACAGGCCCTCAAGGACGGCAAGTCACCGGCCCAGGCGGCGATCGGCGTGGGTGCCTCCCACCTCAAGGACAAGGTGAAGGACAAGGTCAAGGGATTGTTCGGCAAGGGGCGCAAGTCCGGTGGCGGGAAGTCCAAGAGCGTCACGATCGTCGAGGACATCGATGTCGGTGTGCCCGTCCGCGAGGCGTACGACCAGTGGACCCAGTTCCAGGAGTTCAGCACGTTCGCCAAGGGCGTCGTGAGCGTGGAGAAGGCCGACGACACCACCAGCAACTGGAAGGTGAAGGTCGCCAAGTCCACCCGCAGCTGGAAGGCGAACGTCACCGAACAGGTGCCGGACGAGCGCATCACCTGGACCACCGAGGGCGCCAAGGGCACCGTCAAGGGCGTGGTCACCTTCCACGCGATCACCGACGACCTCACCCGCGTCCTGCTGGTCCTCGAATACTTCCCCAAGGGCCTGTTCGAGAAGACCGGCAACATCTGGCGCGCCCAGGGCCGCCGTGCCCGGCTCGACCTGAAGCTGTACCGCAAGTTCATCATGATGCGCGGTGAGGCGACCGACGGCTGGCGCGGCGAGATCCGCGACGGCGAGGTCGTCGTCGGCCACGACGAGGCGCTTGAGGAAGAAGAGGCGCGGAACGACCAGGACCCCGAGGCCGGGACCGAGGACGAGGCCGAGGACGAGGACGTTCGCGACGAAGCGGCCGAGGACGATCCGTCCGGTGAAGAGGCCGACGGCGGCGAGGAAGAGCCGCCGGACGACGAACTCGCCGATGAGGGCGAGGACGAGGACGTCGACGCGGAGCCGGAGGACGAGTTCGAGGAGCCGGAGGACGAGGCCGGTCCGGAGGACGAGGAGCCCGAGGGCGAGTTCGAGGAGCCGGAGGACGACGCCGAACCGGCGGACGAGCCCGTGGACGAGAACGAGCCCGTGGACGAGAACGAGCCCGTGGACGAGAACGAGCCCGTGGACGAGGAGGAGCCCGAGTACGAGGACTCCGCCGAAGAGCAGGACGAGGAGCAGGACGAGGAGCAGGAGGAGGAGCCGGAGGCCGAGGAGCCCCGGCCGGCCCGTCGCTCCCGCCGCCGGACGGCCGCCGGCCGCCGCTGACCCCGGGTGGCGCCCGTCCGCGTACCGACACCCCATGAAAGGCGTGAGAGACCGTGTCCGATTCACTCGCCGGCCGGCTGCCGGCCCCACCGAGGGGGAGCTCCCCGGCGTACGGGCAGCAGGGCTCGTCGGCCAACCTCGCCGACATCCTGGAAAGGGTGCTGGACAAGGGCGTCGTCATCGCCGGTGACATCCAGATCAACCTGCTCGACATCGAGCTGCTGACCATCAAGCTCCGGCTGCTCGTCGCCTCGGTCGACAAGGCCAAGGAGATGGGTATCGACTGGTGGGAGCACGATCCCTCGCTCTCCTCGCGAGCCCGTCCCGGCGGCCGGAACGCGGCGCCCCCCGAGGGCGGCGCCCTGGCCGAGGAGAACGAGCGGCTGCGGGCCGAGCTGGCCCGGTTGCGGTCGGCGGCCGGTCTCCCCGAGGGGGCCGGGCTTCCCGAGCAGGACGCCCAGGGGCAGGCGGCCCGGGCCGGGACGGAGGAGGAGCGATGAGCACCCGGACGGACACGTCCGGCGGCCTGCCGGAGCCCGGCGGCGAGGAGCTGACCTATGTCTACGCCGTCGGGCGGGAGGGCCCCGGGCTCCACGGCCTGGCCTCCCGCCTGGCGGGCGTGGACGGCCGCCCCCTGCACCCGGTGACCGCGGGTGAGTTGTGCGCGCTCGTCTCCCGGGTGCCGGCGGACGCCTTCGGCGAACACGGCCTGGCCGCACAGCTGGAGGATCTGGCACGGCTCGAAGCGCTCGCCCGGTCCCACCACGCCGTGGTGGACGCCGTGTTCGCCGAGACGTCGGTGCTGCCGATGCGCCTGGCCACGGTCTATCTGGACGACGCCCGGGTCGCCGCCATGCTGGTCCGGCGCCGCGGTGAGTTCGAGGAACTGCTGGGCCGGCTGTACGGTCACGTCGAACTGGGCATGAAGGTCTACGCCGATCCCCGGACGGCCGCCGCTCCGGCCCCGGCCGCCGCGGCGTCCACCGGAGCGGGAGCGGGGCGGGCCTACCTGCAGCAGCGCCGGGCGACGATGCGCAGGGACCAGGACGCCTACCGGGCGGCGTCCGACCTGGTCGGCCGGGCCGCGCAGCTGACGGAGGGCGTGGTCGCCTCGCGCGTGGTCCACCGCCCGCAGCAGGGGCAGCTCGCCTCCCACCCCGGCGTGAACGTGGCCAACGAGGCGTACCTCGTACCCCGGGCACAGACCGAGGAACTGCGCCGGGCGCTCACGGCCCTGGCCGACGGCGTTCCCGGAGTCTCGGTCGAGGTGACGGGGCCCTGGGCGCCCTACTCGTTCGCCACCGCGCCGCCCGCGGAGGACGCGGACGGCGGTGAGGGGCCGTGAGCGCGGACCTCGTCGGGGACGTCCTCGGCCCGTCCGAGCGCCGGGAGGGCCCGCCGGTCGCGCTGATCGACCTGCTGGACCGCCTCCTGAACGGCGGCGCGGTGCTCACCGGTGACCTCGTCCTGTCCATCGCCGACGTGGACCTCGTCCACATCAACCTGCGAGCGGTGATCCGGTCGATCACCGGCGAGGAGCCGGCGCCGTGGTGAGCTCCCGGGCCCCCTCGGGCCTCGCACCGCACCACCCGCACGAGGAGGCAGACGGCATGACCCAGCGCGACGGCGAACGCGGCGCGCCCGCCACGCCCGCCGAGGCGGTCGAAGCCGTGGCGCAGGCGGCGGCCCGGTCGTTCGGGCTCAGATCCGCGCAACCGGACGACCGTCCCGCTCCGGCCGGTGCCCGCAAGCTGGAGACCGATCCGGACACCGTCGAGCGGGACCTCATGAAGCTGGTGCTCACCATCGTCGAGCTGCTCCGCCAGCTCATGGAGCGCACCGCCCTCCACCGTGTGGACCAGGGCGATCTGACCGAGCATCAGGAGGAGCGTGTCGGTATGACGCTGATGATCCTGCACGAGCGCATGACCGAACTGTGCGACCGGTACGACCTGACGATGGACGATCTCAATCTCGACCTGGGGCCGCTCGGCTCCCTGCTGCCGCAGAGCGGCGCATGAGTGAGCCGCACCCAGGTTTTGTCGCGACACCCGAGGCAAGGAGGACGCCATGACCGCTGAAAAGGAAACCAAGAATTCCACGGCAAGCAAGGGGCGGACCACTGCGGCCCGCAAGACGACCGGTGCGGCGAGAAGGACGGCCGGCGCCCGGGGAGAGCAGGCGAAGTCCACGGCCGCCAAGACGAAGACCGCGGCGGCGAACGCCAAGGACTCGGCCGAGGAGAGCGTGAGCGAGGCCGGGGGGTTCACGCAGCGCGCCGGTCAGGCCGCCGTCTCCGGTCTCCAGAGCGGCCGGCAGGTGGTGACGGCCAACGTGGCCAGGGTCGGCAGCGCGGCCACCTCCGCCTGGACCGTCATCAAGCTCAGGAAGGCGATAGCCGCCGGCGCCGCCGTGAGCGTGGTGAGCATCGTCGGCGTGGCCTTCGCGACCGGACGCGCGACCGCCAAGCCGCGCACGGGCCCGCTGACCCGGCTGGCGAACGGCAGGATCTGATTCCGCCGGCCCGCGGCCCGCATCAGGGGCCGGCCCCGTGGTACCGCCACGGGGCCGGCCCCTGAAACCGTGTCAGCCGCCCTCACGCGCGAGGGCCACCAGCCGGTCCGCGATCTCCCGGCCGCCCCGGTCGCCCGTCAGGACCGTGTAGTGGTTCACGTCCTTCACCGCGACCGGCTCCACCCGGGTCCCGTCCAGTCCGGCGGCGGCGAGCCGGCCCTCGTCGTACAGGCCCTGCTCCTCGTCCATCAGACCGCGCGCGGCCCACAGCAGCGTCGCGTCGACGGGCAGCTTCCGCACCGCCGACAGGACCTCCTCGTCGAACAGGCCGACCCCGTCCGTGCGGATCGCCTCGATCCGGCAGGACGACCGCAGGGCCGGCTCCTCGCCCGTCAGGTCGCGCTGGATGTACGCGTCCACCTCGTCCGACCACGCCCCGGCGAACGCCGGATGCGCCTGCCAGAACGCCCGGTACGCGGCCCGGTCAGGGAAGGTCATCGACAGCCGGTCCATCGCCGGGCCGATCACCGCCGTCATCAGCTCGTCGGGCGTCAGGTGGGCCGGGGCGGGGAAGCCGACGCCGCCGTCGACCAGGAGCAGCGGCCCGAAGCGGTCCGGGTGGCGCACCGCCGCCAGGGCCGCCACGAACGCGCCCATCGAGTGGCCCGCCAGCACCACCCGGTCCGGACCCAGGAACTCGGCCAGGGCGGCGATGTCGTCGGTGTGCGCGGCGATCCCGTACGGGCCCGGCAGGTGCGCACTCCCGGCCCGGCCGCGCAGATCCGGGGCGACCAGCGTCACCCGGCCCGCCAGCAGCCGGGCCACCGCCGCCCAGGACAGGGCGTTGGAGGTGATCCCGTGCAGCGCCACCACCACCGGCGCCTCCGGGCCGGTGGCCGGCCAGCGCAGGACCGCCAGGCTGCCCCCGCGCACGGGGACTTCGATCTCTTCGTACTCCGTGAGCGGGCTCAACTGGCTCCGGTCTCCTTACGGTTCGAGGCGGCTCGCAGCCGGGACGGCAGACGGGCCAGGCCGCCGGGCAGCAGATGTACCACGGCCACGAACAGCACACCCAGCAGGAACAGCGGCTGCGACAGCGGTACGCGCAGGACCGCCGGCAGGTCCGCGACCGCGCCCGACCCGGCCAGATCGCCGAGCCGGTGGTCGGCCCAGGTGTAGAGGACGCCGCCGACCATCGGGCCCCACCGGGTGCCCGAGCCGCCGAGCACCACCATCACCAGGAGCGACAGCGTGAAGTCGGAGGTGGTCGTCTGCGGGGTCGAGCCGCCCGTCAGGAGCAGGTGCACGATCCCGCCGAGCGCGGCGAGGGCGCCCGCGACCACGAAGGCCGTCAGCTTGAACCCGTACGGCTTCAGGCCCAGGACCTCCACCCGGCGCTCGTTCTCCTTGATGCCCTCCCAGACCCGGCCGGTGGGGGAGCGGACCGCCCAGTGGACGACGCCCAGGGTCAGGACCAGGTAGGCCAGCGCGATCCAGTACAGGTTCGCGGTGTTGTCGATGCCGACCAGCGAGGACGGCAGCAGGCCGGAGGGCGCCGCCCGGCCCTCCTCGCCGCCGGTGACCCCACCGGGGTCGCGGGACACCAGGATCGAGCCCGCCTGCGCGAAGGCCAGGGTCACCATGGAGAAGCCGATCCCGGTGACGCGCAGGCTCACCGACCCCAGGGCCAGGGCGAGCGCGATCCCGAAGAGCAGCCCGAGGACCGTGGCGAGCGCGAACGGCAGCCCCGCCTCAAGGAGGAACAGGTTGGTGGCGTAACTGCCCGCCGCGAAGTACAGGGCGTGGCCGAAGGAGAGCAGCCCGGTCCGCCCGAGCAGCAGGTCGTAGCCGGTGGCCAGGGCGCCGAACAACAGGCAGGTGGCCAGCAGTTGCAGGCTGCCCGCCGAGCCGAGCGGTCCGTCGAGCAGTCCCGGCACCGGCACCGCGCTGAACGGCGCGACGGCCAGGACGAGCAGGACGGCGGCGGGCCACCAGCGCAGCGGCCGGAAGCGCCCGGCGGGGGCCGGACCGGGGGCGGCGCGCCCGGCGGTGCGATCGGGTGTGTCGGTGGCGGTGCTCACGCGAGCCTCCCCGTCAGTCCGCGCGGCCGGATCAGCAGCAGCACGGCGAGCAGGACCACGACCGCCAGGTCGCCGAGCCCCGCTGCGGTGTAGTAGTTGGCGAACTGCTGGACCAGGCCGATGACCACCGACGCCACGGCGGCGCCCGTCACCGAGCCCATGCCGCCGGTGACCACGACGACGAACGCGAAGATCAGCAACGAGGTGCCCTGGCGCGGGTCGACCGAGCCGAAGTACAGCCCGCCGAGCGCCCCGCCCAGCGCCGCCGCGCAGCCGCCGATCGCGAAGACCAGCGTGAACGCCTTGCGGACGTCGACGCCGAGCGCGGTGACCATCGCCCGGTCCTCGACCCCCGCCCGGACGACCAGGCCGTGCCGGGTCCGCCCGAGGAACAGCCGCAGCGCCACCAGCACCACGACCGCCGCGCCCACCAGGACCAGCCGGTTGACCGGGACCCGCGCCCCCAGCAGCCCGAAGGTGCCGGACAGCGCCTCGGGCCCGGGGAAGGTGTGGGCGTCGGAGCCCCAGACGCCGGAGAGCAGCGCGGGCACCGCGAGCCCCACCCCGACCGTGGCGAGCACCTGCTCGCGCGGCCGGGTGTAGAGCGGGCGGACGACCGCGAGTTCGAGGAGCACGGCGGCCGCGGTGCCCACCGCCGTACCGAACAGGACCGCCAGGGCGAAGCCGGCGCCGCCGGGACCCGCCCCGGGCAGGTTCCCGGACGCCGCCCACCAGGTGCCGTACGCGCCGATGGACAGCAGCGCCCCGTGCGCGAAGTTGAGCACGTCCATCAGGCCGAAGATCAGCGAGAGTCCGGACGCGACGAGGAAGTAGAGGGCCCCCAGACCGAGTCCGGTCATGGTGAGCAGGACGAGGGTGGACATCAGGAATCCGCCTTCACGGAAGGGTGTGCGGCGACCGGGCCGTGGCCCACACCGAGCAGCGTGCGGGCCGCCTCCGCGTCGCCCAGCAGTTCGGCGGCCGGGCCTCGGTGTGCGGTGCGGCCGTCGGCGAGGACCACGCAGTGCCCGGCCAGCCGGCGCACCACGGCGAGGTTCTGCTCCACGAGGAGCACCGGCACCGCCTCGGCGGCCCGTTCCAGCACCTGGGCCACCTCGGTGACGACCTTCGGCGCCAGGCCCTTGGTCGGTTCGTCCGCGATGATCAGCCGGTTGGCGTTGAGCAGGGTGCGCCCGATGGCGACCATCTGCTGCTGGCCGCCCGACAGCGTCCCGGCCAACTGCCGCGCCCGCTGCTTGAGTTCCGGGAACAGCTCGTGGACCAGGCCGTACGCCGGCTCGCCCGCGCCGCGCCGCTCGGCGAGGCGCAGGTTCTCCGCGACGGTCAGCCCGGCGAAGACGCCCCGGTCCTCGGGGGAGTAGCCGATGCCGCGCCGGACCAGGGCGTGCGTGGGCAGGCCCACGGTCTCCTCGCCGTCGAGCCGGACGCTCCCGGCGCGCGGGACGAGCCCGAGGACGCCCCGGACCGTGGTGGTCTTCCCGGCACCGTTGCGGCCGAGGAGCGCGGTGACGCCGTGCGCGGTGACGTCGAGGTCGACGCCGTGCAGGATGTGCCGGCCGCCGATCAGGACCCGCAGATCCCGCACGTCCAGGAGGGGTTGCTCCGTCACAGGCCCTCCCCGAGGTACGCCTGCTGCACGACCGGGTCGGCGGTGACCGCCTCCGGGGTGCCCAGGGCGAGCAGCCGGCCGTGGTGCATCACGGCGAGCCGGTCCGCGAGGCCGAGCAGGACGTCCATGTGGTGTTCGACCATGAGGACCGTGCGCCCCTCCTCGCGGTGCAGGGTGCGGATGAGCTCGGTCAGGGCGGGGACCTCCTCGGCGCTCACCCCGGCCATCGGCTCGTCGAGCAGCATCAGCCGGGGTTCGCCCACCAGCAGCACGGCGAGCTCCAGCTTCCGCTTCTCGCCGTGCGACAGCTCGCCCGCCGTGGCCCGCGCCCGGTGGCCGAGCCCGGTGCGCTCCAGGACACCGGCGACTTCGGCGGTGTACGGGTCGGCGCGCCGCCACAGCCGGTACGAGCCGCCCCGGGCGGCCTGCGCGGCCAGCCGCACGTGGTCGGCGACGGTCATCGCGGGCCACAGGCTCGACGTCTGGAAGGTCCGGCCGGCACCGCGCCTGGCCCGGACGTGCGCGGGCCGGTCCGTCATCTCGGCGCCGTCCAGCTCGATCCGGCCGGCGGTCGGCAGGCTGAGCCCGCTGATCAGGTTGAACAGGGAGGTCTTGCCCGCCCCGTTGGGCCCGATGAAGGCCAGGAACTCGCCCTCGCGGACGCTCAGGGAGACGTCCTCGACGATGGTGGCGCCGCCGACGCTCCAGCCGAGGCCGTCCAGCCGGAGCACGGGCCCTTCCCGGTCCGCCGGGCTCGCCTGCCCGAGGGTGTGGGGTGCGGTCACGGTTCAGCCCGCCGCGGGCTTCACGGGCGGCGCGACGGCGTCCAGCTGCTCGGTGTCCAGCAGCTTCGGCTCGGCGGTCTTGCCCTTGCCGTCCAGCTTGGCCACGAACATCGGCTGGAGCAACGCGTGGTCCTCGCCGCGCACCCGGGTCGGTCCCTTGACGCCGTCGAAGCTCCAGTCCTCCAGGGCCTTCACCATCGCGGCGGTGTCGCCGGCGCCGCCCTTCTCGACGGCGTGCACGATCATCTGGGCGGCCGTGAAGCCGTCCGGCGTGAACAGGTCGGGCTTGCCGCCGGCCTTCTCCACCGCGTCCAGCATCGCCTTCTCCACGGCGTTGTTCCCGCCCGCGCCCGGGAAGTAGTGCGCCAGGAACGACACCTTGGACCCGGCAGCCCCGAAGACCGGGTACGAGGCGGTGCCGGCCAGGCCGGTGACGACCTTGCTCGCGCCCAGCACGCCCTGCTGGTCCAGCGCTGTCCACAGCGCCGGGGCGGTGGAGCCGGCCCAGGCGACGAAGACCAGGTCGGGGCCGCCCGCCTTGACCTGCCGGGCGAAGGGAGTCAGGTCCGTCGCGCTGGGCGGCGCCAGCACCGAGCCGACCTTCGCGCCCTTCCCGCCGAGGACAGCCTTCACGGCGGCCACGTTGGCCTGGCCGAAGGTGGAGTCCTGGGCGAGCACGGTGACCTTCTTGCCCTTGGCGTCGCCGAGCATCGTGCCCGCCGTCAGGATGTCCTGGTAGGACTGGCGGCCGGAGCGGAAGGTGTAGTCGTTGATCCCGGTCACCGCGTCGGTGGCGGCCGGCCCGCTGACGTACAGCACCTTGTTCTGCGCGGCGAGCGGGGCCATCTGGAGCGCGACGCCCGAATCGGTGGTGCCGGCCAGCACCTTGTAGCCCTTGCCGATGAGGTTCTTCGCGGCGGAGACGGCCTTGCCCGGGTCGCCCGCGTCGTCCTGCTCGGTGACCTCGATGCGGTGTCCGGCGACCTTGCGGGTGCCCTTGGTGGCGTAGTCGAGACCGGCCATGAAGCCGTCGCGGTACTGCTTGCCGTAGTCGGCGAGGAGCCCGGTCCTGGAGTACACCAGGCCGATCTTGACGGCCGCGTCGTCGGCGGTCTTCGCGGAGTCGGACCCGCCCGCCTTCCCGGCGGCGGTGCAGCCCGTCAGCAGCAGGCCCGCTGCGGCCAGGACGGCGACGGTTCGGATGTCACTGAGGGATCTGCGGGCTCTGCTGGCGGTGCGGCTGCGGGGCATGGTGACCGGCTCCTCGGCGTGTTCCTGTGATGTCGCCGAACCGTATGGACACCGCGCCGCCGTCGACATGGTGCAGGGCACCCCACCTCACCTCCGAGGCGTGTGGGCGCGGCACATGGCAAGGAGTCAGGGGCCCGCCGGGCCGACCAGGCGGCACACCGTCTCGATGTCCGTGCGCACCTGCGCGGTCGACGCCCGGCCGGAGAGCCAGGTGATCAGCGCGGAGTGCCAGGTGTGCTCGATCACCCGCACGGCGGAGAGCTGTCCCGGCGTCGGGTGGCCGGTGCCCATCGCGTCCAGGATGATCGCCGTCGTGAGCCGTGAGACGGCGTCGACCTCGCTGCTCGCGCCCCGGTCCGCGAAGGTCAGCGCGCGCACCATGGCGTCCGCCAGCTGCGGTTCGCGCCGCATCGCCAGGAAGGCCCGCAGCAGCGTTCCGGCGACCCGGGCCGCCGCGTCGTCCCCGGCCGGGGGGTGCTCGCCGAGGGCGGTGCGCAGGTGCTGGAGCCGGTCGTGCAGGGTGGCGACGAGGAGGTGGATCTTGGACGGGAAGTACCGGTACAGGGTGCCGAGGGCGACCTCGGCGGTCTCCGCCACCTCGCGCATCTGGACGGCCTCGAAACCGCCCCGGCCGGCCAGCTCCGCGGTGGCCCGCAGGATGCGGCGGCGACGGGCCTCCTGGCGTTCCGTCAGGGGCGGCGATGCCGGTGTGGCTTCCGCTGTCATGTGTCCCGTCCCGTGGCCAGGGTCTGTGCCGTGGCGTGAATCACCTGATCCGGCCGTTGCGCCGAAGCTACCTGCCGGTAGATTCGTAGCTCATTGAACTACCCAGTCTGAAACTTGTTCTAGATTAGCGCCAGCGGTTACGCTCCGGCGAACACGCAGTGAGAAGGGGGCCGAGTGTGACCGCTGAGGCCGTTGAGTCGGGCCCCCGTACGGGCGTCGCCGCACCGGGCACGGGCCCCGGCGACGGACCCCTGCGCATCGCGCTCCTCACGTACAAGGGCAACCCCTTCTGCGGCGGCCAGGGCGTCTACGTACGGCACCTCGCCCGGGAGCTGGCCCGCCTCGGCCACCGCGTCGAAGTCATCGGCGCCCAGCCCTACCCGGTCCTCGACGAGGGCGTCCCGCTCACCGAGCTGCCCAGCCTCGACCTGTACCGGCAGCCCGACCCGTTCCGCACCCCGAAGCGCGGCGAGTACCGGGACTGGATCGACGCGGCCGAGGTCGCCACCATGTGGACCGGCGGCTTCCCCGAACCGCTCACCTTCAGCCTGCGGGCCCGGCGCCACCTCGCCGCCCGGCGCGGCGAGTTCGACGTCGTCCACGACAACCAGACCCTCGGCTACGGGCTCCTCGCCGACCTCGGCGCGCCCCTGGTCACCACGATCCACCACCCCATCACCGTCGACCGGCAGCTCGACCTCGACGCCGCGACGAGCCGGCGCCGCCGGGCCTCCGTGCGCCGCTGGTACGGATTCACCCGCATGCAGAAGCGGGTCGCGCGCCGGCTGCCGTCCGTGCTCACCGTCTCCGGCTCCTCCAAGCAGGAGATCGTGGACCACCTCGGGGTGGACCCGCGCCGCATCCGGGTCGTCCACATCGGCGCCGACACCGATCTGTGGTCGCCCGACCCCTCGGTCCCCGAGGTCCCGGGCCGCATCGTCACCACGTCGAGCGCCGACGTCCCGCTCAAGGGCCTCGTCCACCTCGTGGAGGCGCTGGCCAAGCTCCGTACCGGCAACCCCGCCGCCCATCTCGTCGTCGTCGGCAAGCGCGCCGAGGACGGGCCGGTCGCCCGGGCCATCGAGCGGCACGGCCTCGCGGACGCCGTCGAGTTCGTCAAGGGCATCAGCGACACCGAGCTGGTCGACCTGGTGCGCGGCGCGCAGATCGCCTGCGTCCCCTCGCTGTACGAGGGGTTCTCGCTGCCCGCCGCCGAGGCCATGGCCACCGGCACCCCGCTCGTCGCGACGACCGGCGGCGCGATCCCGGAGGTCGCGGGAGCCGACGGGGAGACCTGCCTCGCCGTCCCGCCCGGTGACCCGGGAGCCCTCGCCGACGCGCTCGGCCGGCTGCTCGGCGACGCGCAGCTGCGCGCCCGGCTCGGGGCGGCCGGCCGCGAGCGGGTGCTCGCCCGGTTCACCTGGAAGCAGGCCGCGATCGGCACCGCCGAGCTCTACCGGCAGGCGATCGCCGCCCGCGCCGCCACCGGCCCCGGCGGCCGGCGGTGACCCCGGACCGTCCGCCGGGCCACTGACCCCGTTCCCCTTCCGACTCCGACCGCGAAAGCAGGCACCCGTGCTGACCGTGGACTTCACCCGCTTCCCGCTCGCCGCCGGCGACCGCGTGCTCGACCTGGGGTGCGGCGCCGGACGCCACGCCTTCGAGTGCTACCGGCGCGGCGCCCAGGTGGTGGCCCTCGACCGGAACGGCGAGGAGATCCGCGAGGTCGCCAAGTGGTTCGCCGCGATGAAGGAGGCGGGGGAGGCCCCGGAGGGCGCCACCGCCACCGCGATGGAGGGTGACGCGCTCAACCTGCCCTTCCCCGACGAGTCCTTCGACGTCGTGATCATCTCCGAGGTCATGGAGCACATCCCCGACGACAAGGGCGTGCTCGCCGAGATGGTCCGGGTGCTGCGGCCCGGCGGCCGGATCGCCGTCACCGTCCCGCGCTACGGCCCCGAGAAGGTCTGCTGGGCCCTCTCCGACGCGTACCACGAGGTCGAGGGCGGCCACATCCGCATCTACAAGGCCGACGAGCTGCTGGGCAAGATGCGCGGTGCCGGCCTCAAGCCGTACGGCACCCACCACGCGCACGCCCTGCACTCGCCGTACTGGTGGCTGAAGTGCGCGTTCGGCGTCGACAACGACAAGGCGCTGCCGGTGCAGGCGTACCACAAGCTGCTGGTCTGGGACATCATGAAGAAGCCCGCCCTGACCCGGGTCGCCGAGCAGCTGCTCAACCCGGTCGTCGGCAAGAGCTTCGTGGCCTACGCGACCAAGCCGCACCTGCCCGTCGCCGCCGCCGCAGTCGCAGAGGCCGAGGCGTGAGTCTTCCCGAGCGGACCGAACACCTCGTCCTGCCCGGAGTCCTCACCGCCGCGCAGGCAACCGAGACCGTCGCCGCGCTGCGCGCCGTGCAGCGCCCGGACGGCGCCATCCCGTGGTTCCGCGGCCACCACCTCGACCCGTGGGACCACACGGAAGCCGCCATGGCCCTGGACGCGGCCGGCGAGCACACCGCCGCGGAACGCGCCTACGAGTGGCTGGCCCGCCACCAGAACGGGGACGGCTCCTGGTACGCCGCCTACCACGACGGCGACGCCGGGCAGCCGACCGACCGGAGCCTGGAGACCAACTTCTGCGCCTACGTGGCCGTCGGCGTCTGGCACCACTACCTCGCCACCGGCGACGACGCCTTCGTGGACCGCATGTGGCCCACGGTCTACGCGGCCGTCGAGTTCGTCCTGCGCCTCCAGCAGCCCGGCGGACAGATCGGCTGGAAGCAGGAGGCGGACGGCACGGCGGTGACGGACGCGCTGCTCACCGGCTCGTCCTCGATCCACCAGGCCCTGCGCTGCGCGCTCGCCATCGCCGAACGCCGCGAGGAGCCGCAGCCCGACTGGGAGCTGGCGACCGGGGCCCTGGGCCACGCGATCCGCAGCCACCCGGAGCGCTTCCTCGACAAGAGCCGGTACTCGATGGACTGGTACTACCCGGTCCTCGGCGGCGCCATCACCGGCGCGGCGGCCAAGGAGCGCATCGAGGAGGGCTGGGACCGCTTCGTCGTCCCCGGCCTCGGAGTGCGCTGCGTACTGCCGAACCCGTGGGTGACCGGCGGCGAGAGCTGCGAACTGGCCCTGGCGCTCTGGGTGATGGGCGAGTCCGACCGGGCGCTCGACATCCTCCAGTCCGTCCAGCACCTGCGGGCCGAGGGCGGCATGTACTGGACGGGTTACGTCTTCGAGGGGAACCGCGCCTTCTGGCCCGAGGAGCTCACCTCCTGGACGGCCGGTTCGCTGCTGCTGGCGGTGGCCGCCCTCGGAGGGGACGAGGCGACCACCGCCGTGTTCAGCGGGGACCGGCTGCCGAAGGGGCTTGAGCCGGACTGCTGCGGCTGAGCGCGTCCGTCAGCGCCGGACGCGGCCTGCCACGGCGTGCCCGATGAACAGGTACACCAGGGCGGCGAGGCCGTAGCCGGCGACGACGTTGGCCCATGCCTTGTCGAACGTGAACAGGTCGTACGACCAGCCCGCGAGCCACCTGGCGGTGTCCCGCACGAACTCGACCAGTTCGTTGCCCCGGTTCGCGTCGAGCAGGTACATCAGGATCCACAGGCCGATGATGAAGGCCATGACGTCCGCCACGAGGGCGATGACACGTGCTGCGGTGAAGCCGTTGCCTCTGCTGTAGGACATGGTCTCCGCGTTGCCGCTCCCGCCCGGCCGAAACCCCTCGGCCGGACCCGTACGGCCGCGCAGCGGTGGCGGACCGCCCGGGGCGCGGCCAGCCTGGCGGGGAGTGCCGGGCCCCGGCACCCGTTCCGCCCGGCCAGGGAGGCCCGCCGTGCCCCGACCCGTACCGCTCCGCCGCCTGCTCCTCGCGCTGCTGCTGGCCTGCACGGTACTGGCGGGCACCACCGCGTGCGGGAGCGACGACAAGGGCAGCGGTGCGAGCAGTTCGGCGTCGCCCTCCGGTACCTCGTCGGCCCAGGCGCAGAAGTGGGCCAAGACCAGGTTCGTCGCCAACGCGGGGCTCGCCGCGGGCGCCACGTACCAGTGGATCGTGAAGCCTTACCGGGCCGGGAAGTTCAAGAAGGGCGCCGACGGGCGCACGTTCGCGCTCGTCAAGGCCGGGCTCGCGGGCGGCTTCGCCTACAACCGGCTGAAGGCCGCCACCGAGAACGCCAAGGGCGACCCGCTGCTGTCGAAGGCGGTCGCCCCGCTCACCGCGGGCATCGAATCGCTCAAGGGCCTCGGCAGCAAGCTCCGCAAGGGCGAGGCGGGGGCGGGTGACATCGGCGTCTTCGAGGACGTCATCAGCGGCATCAAGGACGCCGGGAAGAGCGCGGGCGCCGAGGTGAAGGACAAGGTCCCGTCCACCTCGCAGCTCGGCGGATAACCGCATGTGGAAGGCGGGCCGGCCGCACTAGGGTGCGATCATGGGACTTCTCGCGCACGAGCGCTACTGCGATGAAATCGTCCGCCTCACCGGGGAGTTGAGGGCGGCCCTCAAAGGCGCCGACCTCGGCACGACCGTGCCGACCTGCCCCGACTGGACCCTGCGCGAACTGGCCGGGCACGTCGGCCGCGCCCACCGATGGGCCGGCGAGATCGTCCGCACCCGGGCCGCCGAGGCGGTCGAGGACGAGAAGGTGCCGGACAACAGCCCGGCGAGCGGCGACCCCGCGGCGCTCGACGCCTGGCTCGCGGAGGGGGCCGCCGGCACCGCCGACGCGCTGCGGAAGGCCGGGCCGGACGCCGAGGTGTGGTCCTGGTCCTCGGACCACAGCGCGGGCTTCTGGGCCCGCCGCATGGCCATCGAGACCGTCGTCCACCTCGCCGACGCGGCCCTCGCCGCGGAGGTCCCGTACACGATGACGCCGGAGCTGGCGGCGGACGCCATCGACGAGTGGCTGGAGATCGTGGTCTTCGCGCAGAAGCAGGGCCACCCCGGGATCGCCGAGTTGCCCCGCGACGGGCGCACCCTGCACCTGCACGCCACCGACGCACCCGACGCCGAATGGCTCATCGAGCGTGGCGCGGACGGCGTCACCTGGCGCCGGGCGCACGACAAGGCGGACGTGGCGCTGCGGGGGCCGCTCACCGACGTGATGCTGGTGCTCAACCGCCGCCTGGCCCCCGACAGCGACCGGGTGGAGGTGCTGGGCGACGGCGGGGTGCTGGATTCCTGGCTCGAGCACACCACCTTCGGCTGAGCGGCCCGGCCCGGTGTGCGGGCCCGGCCGCGCTGGGCCAAGCTGGACGGGCGGCCGCCAACCGTCCCGTCCCGCGAGGAGGTGCCGATGGACCCGGTCAGGGCCCTGGAGCGGATCGCCTTCCTGCTGGAGCGCGGCAAGGCGGTCACCTACCGCGTCCAGGCGTTCCGCACCGCCGCGCGCACCGTCGCCGCGATGGACGGCGGCGAGGTGGAGCGGCGCGTCGCGGACGGCTCGCTGGCACGGGTCAAGGGCATCGGTCCCCGCACCGCCCAGGTGATCCGCGAGGCGGTGGCCGGGGAGACACCCGGCTACCTGGACCGCCTGGAGTCCGAGGCGGCGAGCGCCGGGCCCCTCGCGGAGGGCGGCGAGCACCTGCTCTCACTGCTGCGCGGCGACTGCCATACGCACTCCGACTGGTCGGACGGCGGCAGCCCCATCGAGGAGATGGGGCGCGCGGCGGCGGAACTGGGCCATGACTGGACGGTGCTCACCGACCACTCGCCCCGGCTCACCGTGGCGGGCGGCCTCTCCCCGGAGCGGCTGCGCCGTCAGCTCGCCGAGGTGGCCGAACTCAACGAGCGCTGGGCGCCGTTCAGGCTGCTCACCGGCATCGAGTGCGACATCAACCTCGACGGCTCCCTCGATCAGGAGGAGGACCTGCTCGAACAGGTCGACCTGGTCGTGGTCTCCGTCCACTCCAAACTCCGCATGGACGCCGCCCCGATGACCCGGCGCATGGTCACCGCCGTCCGCCATCCCCAGGCGAACGTCCTCGGCCACTGCACCGGGCGCCTCGTCACCGGCCGGGGCCGCCCCGAGTCGTCGTTCGACGCCGACGAGGTCTTCGCCGCCTGCGCGGAGGCGGGCACCGCCGTCGAGATCAACAGCAGGCCCGAACGCCTCGACCCGCCCCGCAGGCTGCTGCGCCGGGCCGTGGCGGCGGGCACCCTGTTCGCCGTCGACACCGACGCCCACGCACCGGGCCAGCTCGACTGGCAGGCGTACGGCTGCGCCCGCGCCGAGGAGTGCGAGGTGCCGCCGGGGCGCGTGGTCACCACCTGGACGGCCGACGAGCTGCTGCGCTGGACGCGGAAGGGCAAGGTCCCCGAGCGCGCGGCCGGTTGAGCCCCGGGTACGCCGACGGCCCCCCGCCCGGAGGGGGCGGGGGGCCGCTGCGACGGACAGGGTGCGGGCGTCAGCCGCGCTGGATGCCCGTGGTGTCCTGGAGGACGCCGCGACGGCCGTCCTGCGTCTGGGCGATCAGCGCCGAACCGCGCTGCTCGACCGCGAGGTACCAGGTGCCCGGCGCCAGCTCGGCGATCGGGGCCTGCGAACCGTCCTCGTTGTACAGCTGGCGGGCCACCGGCACCGCGAACCAGAACGGGGTGAAGTCACCGGAGCCGCCACCGGCCGCCGGCGCCGCCGGAGCCTTCTGCGCCTCGGGCTGGCCCGGCTGCTGCGCACCGTACGGCTGCGGCTGGCCCGGCTGCTGGCCGCCGAACGCCGGCTGCGGACCGCCCGGGTAGCCGTAGCCCTGGCCCGGCTGGCCGCCGTACGGCGGGTGCACGGCCTGCGGGTTGGGGGCGCCGGCGAGCGGGGCCTTCAGGGCCGGGACCAGCGGCGAGGCGACCGCGCCCGCGGACAGCGCCAGGGAGGCGATGAAGCCGAGGATCAGGCCGGCGCCCGCGTCGATCTGGCCCAGGTCGATGATCGTCCAGAACATGTTCCAGGCGGTGAACACCGTGGCGGCGACACCGAACTGGGCGAGGTCGAGACCCGCGACCTTGCGCGGCTGGGGCTGCGAACGGGAGAGCACGATCAGCGCTGCGCCGATCACTCCGACCATGTAGACGCCGATGCCGTTGCCCAGGGAGTCCCAGGAGTTGGGGCCGTCGACGCCGCTGTTTCCGTAGTCGTAGTAGTCGAGGAACGAGGCGATGAACAGCACGACCGCTGCTCCGATCACCACGCCATCGCCTCGAGTGAGGGAGCGGATATTCACGTGAAGGTCCTTAGTCGATCGTCTCGTCGGGGCGGTCGTCGCTGCCGCCGGATACCCGGCGGGCACGGCTTGAAGCTCGGGAACGGCTCCCCATCGTAGGGATGAATCTATCGTCTGGCCCGGCGGGTTGTGTTCCTGCCCGGTTGGTGCGGGGACATCCTCCCGAATTCATCGCAGAATCACCCCTTGACTACCCCTTGAGGTAGCTGCTGATGCCGTCCGCGATGCCCTGGGCCGCCTTCTGGCGCCAACCCGGGCTGGTGAGCAGGGCGGCGTCCTCGGGATCACGCATATTGCCGCATTCGATGAAGACTTTGGGCACGGTCGACAAATTAAGTCCGCCGAGATCCTTGCGGACGTCCAAACCCGTTTTGCCGCCCACGTAATTGGAAGGGGAACTTCCGGTACTGCGTACGAACAGTCCGGCGATACGGGTACCGAGATCGCGTGAAGGCTCAACGATCTTCGAGGTGTTCGCGCCCCCGCCGCGCACGAGTGCGGGGAGGATCACATGGAACCCCCGGTTTCCCACGGCCGATCCGTCCGCGTGCACCGAGACCACCGCGTCCGCGTGCGCCTCGTTGCCGATCCGCGCCCGCTCGTCCACGCACGGCCCGAACTCCCGGTCCCGGTCGTACGTCAGGAGCACCGTCGCGCCCTGGGCCCGCAGCAGGTCCCGCAGCCGGTGCGCCACGTCGAGGGTGAACTCCGCCTCCGCGTAACCCCCGTTGGTGGCGGTCCCGGTGGTGTCGCACTCCTTGCGGCCGGTGCCGATGCCGACCTGGCGGTTGATCGCGGCGGTGTGCAGGTGGTTGCGCGGGTTGTGCCCGGGGTCGATGACCACCGTCCTGCCGGCCAGCGGGCCGGTGGGGGCGGCGCTCTCCGCCGGGGTCTTGGAGGGCGACTTCGACGGGGAGGCGGCCTTCGAGCGCGACGGTGACGGCGCGGCCGAGGTGGCCGGCGGGGTGGTGGCCGCACCGCCGCTCGGCCCGGCCTGGGCCTGCGCGGTGCCGCCTCCGTCGCCGCAGCCGGCCAGGCCCAGGCACAACAGGGCAGCGGCGGCGGCGAGCCGGAGCGGACGGCGCGGGGTGGGGGGAAGGCTCTCGTGGTGGCGCACCCGGCGATGCTACCGGCACCCCCTTGCCCTGTCCGGGGCGTCCGCGGACAGGCCGGGAACACCCCGTGAACAGGTCCGCGCGGTCAGATGCCCGGCCCGGTGCGGCGCAGCACGCGCAGCGAGTCCGTCACGGAGACCTCCGTGAAGGCGCCGGACCGCAGCGCCCGCAGATATACCCGGTACGGGGCCTGGCCGCCGTGCGCGGGGTCCGGGAACACGTCGTGGATCACCAGCAGCCCGCCCTCGGCTACATGCGGAGCCCACCCCTCGTAGTCGCCGTTCGCGTGCTCGTCGGTGTGGCCGCCGTCGATGAAGACGAAGCCCAGCGGGCCGCCCCACACCGCCGCCACCTGCGGCGAGCGCCCCACGAGCGCCACCACGTGGTCCTCCAGGCCCGCCGCGTGCAGCGTCCTGCGGAAGGTGGGCAGGGTGTCCATCCGGCCGACCTCCGGGTCCACCACGGTCGGGTCGTGGTACTCCCAGCCGGGCTGCTGCTCCTCGCTGCCCCGGTGGTGGTCGACGGTGAGCGCGGTGACGCCGGCCGCCCTCGCCGCGTCGGCGATCAGGATCGTGGAGCGCCCGCAGTAGGTGCCGACCTCCAGCAGCGGCAGGCCGAGCGCGGCGGCTTCGGTGGCCGCCTCGTACAGCGCGAGCCCCTCGACCACCGGCATGAAGCCCTTGGCGGCCTGGAAGGCGGCGAGAATCTCCGGCTCGGGCTCGGCTGCCACGGCGTTCCTCCTGGTCGGTACGGGTACGGCGTCATCGTGCCGTACGCCCCCGCCGAACCTACCGGCGGGGGCGTACGGGAGGTCCGCAGCGGATCAGCAGCTCTGCCACAGGCGCGTCATGACGCGCACCCCGAAGCGCAGCCCCTCCAGCGGGACGCGCTCGTCCACGCCGTGGAAGAGGCGGCCGTAGTCCAGGTCGTGCGGGAGCTTCAGGCCCTTGAAGCCGAAGCAGCGGATGCCCAGGTGCGTGAACGCCTTGGCGTCGGTGCCGCCGGGGTTGCAGTACGGCACCGGGTGGCCGTCCGGGTCCTCCGCGCGGACCGCCGCGCACATGGCGTCGACCAGCGGGCCGTCGAACGTGGTCTCCATGGCGATGTCGTGGTTGACCCACTCCCGGCTGACCGAGGGCAGCAGCAGCCGGTCGATCGTGTCGATCAGCTCCTGCTCGTGGCCCGGCAGGAAGCGGCCGTCCACCCGGGCGGTGGCCTTCCCCGGGATCACGTTGGTCTGGTAGCCGGCGTCGAACATCGTCGGGTTCGCCGAGTTGCGCAGCACCACCTGCAGGAAGTCCGCGACCGGGCCGAGCCGGGCGAGGCTGCCCTCGATGTCCTCCTCGTCGAACTCCACGCCGTAGAGCCGGGCGGCCTCTTCGAGCAGCGCGCGGACCGGCTCGATCAGGCGGACCGGGAAGGTCTCGCGGCCGATCCGGGTCAGCGACTCCGCGAGGTCGGTGACCGCGTTCTCGTCGTTGGGGGATGAGCCGTGGCCGGCCCGGCCGGTGGCGGTGAGCTCCATCCAGGCCATGCCGCGCTGGGCGTTCTCGATGGGGTAGAGCCGCCGGGTGTCGTCGATGGCGAAGGAGAACCCGCCGCCCTCGCCGATCGCCTCGGTGACCCCGGCGAACAGCTCCGGGCGGTGCTCGACCAGCCAGTGCGCGCCGAACTTCCCGCCCGCCTCCTCGTCCGCGAGGAAGGCGAGGACCAGGTCGCGCGAGGGGGCCGTGCCGGTGCGGGCGAAGTGCCGGGCGGTGGCCAGCATCACCGCGACGGTGTCCTTCATGTCGATCGCGCCCCGGCCCCAGAGGTAGCCGTCGCGGATCTCGCCGGAGAAGGGCGGCACCTGCCACTCGGAGGCGTCCGCCGGGACCACGTCCAGGTGGCCGTGGACCAGCAGGGCGCCGCGGGCCGGGTCGCGGCCGGCGATCCTGGCGATGACGCTGGCGCGGCCGGGCGCGGACTCGACCAGCTCCGAGTCGATGCCCACCTCGGCGAGGCGGGCCACGACCCACTCGGCGCTCGCGCGCTCGTCGCTCGTCGGGTTGGAGGTGTCGAACCTGATCAGCTCGGCGCAGAGGGCGACGGCCTCCTCCTGGGCCTCGTCGGAGGCCAGGACCGGTGCGGTGCCGGATGCGGTGCTCATGCTGCTCCCACAGGGGTGGTGGTGCGGGCGGCCGGGGCCGGGCCGTCCTGCTCGTCGGCGAGGACGGAGGTGCCGTAGGGCTTGATCCAGCCCAGCAGGCCCAGGACGCAGTACAGGACGAAGGCGGTGGCCAGCGAGTTCAGGGCCGGGATGCCGCCGTCGAAGAACTTGCCGACGCAGAAGGCCGCGATCCAGATCGCGATCGACATCGGCACCCAGGTCGGGGAGTGCGCCGGGAGGGTCTGGGCCTCCCGGGTCTCGTCCAGCGGCTTGCGCATCCGCTTCACGACCCAGTACTCGGCCACGATGATGCCGCCGATGGGCGGGATGGCGACGCCGAGGATCGTCAGGAACTCGGTGAAGTGGCTCATGATCCCGACGGCCGACAGGACCGTGCCCGCGATGCCGAGCACGATGGTCACCGCGCCGCGGTGGACGCGCTTGCCGAAGACGACCTGGAAGAAGTTGACGACGCCGAGCGAGGAGCCGTACAGGTTCCAGTCGTTGATCTTCGCGGTGGACATCAGGACGACGAGCACCCCGAAGGCGCCGGAGGTGGAGAGCACGATGTGCGAGACCTCGCTGCTCTTGACCAGGTGGCCCAGGAGCACACCGGTCAGGCCGACGATGTACTCGGAGAGGATCATGGACGAGGCGCTCTGCAGGAAGACGTGCGAGCCCTTGCGGTTGTAGCGGGTCATCTCGGGGGAGACGATCGCGCCCGTCATGTAGCCGCCCGCGATGGCGGTGGCGGCGACGGCCAGCGGGATCGTGTCGCCCGGCGGCGGCGAGTGGACCAGGTCGCCGAACGAGTGGTCGTTCAGGGTCCGGATGACCGAGAAGGCGACCATGGCGAAGAACAGCGGGGTGACGACCTTCGCGAAGTTGGCCATGTACTTGAAGCCGAAGATCACCAGGGCGGTGATGGCGATGCCCGCGAGCACGCACCACATCCAGGACGGACCGCCGACGAGCGCCGAGACACTGTCGCCGAAGATCTTGTTCTGGACGCCGAACCAGCCGACCAGGCTCACCGCGATCACGAAGCTGACCAGCGCCGAGCCGTTGCGCCCGAAGCCCACCCAGCGGGTCAGCATCGGTGTCGCCAGGCCCTCGCGCATCCCGGCCAGGCCGATCGCGAAGATCACCACCTCCAGGATCACCGCGCCCAGCGTGAACGCGAGGAACGCGTCGCCGAACGTCATCCCGACACCGATGGTGGCGCCGAGCGTGAACTGCGAGATCGAACCGGACTGGGCCAGCCACTGGAGGAGCATCGACCAGAAGCCGAACCGCTGGTCGCGCGGGACGCGCGAGAGCGCGTAGTCGTCGCTGCCGATGCTCTTGGGCGCGGGCGCCACGGCACCGGACTGCGGGGCGGCTGCCATCAGGACTCCTGGGGGGTACGGCCGAAGGTCTGCAGGTGGGTCAGCGAGCCGTAGCGGCTGACGAGGTTGTCGAACTCCACCGCGTCGTGGAAGTCCAGCCGGCCGTCGCCGTACGCCTTGGCGACCTCGACGGCGTAGCGGGCGGCGGAGGCGATGTCGCTCTCGTGACTCGCGCCCGTCCCGCAGCCCGGCACCGCCGCCGCCGACGTGATGGCCAGGCCGATCACGGGGGCCGCCGTCGCGGTGGAGGGCTGGAGGATCGAATTGATGTGGTGTGCACCATTACCGTACGGGGTGATGTCCTGGGTGGTCACCGGGTACGTGACCAACGGCTCACCGGTCACCACGGCCAGCAGCTCCCCCAGCTGCTCGTTCACGCGGAGCACCCAGCCCTCCTTGACGGTGGGCGACAGGGCGAGGCCCTTGTGGTTGATGATGCGGTTGCCCTTGGTGGTGTCGATGGAGAGCACGGCCTCCATCTCGCCGGTCACCTCGTGGCGGTTCATCGTGGCGATGTCGACCGGCGAGCCCATGAACGGCACCGGGTCGTGCGGCTCGGTCGGCGCGTCCGGGCAGATGTGGGTGGCGATGATCACGTCGCCGGCCAGCACATCGCCCCGGCGGCGCATGTCGAGCAGCTTGGCGGCCGCGGCCAGCGCCGAGACCGCCCCGTCGGCGTCGGAGACCAGACCGGTCACCTCGGGCCGGGCGCCGATCCCGCCGAGCCGGCCGACCACGCCCAGGGTGCGGGCACCGCCCCCGGCCGTGCGGCCACGGGAGCCGGGGATGCGGACCGATACGAAGTCCGTCGAGCCCCGCTCACCGGCGACCGTGGTGACCTGTGCGGACGAGCCCTCGGCCCCCGCCGCGGCGTCCAGGTACTCGACGGCCGTCTTGCCGTTGGCCTGCGGGTCGTCGAGCAGCTCGACGAGGTCCAGTACGTACTTCAACATGGGGGGCCTTTCTCGCGCATCCGTCACACCCGTCCGGAGCCCGCCAGGGAGCCACGGCTCCGGACGGGGTGCTGAGAGCAGATTCGGGATCGGATAGCGTTGAGCGCAATGATTTCCCGTTATCTGCAATTCACGTCTGAATGGTGAGATGGCCATGGCGGAGTTCGAAGTCGACCGGCGCACCCCCGCCGGAGCCCTCCAGACCGTCGACCGCGCGCTGCTCGTGCTGCTCGCGTTCGAGCGGACCCGGCCCGACTGGGGAGTGACCGAGGTCGCGGCGGAGTTCGGCTGGGACACCTCCGTCGCCCAGCGGCTCCTCGCCACGCTCGCGGGACGCGGCTTCCTGGTCTCCGACCCCGCCACCCGGCGCTACCGCATCGGCCCCGCCGTACTGCGCCTGGGCCGGCTCTGGGAGCGCTCGGGATCGCTGGAGCTGCTGGCCGGACCGGTCCTGGAGGAGCTGCGCCGCGTCACCGGCGACACCGTGCTCTTCTGCCTGCCCGACAGCTTCCACATGCGGTGCGTGGCCGCCGAGGAGGGCGAGGCGGGGCCGCTGCGCTACTACCCGCTGGTCGGCGAGCTCTACCCGGCGCACGCCGGGGCGACCAGCAAGTCCTTCTACGCCTACCTGCCCGACGAGCAGCGCCACCGGCTCTTCCGGGGCCGCCCGATGGCCCGCTTCACCGACCGCACGGTCACCGACCCGGACGTGCTGGAGCAGCAGCTCCTGAAGGTCCGCGCCCAGGGGTACGCCTGGACCGTCGGCGAGTACGACACCGGCATCGCGACCCTCGCCGTACCCGTCTTCCTGGGCCGCGAACCGTACGGGAGCCTCAGCCTCGGCGGCGCCGAGGAGCGGTTCGAGGGCGCGCCGGAGAACCGCCTCGACGCGCTGCGGCACGCCGCCGCGCTGCTGGAGAAGCGCCTCACCCACCCGCCGCAGCGCCCGAAGCCGCGAGCGCGCCGCACCCCGTCCGCCTGAACCGAAGACCCCCGAGAGGAACCCCGTGCACCTGCTCCTGCTCTCCAACTCCACCCAGTACGGCCGCGGCTACCTGGAACACGCCCTGGACACGGTCACCGCGTTCCTGCCCGCCGGTGCCCGGCTGGCCTTCGTGCCGTACGCGCTCGCCGACCACGACACGTACACCGCGCGCGTCCGCGGCGCCCTGGAACCGGCCGGGATCACCGTGCGCGGTGTCCACGAGCACGCCCAGCCGGCCGCCGCGCTGAAGGACGCCGACGCGGTGTTCATCGGCGGCGGCAACTCCTTCCGGCTGCTCGGCGCGCTGCACCGGACCGGGCTGCGCGAGGCCGTCGCGGACGCCGTGCGCGCCGGGCTGCCGTACATGGGGGCGAGCGCCGGGACCAACATGGCGGCGCCCACCCTGCGGACCACCAACGACATGCCCATCGTGCAGCCGCCGTCCTTCGCGGCCCTGGGCCTCGTCCCGTTCCAGATCAACCCGCACTACCTGGACCCGGACCCGGCCGGCACCCACAAGGGCGAGACCCGCGAGGAACGGCTCACCGAATTCCTGGAGGAGAACGACGTCCCGGTCCTCGGCCTGCGCGAGGGCACCTGGCTCCGCGTCGAGGACGAGACCGCCCGGGTCGAGGGCGCCCACCCCACCCGCCTGTTCACGCGGGGCGCCGAGCCCCGGGAACTGGCGGCCGGGACGGACGTGTCCTGGCTGCTCAGGACCGAACCGCGGTTCGACGCCCCGGCGCGCTGACACCTCCCAGCACGAGGTCGGTGTCGACGGGGCCGCCGTTCGCCGGGCAGGCGGCCGGGCAGGCGCGCGGTGCGTGGCCGGTCGCCGACGCCGCCAGGACGAACGTGCCGGCCTCCGGGGCGGCCAGCGCCCAGCGGCCGAGCGCGTCCGCGGCGGTGAGCCCCGCCTGCCGGCCCTGCCGGTCGATCAGGGTCACATTGGCCCCGGCGACCGGGGCCCCCTCCGCGTCCAGCACCCGGCCGCGGAAGCCCTCCGGCGCCGGCAGGGGCAGCGGTTCGGCGTCCTCGGCGGCGCGCCGGGCCGCCTCGTCGCCCTCGCTGCTCGCCAGCAGTACCGGCGCGGTGGCCGTGCGCCGGGACGGCAGGAACGAGGCCAGGACGAGACCGGCGACCACGGCGCCCGTCGCGATGAGGAACGAGATCCGGAAGCCCTTCATCGTGGGCACCTCGACCGCGCCCATCCGGGTCGAGGTGTGGGCCAGGACCATGCCGATCACCGCGCTCGACACCGAGGTGCCGATGGAGCGCATCAGGGTGTTGAGCCCGTTGGCGGCGCCGGTCTCCGAGGCGTCGACGGCGCCGATGATCAGGGCGGGCAGCGAGGAGTAGGCGAGCCCGATGCCGGCGCCGAGGAGGACCGCGATGACCACGGTCTGCCAGGCGGCGCTCATCAGGCCGAGCCCGGCCCCGTAACCGATCGCGATGATCAGCATGCCGAGGATCAGCGAGACCTTCGGGCCCCTGCGGGCGGAGATCCGGGCGTACAGCGGGGCGACGAACATCATCGTCAGGCCCAGCGGGGCCACGCAGAGCCCGGCGACGACCATCGACTTACCGAGGCCGTACCCGGTGGAGGCGGGCAGCTGGAGCAGCTGGGGCAGGACCAGCGAGACGGCGTAGAAGGCGACGCCGACCATGATCGAGGTCAGGTTGGTCAGCAGCACCTCGCGGCGGGCCGTGGTCCGCAGATCGACCAGCGGGGCTTCGCTGCGCAGCTCGAACAGTCCCCACAGCACCAGCACCACCAGCGACGCGGCGAGCAGGCCGAGCGTGGTGGGCGAGGCCCAGCCCCAGTCGGAGCCCTTGGTGATGGGCAGCAGCAGGAGCACCAGACCGAGCGAGAGGCCGAGCGCGCCGACGGTGTCGAACCGGCCGGGGGCGCGCAGCGTGGTCTCGGGCACCGCGAACACGGTCAGCGCCATGGCCAGCACGCCGAGCCCGGCCGAGCCGAAGAAGAGGGCGTGCCAGTCGGTGTGCTGGGCGACGAGCGCGGCGGCCGGCAGCGCGAGTCCGCCGCCCACCCCGATGGACGAACTCATCAGCGCCATCGCCGAACCCAGCTTCTCGCGCGGCAGCTCGTCGCGCATGATGCCGATGCCCAGCGGGATCGCGCCCATCGCGAAGCCCTGGAGGGCGCGGCCCACGATCATGACGACGAGGTCGTCGGTGAAGGCGCATATCAGGGAGCCGACCACCATCACGGCCAGGCTGGCCAGCAGCATCCCGCGCTTGCCGTACAGGTCTCCGAGCCGCCCCATGATCGGGGTGGCGACGGCTCCGGCGAGCAGGGTGGCGGTCATCACCCAGGTCGCGTTGGAGGGGGCGGTGTGCAGAAGGGCGGGCAGATCCTTGATGACGGGGACGAGCAGGGTCTGCATCACGGCGACGGTGATACCCGCGAAGGCCAGCACGGGGACGATCCCCCGGCCCGCCTTCGCGCGCGGATCAGGAAGCTCCGCGCCGGGCTGTTCGTGCGTCGTCTGTGGCATGCGTGCGGCCTCCGGGCAGCAGTGAGGAGTGGGGCGGTGCGTACGGTTACGGTCGGTGCCGCGGGCAGCACCGACCGCCAAGTCTGTGCAGGGTGAACCTTCCTCGGCTACGGCGTATTCCGGGGTGCGGGGTGCGAATCCGGCCCGGCCGCGCGCGGGGCGCGTACCGGACGGGCCTGACGTCACGTCAATTCGCTTTCCGGCCTACGCCGCTGGACCGAGGCCGACCGGACCTGAAACCGATGTACGAGGCACACAGGGGCTGCGAGTATGACGCCCATGGCCGACCTCTCGATGCCCGTACCGCCCACCGAGCGGAACGCCGCCCGCACCTGGGCGGTGGTCCTCGCCGCCTGCGTCGGGCAGTTCCTCGTGGTGCTCGACGTGTCCGTCGTCAATGTGGCCCTCCCGTCGATGCGCACCGACCTCGGGCTCAGCTCCACCGGGCTCCAATGGGTGCTCAACGCGTACTCGATCGCCTTCGCCGGGTTCATGCTGCTCGGCGGGCGCGCCGCCGACCTGTACGGCCGCAAGCGGATGTTCCTCGTCGGCCTCGGCCTGTTCACCGCCGCCTCGCTGGCCGGCGGGCTCGCCCAGGAGGGCTGGCAGCTGCTCGCCGCCCGCGCCGCGCAAGGGCTCGGCGCGGCCGTCCTCGCCCCGGCCACCCTCACCCTGCTCACCGCCGCCGTACCCGAGGGCCCGGCCCGCGCGAAGGCCATCGGCACCTGGATGGCGGTCGGCGCGGGCGGCGGCGCGGCGGGCGGACTCGTCGGCGGCGTGCTCACCGACACGCTGTCCTGGCGCTGGGTGCTGCTGATCAACGTGCCCATCGGGGTCCTTGTGCTGACCGCCGCCGCCCTCTGGCTCGCGGAGGGCCGCACGGGCGGGCGCAGCCGCGCCGACCTGCTGGGCGCCGTCCTCGTCACGGCGGGCCTCGCCTCCGTGGCGTACGGCATCGTGCAGACGGAGGAGGCGGGGTGGACCTCCGCCGCGACCCTGGTCCCGCTGCTCGGCGGACCCGTGCTGCTCGCCCTGTTCGCCCTCGTGGAGACGCGTACGGCGAAGCCCCTGATGCCGTTGCGGGTGCTGGGGGCGCGGGCGGTGGCGTCGGCGAACGTGGCGATGCTCGTCATCGGCTCGG
The DNA here is from genome assembly GCF_040632905.1 of Streptomyces sp. NPDC016469. Taxonomy (NCBI): domain Bacteria; kingdom Bacillati; phylum Actinomycetota; class Actinomycetes; order Kitasatosporales; family Streptomycetaceae; genus Streptomyces; species Streptomyces sp. NPDC016469. The sequence continues at coordinate 238,265 of NZ_JBEYCQ010000001.1, forward strand.
CCACGTTCTCCATGTGGTACTTCATGACGGTGTACGCGCAGAACGTGCTGGACTACAGCGCGCTGGAGGCCGGGCTCGCCCTGATGCCGTCCTCGCTCGCCGTGGTGCTCGGCTCCAAGAGCGCGCCCCGGCTGATGGCCCGCGTCGGGGCGAAGAACCTCGCGCTGATCGGTACCGCCGTCACCGCGGCCGGCTTCGGATGGCAGTCCACGATGACCGCGCACGGCTCCTACCTCACCGCGGTCTGCCTGCCCGGCGTGCTCATGATGGCCGGTGCGGGGCTCGCCTCGACCCCGCTCGCCTCGCTGGCCACGTCGGGGGCGGCGCCGGGGGAGGCCGGGCTCGTCTCGGGGCTCGTCAACACCTCGCGCACCATGGGCGGCGCCCTCGGCCTCGCCGTGCTCTCCACGGTCGCCGCCGCCCGCACCGGGGACGGGGCGGACCCGGCCGCCCTCACCGCCGGCTACGCGCTGGCCTTCCGCACGGCGGGCGTCGTCCTGCTCGCGGGCCTGCTGCTGATGCTGCTGTGGCTCCCGCGCCACCGGCCGGAACGGCTCACTTCCGTGCGTACAGCGTCACCCGACGCCCCCGCACCCGCTCGTCCTCGATCACGGTGAAGTAGTTCTTCAGGACGGCCGCCTTCGCCCTCTCCCGCCGCCCGTTCTCCGGACGCGCCGCCCCCGGCGCGTCCGTGACCAGCAGTATCCGGCGCTGGGCGAGCATCGCGTCCCTTATCCGGGCCGGGGAAGCCTCCACCCCGTTCAGCGTCCCCGACGCGCGCGGGCCCCGGGCCAGCGCTATGTCGCGCAGACCGGTGAACGCCCCGGGCGAGACCAGCTTCGCGTCGCGCCGGGCGCCGGGCAGGAACACCACCGCGGTGCCCGGCTCCTTCAGCCGGCGCACGTCCGCCGTCATGGCCAGCACGTCGTCCACCCGGCTGGACGGCGCCCGCTTGGCCAGCGACTGCGGCAGCAGCGCCGCCACCGCGCAGGTGAGCAGCACGGGCACGAGCCACCGCGACGCCGCCGGGAACCGGGGCGCCACCGCCCGGACCGCCGCCCCCAGCAAGGAGCCGATGAGCAGCGCCAGGCCGAGCAGGCTGAAGAGTATGTAACGGTCCAGGAACAGCGGCTTCTCCAGCGAGACGGCGGCCAGGGCGAGTTGGGGGACCGCAAGCAGCGGCAGCCCCACCGACGCGACCGAGAGCCGGCGCCCGCCCGGCCGGTCCGCCAGGGCCCCGAGACCGCCGATCGCCAGGAGCGCCGCGGGGCCGATCATCATGTGCCAGGTCAGCGGCGGTATCCAGGACACCTGCCCGGACTGGCCCGAGGTGTACAGGATCAGCGGCAGCGCCCCCGCCGCGGCCGCCCCCGAGGCCGCCGTCCAGCGCGCCCACACCCGGCGCCCGGCCCCGGTCCACGTCAGCGTCGCCGCGTGCGCGGGCAGGATCAGCAGCGAGAACCAGTTCAGCAGCGCGCAGACCAGCACCGTGCCCGCGTACGCCGTCCAGCGCCCCCACCCCTCGCGCCCGTCGAGCAACGTCACCAGGAGCAGCGTCGAGACCCCGGCGCCTGCCGCGACCAGCGCGTACGGACGGCCCTCCTGGAGGTAGAACTGCACGGCCGGCAGCAGGCAGAGCGCCATTCCGCCGCCCAGGCCCGCCCCTCTTCCGGCCAGCCGCTCCCCGATGGCCGTCACGCAGGCCGCCGCCACCGCCATGGCCAGCACGGAGGGCAGCCGCAGGGTCGTGGTCGTCGGCCCGAACCAGTCGAAGAGCCCGTGCATCAGCAGGTAGTAGAGCCCGTGGACCGCGTCGACGTGGCCCAGCACCAGCCGTATCTCGGTGGCGGACCGCAGCGCCACCTGCCAGGTCGCCGCCTCGTCCCGCCACAGGCTGTCCTGCCGGGAGAGCCCCCAGAGCCCGAGGCCCAGTGTCCAGAGCGCCGGCACGAGCCAGAGCGGAACAGCGCGCCGGAGCACGGATATTCGAGACGGCATGAAGTGGTCGGCCCCCCCCGGGTGGTGACGGTACGGACGATGCGCCGGTGCGGTCAGAGCCAGCCCTGCTGCCGGGCCGCGCGCACTGCCTCCATGCGGTTGCGGGTGCCCGTCTTGCCGATCGCCGACGACAGGTAGTTGCGGACCGTGGACTCCGACAGATGCAGTTTCGCGGCGATGTCGGCGACCGTCGCCCCGTCCGCCGACGCGACCAGCGCGTCCCGCTCCCGCGCGGTGAGCGGACTCGGCCCCGAGCTGAGCGCGGCGGCGGCCAGCGCCGGATCGACCACCGTCTCCCCGGCGAGCACCCGGCGGATCGCCTGGGCCAGGTCCTCGACCGGGCCGTCCTTCACCAGGAAGCCCGCCGCCCCCGCCTCCATCGCCCGACGCAGATAACCCGGCCGCCCGAAGGTGGTGAGGATCAGCACCCGGCAGTCCGGGACCTCCTCGCGCAGATCGGCCGCCGCGTCCAGGCCGCTGCGCCCCGGCAGCTCGATGTCCAGCAGCGCCACGTCCGGCCGGGACGCCAGCGCGGCCGCCACGATCTCGTCGCCCGCGCCCACCTGGGCCACCACCTCGATGTCCGGTTCCAGCCCGAGCAGCAGGGCGAGCGCGCCGCGCATCATCCCCTGGTCCTCGGCGAGCAGGACGCGGACGGACGTGGCCGGGGGGTGCTCCTGAGGCATCTCGTTCACCGGCCCAGGGTAGGCGAGCAGGCCGGGTCGTCCCCCGCTCCGGGGGCCGGCGTCGCGTCGGCGTCGCCGTCCCCCTCGCCGCCCGCGTCCACCGGGAGTTCGGCCGTGACCACGAAGCCGCCGTCCGGGCCGGGGCCCGCCACCAGGGAGCCGCCCGCCGCCGCGAGCCGTTCGGTGAGCCCCTTCAGACCGGTGCCGCCGATGCCCGGGATGGGCGCGGGGCCCTCACGCTCGCCCCGGCCGTCGTCGGTCACCGTGAGCCGGACCTTCTCGCCGGTCCCGCTGACCTCGAACACGCAGCGCGTCGCCGAGGAGTGCCGCACCACGTTGGTGACGGCCTCCCGCACCACCCAGCCCAGCAGCGCCTCGGCCTGCGGGGCGAGCGGCGGCCCGGAGCGCCGGACGACCGGCTCGATCCCGGCGGCGGTCAGCGCGGACCTGGCCCGGTCCAGCTCGGTCGCGAGGCTCCCCTCGCGGTAGCCGGTGACGGCCTCGCGGATCTCGGTGAGCGCCTGGCGCCCGACGGACTCGATGTCGGCGACCTGGGACAGCGCCGCGTCCATGTCGCGCGGGGCGAGCCGGCGCGCGGCCTCCGACTTCACCACGATGACCGAGAGCGTGTGGCCCAGCAGGTCGTGCAGGTCGCGCGAGAAGCGCAGCCGCTCCCGCTCGACGGCGGCCCGGGCCAGCTCCTGGCGGGTGGCGCGCAGTTCCGTCACGGTCTCCGCCAGCCGGAGGATCGCCGACGTCACGGCACCGGAGATGAACGTCCCGTACCCCAGCGTCCACGGCGGCGAGGCGCTGTCGTCCCGCCAGACCGCGACCGCGCACGCGGCGACCGCGAGCCCGAGCAGCCCCACCGCCAGCAGGCGGTGGCGCAGGACCGTGCCGGCGGCCAGCGAGAGCAGCGGGAAGAACAGCAGCCAGCTGCCCCCGTAACCGATGGCCAGCGCGAAGGTGACCGCGGCCAGCGCGCCCAGCAGGACGTAGGTCACCGGGCTCTCGCGCTTCTCCTTGGTGAAGCCCCGGAACACCACCGAGATGTAGAGGGAGTTGAAGGCCAGCAGGCCGGCGCCGGCGATCCACGGGGTGGGGGTCTCGCCCTGGAAGAGGTTGGAGAAGGCGCCGAGACCCATCAGCAGCCACGGCAGCAGGGCGTACGGCGACGGCGGTCCCGGCCTGCGGCCCTCCTTCCGCATCCGGCGGCGCTCCTTGAACGATGGTCGTCCGGTCCCCGGCATGTTCGCTCCCGTCACACGGTCCTGGCGGACCGACGGTACGAGATCACCGCGTACCCGCCGAACAGCAGGAGCCAGACGGCGAGCACGCCCATGGTCATGGCGCCCGGCGCGTGCCCGTCGGTCGTCGCCCAGCCCAGGTCCGCGAACCGGTTGGCCGGGGTGAACCGGCCGACCGAGCGCAGCCACCCGGGCAGCATCTCCAGCGGGAACCACAGCCCGCCGACGACTCCGAAGCCCATCAGGCAGGCGACGTTGGCGACGCCGGTGCCCTGCGGGGTCAGCCGGTAGCCGTTGCCCAGGCCGAGCAGGGTGAAGGGCAGCGCGCCGATCCACAGCAGCACCACCAGCACCGCCCACTGCCAGGCCGCCATCCGCACCCCGTTGATCAGGGCGCCGGCCAGCAGCACGGTCAGGATCACCGGCAGCACGGTCACCGATCCGCTGACCGCCCGGCCCACCACCGCGTGCGAGGGGGAGAGCGGGGTGACCCTCAACTGCTGGAGCCAGCCGAGGGACTTGTCGGACGCGACGCCCGTGCCGATCGACATCGCGGAGCCGAGCGCGCCGTACGCGGCCATGCCGACCATGGACGCGGTCTTCCAGCCGTCGGCGCTGCCGTCACCGATGTTGGTGAAGAGCAGGTACATCATCACCGGCATACCCGTGCCGAAGATCAGGAATCCGGCGTCGCGCAGGGTCCGGCGCATTTCGAGCAGGATGTAACGGAACATCAGACGGTCTCCTTCTCGGTCCTGGGCGCGGTCCTCGCGGGTGCGGTGTCCCCGGGCGGCGCGGTGTCGCCCGGTGCGGGCTCCCCGGGTGCGGTGAGCGCCAGGAAGGCGGTCTCCAGCGTGGCCCGGGAGACCTGGAGGCCGCGGACCAGGCCCAGCCGGGCCAGCTCCACGACCGTCGCGTCCGAGTCGTCGGTGCGCAGCAGGGCGCGGTCGCCGGTCACCTCGACGGCGACGACACCGGGCAGCCGGTCCAGGCCCTCGGTGGAGCGGCCCGCGAGGTCGAAGGAGACCTGGCTGTGCCCGGCCGCGTCCTTGATCGCCTCGCCGCTGCCGTCCGCGACGATCCGGCCCCGGTCGATGACGACGATCCGGTCCGCGTTCTCGTCGGCCTCCTCCAGGTAGTGGGTGGAGAAGAGCACGGTGTTGCCGCGCCGGGCGTAGGCCCGCATCGAGTCCCAGAACGCGCGCCGCCCCGCCACGTCCAGGGCGGCGGTCGGCTCGTCCAGCACGATCAGCTCGGGGTTGCCGGCCAGCGCGACGGCGAACCGCACCCGCTGGGTCTGGCCGCCCGAGAGCTTGTCGATGCGCCGGTCCGCGTACTCCGCCACGCCCGCCAGGGCCAGCGCCTCGGCGACCGGCAGCGGACGCGGGTAGGTCGAGGCGACGAAGGCGACCAGCTCGCGCACGGTCACCCTCGGTATCGGCCGGCCCTCCTGGAGCATGGCGCCGACCAGCCCGGCCCGCACCGCCTGCCCGGGGGAGCGGCCCAGGACCCGCACGGCGCCCTCGTCCGGCTCGTCAAGACCGAGCAGCAGCGAGATGGTGGTGGACTTCCCCGCGCCATTGCGGCCGAGCAGGGCCACGGTCTCGCCGCGCCCGATCCGCACGTCGATCCCGTCGACGGCCCGTACGCTCCGCCCGGCCCGGCCGAACGTCTTCACCGCCCCGGTGAAGACCACCGCGGCCCCGTCGTCCCTTGTCTGCGTCATGTCTACGACGTTACGCAGCGTGAGCATGCGGCGGCAGATGTATATGTACGCGGTCCACCATGACATTTGTCATCGCGGACCCGGAGGGTCCGCGTCCGGTCGCGTCCAGGGCGGACAGGCGGCGCCCCCGCCGCCCGGGAGGCCGTCCCGGGCGGCGGGGGCGCCGCTTTCCCCTCCTCGACCGGCGGCGGTCAGGCCGCTGCCGCGCCGCTCTCCCCGTCGGGGCGGCGATGGCGGCCGGCCGGAGTCGCCGCCGTGTCGTCCGTCGCCACACCCCCTCGGTGCTTTCCGGAGCCGCCGGCGTCGCCCCGCTGCGCGTCCGCCCCCGGCGGGAACGTCTGGGTCGTTTCGATGCGGGCTTCAGACATGTGGGAAGTCACCCCGTTGTGATCGCTTACGTGTGTGCCAACCGGAGCGTCACGCCGCCGCCCGCCCGGAAAGGTCACGTTCGGTGACCGGGGCGCACGGTGCGTGAGCCCGGCCCCAGCTCAGCCAGGGGCCGTACGCCCCACGAGAGGCGCCTGCCCCAGAGGGACCGGTGTACACACTGGAGGATTCACCGATGGCGCGGAAGGTTGCCTCCCACTTGCATCGCCCGCGCATTCCGCCTCCTCCGGCATCTCCAGCAGGGCCACCGCGCACGCCGTGTCCCCGTCCGCGTACGGGAGTTTGAGCACCCCGTCGCGCGACCAGACCCCGCTGCCCGCCAGCCAGCCCCCGGGCGCCGCGAGCTGGTGCAGCCGGCGGCCCGACGGGCGCCACAGGCCGATCCAGCTGCCCGCCGCCCCGTCGATCCGGAGGGCCACCGCACAGCTCTCCGGCATCAGCGTCTGCCCCGGCTGCACGGCGAACGGCTCCACCGAGCAGTCCGGTGGCCGCAGGCACTCGGGGAACCGCACCGGCAGGCAGCTGCCGAGGACCCCCCAGCCGAGCCGGTCGCGGCCGGGCGCGTCCGAGCGGATCAGCAGCAGCCCGCTGTCCGGGTCCGCGAGCAGCAGCCGGTCGTCGCTGTCCGGCGTGATCTGGAGCAGCGGCGTCATCTCGGCGCCCCGTCCCAGGTCCACCGCGACCGTCTTCACCGGGCCGCCCCCGGCCGGCTCCCGGTCCAGGGCGAGCAGCCGGCCCGCCCGGTCCAGCCAGACGCCGCCGGAGCAGCGTCCCGGCAGGTCCGCGATCCGCGCGGGTCCGGCCGCCCCGCCCGCCACGCGCCACAGCTCCGTGGAGTACGCGCCGACCGCGAGGGCGTACGCGCTCGCCCCGTCCGGCGACGGCGGCAGCAGGGTGAGCGCGTCCCGCTCGACGGCCCCGAGCAGCAGCTCGCCGGTGCCGGGGCCGGTCGGGTAGAGCAGCGAGAAGGTGTGCCGCTCCGCGACCCGCCGCCGGATCAGCACCCGCCCGTCGGCGAGCGGCACCACCTGCGCCTCCGCCTCCTCCGGCTGATCGGTGGGCAGCGGCACGGCGTACGGCTCGGGCCCGTCGAGCGTCCAGCGCTCGGCATACCAGGCGGTGTCGGCGGCGGGCACCGGGGCGGCGGTGAGCCGGGCGCCGTAAGCGCCGTCCGCGGTGAGCGTGAAGGCGGGCAGAACCGTTTCGGCGGGCGCGTCCGCCTCGGCCGCGGCGGACGGTGCGGGAACCTCCGGCGCCGGGGCACCCTCCGTCGGGCCGGTCTCCCCGGCGGCCCCCGCGGGGCCGCCCGGATCGGGCTCCGGTTCCGGCTCCGCCGACCCGCCGTCACCCGTCGTGGTCCCGTCCTCGATGGCACAGGCAGTCATCGACTCATCACCTCCGGCAACCGAAGCTAGTTTTCGCACTTCCAGCCGAACAACACGACCTCTCCCACTTCACACATAAGGGTGGTGATGGCCGGATTTCGCTGTGCTGCCGGGGGTGCGTGTGCTGTACGGGGCCGAGTCGCGGGCGGCCCGTTCCCGGGGCTTCCCGGGGCGCGGCGGGCAGGTAGCCTTTCCTCCGTGCCCCGTCTGTCTGAAGTCATCTCCGAGCTCGACGCCCTCTGGCCGCCCGAGCGGGCCGAGGGATGGGACGCGGTCGGCACCGTCTGCGGTGATCCGGACGCCGAGGTCCACCGGGTGCTCTTCGCCGTCGACCCCGTCCAGGAGATCGCCGACGAGGCGAAGAGGCTGGGCGCGCAGCTGATCGTGACCCATCACCCGCTCTACCTGCGCGGTACGACGACGGTCGCGGCGGACACCTTCAAGGGCCGCGTCGTGCACACGCTGATCCGCGACGGCATCGCGCTGCACGTGGCCCACACCAACGCCGACACCGCCGACCCCGGCGTCTCCGACGCCCTGGCCGCCGCCCTCGACCTGCGCGTCGAGCGCCCCCTCGTGCCGGACCCGACGGACCCGGCGGGCCACCGGGGGCTCGGCCGGATCTGCGTGCTCGACCACCCCGAGACCCTGGGCGCGTTCGCCGCCCGCGCCGCCGCCCGGCTGCCCGCCACCGCGCAGGGCGTCCGCCTCGCGGGCGACCCGGACGCGCTCGTGCGCACCGTCGCGGTGAGCGGCGGATCGGGCGACAGCCTCTTCGACGCGGTGCGCGCCGCCGGCGTGGACGCCTTCCTCACCGCCGACCTGCGCCACCACCCGGCCTCCGAGGCCACCCAGCACTCACCGCTCGGCCTGGTCGATGCCGCACACTGGGCCACCGAGTGGCCGTGGTGCGAGCAGGCCGCGGCACAGCTCGAAGCGATTTCCGACCGCCTCGGATGGGACCTGAGGGTCCACGTCTCGAAGCAGGTCACCGACCCCTGGACCGCCCACCACTCTTCTGGAGCCCCCAACTGAACGCCGCGCCCGCCGACCAGATCCGACTTCTCGACGTCCAGGCGCTCGACCAGCGCCTCTCCCAGCTCGCGCACCGCCGCAGTTCCCTGCCCGAGCACGCCGAGATCGAGTCGCTGACGGCCGACCTCGCCCAGCTCCGCGACCTGCTCGTCGCCTCGACCACCGAGGAGAGCGACACCGCCCGCGAGCAGACCAAGGCGGAGCAGGACGTCGACCAGGTCCGCCAGCGCGCCGCGCGCGACCAGCAGCGTCTGGACTCCGGCGCGGTCACCTCGCCGAAGGACCTGGAGAGCCTCCAGCGCGAGATCGCCTCGCTCGCCAAGCGCCAGGGCGACCTGGAGGACATCGTCCTGGAGGTCATGGAGCGCCGCGAGTCCGCCCAGGAGCGCGTCGCCGAGCTGACCGACCGGGTCGCCGCCGTGCAGGCCAAGGTGGACGACGCCACCGCCCGCCGCGACGCCGCGACCCAGGAGCTCGACACGGAGGCCGCCTCGGTCACCAAGGAGCGCGAGGTCGTCGCCGGCTCGGTCCCCGCCGACCTGCTGAAGCTGTACGACAAGCTCCGCGCCCAGCAGGGCGGGGTGGGCGCCGCCCGCCTCTACCAGCGCCGCTGCGAGGGCTGCCGCCTGGAGCTCAACATCACCGAGATCAACGACGTGAAGGCCGCGTCCCCCGACACGGTGCTGCGCTGCGAGAACTGCCGCCGCATCCTGGTCCGCACCGCCGACTCGGGCCTGTAGTGAGCCTGCCGCGCCGGTTCGTGATCGAGGCCGACGGCGGCTCCCGGGGCAACCCGGGCCCCGCCGGCTACGGCGCGGTCGTCATCGACCCGGACACCGGCGAGACGCTGGCCGAGACCGCCGAGTACATCGGCGTCGCGACCAACAACGTCGCCGAGTACAAGGGCCTCGTCGCGGGCCTCCGCGCGGTGGGCGCGCTGCTCGCCGACGGTCCGGTGGGCACCGGGGTCCGGGTGAGCGTCCGGATGGACTCCAAGCTGGTCGTGGAGCAGATGTCCGGGCGCTGGAAGATCAAGCATCCGGACATGAAGCCGCTCGCGGCCGAGGCGGCGGCGGTCCTGCCGGGTGCGGACATCACGTACGAGTGGATCCCGCGCGAGCGGAACAAGCACGCCGACCGGCTGGCCAATGAGGCGATGGACGCGGGCCGGCGCGGCGGCCGGTGGGAGCCCTCGGCGTCCACGGCCGCCCTGGACGCCTCCCGTTCCCCGGAGACGGCGGCCGCACCGCCCGCCTCCGACCCCCTCACGCCCCAAATGGGCTGGGGCTCGGTGCCCGACCTGGGCGCGCCCGCCACCCTCGTACTGCTGCGGCACGGCGAGACGGCCCTCACCCCGCAGAAGCGGTTCTCCGGCAGCGGGGGCACCGATCCCGCGCTCTCCCCGGCCGGTCTGGACCAGGCCGAGCGGGCGGCCTCGGCGTTCGCGGCGCGGGGCACGGTGCAGGAGATCGTCAGCTCACCGCTGCGCCGCTGCCGCGAGACGGCCGGCGCGGTCGCGGCCCGGCTGGGCCTGGAGGTCCGTGTCGAGGACGGGCTGCGCGAGACGGACTTCGGGGCCTGGGAAGGGCTCACGTTCGGCGAGGTCAGGGAGCGGTACGGGGACGACCTGGACGCCTGGCTCGCCTCCCCGGACGCGGCCCCCACGGGCGGCGGCGAGAGCTTCACGGAGGTCGCCCGCCGCGTGGCGGTCGCCCGGGACGGCCTCGTCACGCGGTACGCGGGCCGCACGGTCCTCGTCGTCACGCACGTCACCCCGATCAAGACCCTGGTCCGGCTCGCCCTGGGAGCGCCCCCGGAGGCGCTGTTCCGGATGGAGCTCTCGGCGGCGTCCGTCTCGTCCGTCGCGTACTACGCCGACGGCAACGCCTCCGTACGCCTGCTGAACGACACGTCCCACCTGCGCTGACGGCCCCGGGACAGCAGTCGGCCCCACCGGTCGGGGGGAGGACCGATGGGGCCGAGGCGGTTCCGGCGGGTCGGGGGATTACCGGCCGGAACCCGGGTCACCCGGCATGCGGGCTACGTCCCCTACCAAGGGTCGTGCCCCGAATACCGGGGAGCATGCATGGCGATGTGCGACGGGTTCTCCCGCCGCACCGCTCATCCCCTCAGCGCCGCCGCCCCGGCGGCGAGCCGCTCCACGCGCGCCCAGTCCCGGGCCGCGACCGCGTCCCCGGGAACCATCCAGCTCCCGCCCACGCAGCCGACGTTGGGCAGCGCCAGGTACGAGGGCGCCGAGGCGGCCGAGATCCCGCCCGTCGGGCAGAACCGGGCCTGGGGGAGCGGGGCGGAGAGGGCCTTGAGGTAGGCCGTGCCGCCCGCCGCCTCGGCCGGGAAGAACTTCATCCCGGTCACCCCGCGCTCCAGCAGTGCGACCACCTCGGACGTGGTCGAGACGCCCGGCAGGAACGGCAGCCCGGACCCCTTCATCGCGTCCAGCAGCGCATCGGTCCAGCCGGGGCTGACCAGGAACCGGGCCCCCGCCGCCACGGTGTCCGCCACGTTGCGCGCCGAGATCATCGTGCCCGCCCCGACGACCGCGTCCGGGACCTCCGCCGCGATCGCCCGGATCGCGTCCAGGGCGGCGGCGGTGCGCAGGGTCACCTCGATCGCCGGAAGACCGCCCGCGACCAGGGCCCGGGCGAGCGGCACCGCGTCGGCGGCGTCCTCCAGGACGACGACGGGCACGACGGGGGCGAGGTCCAGCACGGAGGAGGTCATGCGCCCATCCTGCCCGCGCGCGCCACATGGCGCAACGAGCGTTGCAGAGGGTGCAACGTGCGGCTAGTGGATCTCCGTGACGACCACGTCGAGCTGCCACGGGCGCCCCGCCCGGGCAGGCGCCTCGGCCTCGACGCTGTACCCGAGGTCCCGCAGGGCGGTCACCAGCTCGGCGGGACCGGCCGGCCGGGCACCCGCGAGCAGCAGGTCGCGCACCATGCGGCCCTTGGTGGCCTTGTTGAAGTGGCTGACCACGGACCGCTTCTCCACCCCGTCCACGATCTGCGCGTGCAGCACCCGCACGCTCGCCGTGCGCTCCGCGACCGCCCCCTTCGGCCTCCACGCGGCCGTGTACGCGGACGAGCGCAGATCCAGCACGAGCCCGTCGCCCGCCGCCTCCGGCATCACCTCCGCCATGGGCGTACGCCAGAACGCCCCCAGAGCGCCGAGCCCCGGCAGCTTCACGCCCATCGAGCAGCGGTACGGCGGAATCCGGTCGCCCATTTGCACCGCGCCCCACAGCCCGGAGAACACCAGCAGCGACTTCCCGGCGAGGCGGCGGGCGGCCGTGCCGAGCGAGTCCAGGCCGAGGGCGTCGTACAGGACACCCGTGTACAGCTCCCCGGCCGGCCGCGTCCCCGCCGTCCGCAGCTCCGCGTTCTTCGCGATCTCGCCCCGCAGCCCCTCGCTGAGCCCCAGCACCTCCCGCGCCTTCTCCTCGTCGGCCACGCACAGCTCCACCAGCGCGTCCAGCACCTCGGCCCGCGCCCCGGCGAGACCGGGCAGCGACAACGACTCGGGCTTCAGGGGTGCCCCGCGCCCCGAGGCGGCCTTTCCTTCGGAGGGCGGCAACAGCACGAGCACGGCGGTTCTCCTTCGTACGTACGGGGAAGAGGCGCCGGCGGTGTGCGGACCGCGCGGACGCCCCGGCCAGCGTACGGGGGCGGAAGGGCACACCGTACGGGCACGAAGCCCTCTCGGAATGCCGCGCTCCGCACCCCGTCCTACGCTCGGGACCATGCCCCGCCGCCATCTGCACATGACCGGCGCAGCCGAGACCCCGCTGCGGGCGGCCCTGCGCGGCCTCCGCACCGAGCTGTCGCTCCCCGACGACTTCCCGCCCGACGTGCTCGCCGAGGCGGCGGACGCGGCGCGGAGCCCGGAGCTCGCCGGGCACGCGGACGCGACGGACATCCCGTTCCTCACCATCGACCCGCCCGCGTCCACGGACCTCGACCAGGCGATGCACCTGGAACGCCGCGCCCACGGCTACCGCGTGCACTACGCCATCGCGGACGTGGCCGCGTTCGTGCGCCCCGGCGGCGCGCTCGACGCCGAGGCCCACCGCCGGGTGACGACGCTGTACTTCCCGGACGGCCGGGTGCCGCTCCACCCGGAGGTCCTGTCCGAGGACGCCGCCAGCCTGCTGCCCGGCCGGATCCGCCCCGCGGTCCTGTGGGAGATCGACCTGGACCCGGAGGGCTCGGCGGTCGCGACCCGGGTGCGCAGGGCACTCGTACGCAGCCGCGCCAAGCTGGACTACGCGGGCGTGCAGCGGCAGATCGACGAGGGCACCGCCGAGGAACCCCTCGCGCTGCTCCGGGACATCGGCACGCTCCGCGAGGAGCAGGAGGTGGCCCGGGGCGGCATCTCCCTCAACGTGCCCGAGCAGGAGATCACCGAACACGACGGCACGTACGGCCTGACGTACCGCGCTCCGCTCCCCGCCGACGGCTGGAACGCCCAGGTCTCCCTGCTCACCGGCATGGCGGCGGCCCACCTGATGGCGGAGAGCGGCACCGGCGTCCTGCGGACGCTGCCGGTCGCGCCCGACGGCGCGGTGGCCCGGCTGCGCCGCAGCGCCGAGGCCCTGCACATCGACTGGCCGCACCACGTCCCGTACGCCCAGGTCGTCCGCTCGCTCGACCCGAGGCGCACCGACCACGCGGCGTTCCTCCAGGAGTGCACGACGCTGCTGCGCGGCGCGGGCTACACGGTCTTCGGCGGCGGCGACCTGCCGGACCCGGCCGTGCACGCGGCGGTGGCGGACCTGTACACGCACTGCACGGCACCCCTGCGCCGCCTCGTGGACCGCTACGCCTCCGAGCTGTGCGTCGCGGCCTGCGAGGACCGGGACCCGCCCGAATGGGTCCTCGCCGCCCTGCCCGCGCTGCCCAAGGAGATGGCGGAGGGCACCCGGCGCGCCAACACGGTGGAGCGGGAGTCCGTGGACCTGGTCGAGGCGGCGCTGCTCAGGGACAGGGTGGGCGCGGTCTTCGACGGATACGTGGTGGACGTCAAGGAGAACGAACCGGCCACCGGGACCGTCCACATCGACGCCCCGGCGATCGTCGCCCGCGTCGAGGGCACCGCGCCCCTCCCCCTGGGCGAGCGCCTGCGGGTCCGCCTCGCCCAGGCCGCTCCGGGCACGGCGAAGGCCCTGTTCGTTCCGGCCTGACGGCGTCTCGTACGATCGCGAGTTCGGCCCCCGCGCCCCGCGCCCGTACGACGGAAGGACCGGCGTGACCGACCGCGCCCGCCAGCACCAGATCCTGGCCGCCGCCCGCATGCTCCTGGAGCAGGAGGGCCCGGAGGCGCTGACCATGCGCCGGCTCGCGGGCCTGCTGGGCATCACGGCCCCGTCCCTCTACAAGCACTTCCCGGACAAGTCCTCGGTGGTCGACGCGCTGGCCGACGCGATGCTGATCGAGACCGCCGAGGCCCTGGAAGCGGCGGAGACGGCCGCCCCGGGCTCCTTCCCGGCCCTGGCCACCGCCTACCGCGCCCACGCCCTGGCCCACCCCCACCTCTACCGCCTCACCACGTCCCGCCCCCACCCCCACCACCTGGAGGACCGCGCCGCCGCCCCCCTCTTCCGCGCCCTGGCCCCGGACGAACCCCTGGCCCGCGCGGCCTGGGCCTTCGCCCACGGCATGGTCGTGATGGAACTGAACGGCCGCTTCCCCACCCCGGAGTCCGTCACCACGGCCTGGACGGCGGGCATCACCGCGCTGGCGTCGGGCCGCCTCTGACGTCATGACGTCGTCCTGTGCCACGATCGGGGGAACGACTCCCATCTCATCTCACGGACGGCTGGTTCCGCGATGGCCCACTCCGGCGAACGACCGAGGAAGGGGCGTGACATGTCTGCCATGCCGCACGAACCGCTCACGCAGGCGGACGTCCTGCTTGAGGGCTTCCTGGCGCTGGATACGCCGGGGCTTCCGGGCGGAGCTGATCGAGGGGGAGATCGTCGTGACACCGCCGCCGGACGGGGATCATGAGGACTACATCGGGCTGATCCTGGAGCAGGTGATGGCTCATTCCCGTACACAGATGCAGTTCGCCGGGAACAAGGGCCTGAAACTGAGGAGCGGCGGACGCTGCCCGAAGAACCACGCCATTCCCGACGGCACGTTCGCCCCCCGTGCCCTGCGCCTGTACAGGGGTGCGGCCCCGTGGATGCCGTGCGAGGGGGTGGCGCTGGTCGTAAAGGTCACGTCGTCCAAGCCGGCCGCCGACCGCGAGGCCAAGCGGCACTGCTACGCGAGGGGCCCGATCCCGCTGTACTGCTGGTGGACCGGGAGGAGTCCTCGGTGACGCTGTTCAGCGACCCGGAGGGCGACGACTACCGCCAGCACTGCACGGTCCCGTTCGGCAAGGCGGTCCGCCTTCCGGAGCCGTTCTCGTTCCACCTGGACACGGCGGACTTCATCCGACCCGGCCGGGTAGCATGGGCCCCACGGCAGACGAGCCGGGCGGACGGCCGCGTGGGGATCTCCGGATCCTCCCGAGGAACGTCCGGGCTCCACAGGGCAGGGTGATGGCTAACGGCCACCCGGGGTGACCCGCGGGACAGTGCCACAGAAAACAGACCGCCCGGGACCTCGGTCCCGGGTAAGGGTGAAACGGTGGTGTAAGAGACCACCAGCGCCTGGGGCGACCCAGGCGGCTAGGTAAACCCCACCCGGAGCAAGGTCAAGAGGGGCCGTCGCGAGACGGCCCTGCGCGAACGTTCGAGGGCTGCCCGCCCGAGTTCGCGGGTAGACCGCACGAGGCCGGCAGCAATGCCGGTCCTAGATGGATGGCCGTCTCCCCGGCCGCCGCGAGGCGACCGGGCGACAGAACCCGGCGTACAGCCCGACTCGTCTGCCGCCCCCTGCGGTTT
Organism: Streptomyces sp. NPDC016469; assembly: GCF_040632905.1. Taxonomy (NCBI): domain Bacteria; kingdom Bacillati; phylum Actinomycetota; class Actinomycetes; order Kitasatosporales; family Streptomycetaceae; genus Streptomyces; species Streptomyces sp. NPDC016469. Next base: position 253,639 of record NZ_JBEYCQ010000001.1, read on the forward strand.
TGCCTTGGTAAGGGCCTCCGGCCCGCGTCGGAGGCCCTTACCGCGCAGCCGTGCGGCTCAGGTGCCCGCTCCGCCGACGGGCGTCGGGGCCGTGCGGCCTGCGAGCGTGGCGCGGATGGTGGGCGTGGCTACGCCCTTCAGCCCGTGCGGAAGGTGCCCTCGGCCGCGAACATCCAGCGCTGCTTCTCGAGTTCGGCGGTGATCGAGATCAGGAGGTCCTGGGTGACCGGGTCGGCCCCCTCGGTGGTGTCGATGCGCTCGCGCAGCCGGGTGGCGGCGGCCCCCAAGGTCTCGACCATCATGTCGACGGCGTCGGCGTCGCGTATCCAGCCGTCCTTCGGGCCGGGCAGAGCGAACGCCGAGGCGATCGTCTCCGGCCGGCCGTCCGGCGGGAGCCCGAGCGTCGCGGCCCGTTCGGCTACCGTGTCGGCGGCCTCGCGGAGCACCGTCACCAGCGCGTCGAGCTGCAGGTGGATGGAGCGGAAGCGAGGCCCCACGATGTTCCAGTGCGCCTGCTTCCCGATCAGCGAGATCCCGAGGAGATCCACGAGGGTGCTCTGCAGCGCGCTCCCGGCGGCCTGACGGGCCGCGTCGGGTATCGGGCTCTTCATGGCGGTCATGCGGCGGTTCTCCTTGCGTGATCGGCTCCGGTGATACGGAGCGGTGCGCACGTTCCGGCGGGGGAGCGGTGGGCCCGCCCCCCGGGCATCGGCGTGGCGTGGTTTCAGGGGGAGTGGGTAGTGAGGGCGTTCACCGGGAGCACCCGCCGGATCGGTTCGCGGTGGTGCGGCCCGCCGGCGTCGATGCCGGCGGGCGTCCGGCGCTAGCGGGCGGGTCGGAACGGGCGCAGCAGGCGGATGCCGTCCTCGATGGATCCGTCGAGGAGTTCGAGCATCTGTGGGACGAGCTCGCGCATCCGGGGCGCGGCGAGGTGGGCGTCGAGGTGGGCGCGGGTCTCCCAGCGTTCGTAGATGACGAATTCGCCGGGCCGGCCCTCGACTTCGTGGGCCTCGTAGTCGATGTTGCCGGGGTCGTTGCGCGAGGGGGTGACGGCGGCGGTGATGAACGCCTTGAGGTCGTCCTCCCTGCCCGCCTTCGCCTTCGCGTCCCAGACGACGGTCACGTATCCGGTGGGTGTTGCGGTCATGGTCATTCCATTTCTGTTCGGTGCCGGCGGGGTGTGTGGGTACCGGGCCGGTGTCAGCTGTCGATGAAGTCGAGGAGGTCGGCGTTGACGGTGTCGGCGTTGACGGTGCACATGCCGTGGGACAGTCCCGGGTAGACCTTCAGGCGCGCGTCCTTGACCAGCGTGATCGCCATCTCGGCGGAGTTGGCGATCGGGACGATCTGGTCGTCGTCGCCGTGCATGATGAGCGTGGGCACGTCGATCGCCCGGAGGTCGTCGGTGAAGTCGGTCTGCGAGAACGCCTTGATCCCGTCGTAGTGCGCCTGCGCACTGCCGGTCATCCCCTGACGCCACCAGTTCTGGATGACGCCCTGGGAGATGTCCGCGCCCGGGCGATTGAACCCGTAGAACGGCCCGGAGGCGAGGTCGAGGTAGAACTGGGAGCGGTTGGTGGCCACGGCCTCGCGGAAACCGTCGAAGACCTCGACCGGCAGCCCTCCCGGGTTCGATTCGGTCTGGACCATGAGCGGCGGGACCGCTCCGATGAGGACGGCCTTGGCGACCCGCCCGGCACCGTGCCTGGCGACGTACCGGGCGACCTCTCCGCCACCGGTGGAGTGGCCGACGTGGACGACGTCGCGCAGGCCGAGGTGCGCCACCACGGCGGCGGCGTCCGCCGCGTAGTGGTCCATGTCGTGCCCGTGGCCGACCTGGGCGGAGCGCCCGTGCCCGCGGCGGTCGTGGGCGATGACACGGTAGCCGTGCTGGACGAGGAACAGCAGCTGGGCGTCCCAGTCGTCCGAGCTCAGCGGCCAGCCGTGGTGGAACATGACCGGCCGGCCCGAGCCCCAGTCCTTGTAGAAGATGTCGGTTCCGTCGCCGGCGGTGACGAACGGCATGGTCTGCTCCTCGTGGTCTCGCCCGGGTACCGGGCGGTTTCGCTGTCTCCACGAGAATGGCTCGGCCGCCGTGCCGACAGCCTCCGTCAGCTGACTGACATCCGGCCGACGGCTCGCTCACGTCAGTACCGGGGCAGCGCCGGGACCCGACCGGTAGCTCTCACAGCCGGGAGGCCGGAGGCCCGGGAGGCAGCGCCTCCAGTGCGTCGCGGAGCTCGGCCCGCGATGTGATCCCCAACTTCGGGAACACCCGGTAGAGATGCGACGACACGGTCCGCGGCGAAAGGAACAGGTGCGACGCGATCTGCGGGTTCGACAGCCCCGTCGCCGCCAGCCTGGCGACCTCCAGCTCCTGCGGGGTGAGGGCCTCACCGGCCTTGCCCCGGCCGGTCCGCGTCATCCCGGTGGCACGGAGTTCCGCAGCGGCCCGGGCCTCCCACGAACGGGCCCCGAGTTCCTCGAAGCGGTCGCGGGCGGCGGCCAGCTGCACCCGGGCGTCACGGTTGAGTCCTTGCCGGCGAAGCGCTTCGCCGTACGCCAGACGAGCATGGCCGGCCTCGAAGGGCCACTGCTCGACGCCCGGCAGTGCGAGAGCCTCCTCGAAGCACCGGGCCATGTCCTCGTCAGCCGATGTCATCGCCGTGACCGTGGCCGCGCTCAGCGCGAGCCGCGACGAGAGGTGGCCGACACCGGCGTCGCGCAGCGCGTCCGCGTGCCGTCGCGCCTCCGCGTGCCGGCCGGTGCGCACGGCGGCCTCGACGAGGTCCGGCGCGGACCACACGGCCTCGGGGTTGAACGGCGGCAGCACACCCGGGGCGCAGATGGCTGTGGCGTGCCGGAACGCCGTCTCGAAGTCGGCGGCGCCGAGGGCCGCCCGGGCCGCCGCCTGGTGGGCGCAGTTCTCCAGCCGCCGCAGTCCCCTGGGCCCCGACCACCCCCAGACGGCCTCGCAGTGGCGGTGGCACGCGTCGAGGTCGCCGCGCTGGGCCGCGGCCATCGCGGCGATGTAGTGCCCGACCTGGACGAACAAGTGGTACCCCGTCTCCTCGGACAGGGCGATGAGCTCGTCCGCGGCGTCGGCCGACGGCTGCCACCGGCCGGCGTACAGGTCGTCGAGCGCGACGAACATCAGGGCCGGCATGCTCGACCCCACCGCGCCGCCGTCGCGTATGACCCGGGACACGGCCTCGCGGCAGCCCGGAAGCCGGTCGAGGTACGAGGCGGTCAGGGCGGTGCGGATGACCACGTCGGCGTCACTCCGGTCCCTCAGCCGCGCGATCTCCTCGTCCAGGCGGCGCAGCATGCCGTCGGTGACGGAGCCGAGGTCGTGGTGGACGCGCCCCAGCGACGACGCCGCGGCGGCGGGCGCCGCCTCGGGGAAGCGGGCGAGGACGTCGACCAGAGGCTGCCAGTGCTCGGGCCGGCCCGAGTACTGGCTGGCGAGCGTGAGGGTGAACAGCGCGGTCTCCAGCTCGCCGGACGGCGGACCGGGCGGCATCGGCCCCTGCTCGATCGCCTCCATCAGCAGCGCGTGGGCGGTGTCGGCGTCCCCTTCCGTAACGAGCACGAGGAAGCCGGCCGTCGCGGCCGCCAAGAGCGACCGGGCCGCCGGATCGCCCTCGACCTCACGCATGATCGCGTGGCTGACCTCCAGATGACCCGCGACCCAGGCGGCGACGTAGGCGGCACGCGACAGGCGGCGTCTGCGGACCGTCCGGTCGGGACTCAGCTCGGCCGCGCGCCGCAGCCTCGCGATCGCGCCGTCGGCGTCACCGCGTCGCAGGCTGCTCCGGGCCGCCGACTCCACGACGGCGGCGACCGCCTCGTCGGGCGCCGTCGTGGCTCTCGCGAGGTGATCACCGCGCCGCTCGGGCTGGTCGCCCAGCGCGCCGGCCAGCCGACGGTGGGCGCTGCGCCGCTGCTCGCCGGTGGAACCGTCGACCACCGCGGACCTGACCAACGGGTGCCTGAAGCGCACCACGCGGCCGTTCTCCGCGACCATGACCAGGTGGTCACGCTCCGCGGGAGCGAGTTCCTCGAGGCTGCCCGGCCCGCCGGCCGCCTCAAGGACGACGATGTCGCCGGAGCCCTCGAGAGCCGCGAGCAGCAGTACCTCGCGCGTTCTGTGCGGCAGTCGCCCGACGCGGACGCCGTAAAGAGCGCGCACGTCCCGTCCCTGGCCGCTCGTCCACCCCGTCCCTCGGCCGTGTTGGCCGCCGGACGCCCCGGCGAACTCGAGCAGAGCCAGGGGGTTTCCCTGCGCCTCGTGCGCCACGGTCGAAAGGACCCGCCGGGGGAGGTGGGCGAAGCGCCGGGACAGCAGTCGCAGGGCGTCCGAGTCACCCAGCGGAGCGATCCTGAGCTCCGGCAGACCGGTGGACCGGAAGGATTCGTCGGACTCCGTTCGCCCTGCTCCGAGCAGTCCGATGCGGCGACCGCCCAGCCTTCTGGCGACGAAACCCACCGCAGCCCGGCTCGCCTGGTCGACGGCATGGAGGTCATCGACCACGAGGAGCAACGGCCGTTCCTTCGCGGCCTCGTCGAACAGGGACAGTGCCGCGTTCAGGACGGCGATCCGGCTCGGCGCGGGACCGGTGCCGAGACCGAGGGCGACCTCGAGGGCCTCCCGCGTCGAACGCGGCAGACGACCGAGCTCGTCCGGCAGCGAGCCGACGAGCTGATGGAGCCCCGCGAAGCTGATGTCCGTCTCGTACTCGTCGCCGCTCCCGCGGACGACCCGCATCCCCTTCGCCACCGCCAGCTCGGCGGCCGCGTCCAGGAGCGCCGTCTTCCCCACGCCCGGATCACCGGTGAGCAGCAGGACGGCTCCGTCCATCCCGGCCGTGTCCAGGAACGCCGCAAGCTCTGCGCGCTCGCCCTCCCGGCCGACCAGTCCAGTCGGGCCGACACCCATGCCAGTCCTTGGCTCAGCCCACATCCGCCGTGTCCCTCGCTATGCCCCGCGAGGCAGTCCAACCACCGGCCACGCACTTGACCAGCAATTATCGCACCCACCGGCAAACGGAGCGTGAACCATCCGCTTCGCCGACACCCGCAGCTCCCAGGCGAAGATCATGCGGAACATGTCGCCATCCTCCGGAGGCCGCCGCAGTCCTGATGAACGACTCGTCGAGCAACTCGCCTCCCGCACCCACCCCAGCGGACAGCGCACAATCCACGTCCGACGCGACGAAGACGGACGGATCATCGGCGCCGGCACCGGCGGCGGACGGCGGCGAAGGCCAGGAACACCACGACGCCGACGCCGATGTCAGCGGCCTCGTTGGCCGCTGACAGGAACACGGAGAGGACCTGTTCCCAGGTGCCGTCCACGGCCCCCAGCAGCGGCGGCGCGCGCCCCGAAGGTGCGTTCTCCTTCGGGACGCGCGGCAGGGGTTCGGGTTCAGGCGTTGTAGCCGCCGTGGGCGTCCAGCACCGCACCCGTGACGTATGACGCGGCGGGGCTCGCCAGGAAGGCGATCGCCGTGGCGATCTCGTCGGGGTGTCCCATGCGCTGCAGGGACAGCGAGCTGACCAGGGCCTTGAGGGTCTCGGGGTCCGGCGGCTGCATGCCGCCCTCCATCAGTCCGGCCTCCACGACGTTGGCCGTGATGTTCCGGGGCCCGAGGTCGCGTGCTACGCCCATGGTGTACCTCTCGATCCCGGACTTGGTCGCCGAGTAGTCGGCAAGGCCGGGGGCGCCGACCCGGGAGCCCAGTCCGGAACTCACCGTGATGATGCGGCCGCCCGTGCGCAGCACTCGGGAGGCGGCCCGGATGACGGCGATCACGCCGAGGTAGTTGGTGGCGTGCATCCGGTCCAGGGCGGCGGTGTCGGCGTCCGAGTCGTCCACTGTGCCGGCCACGGAGATCGCCGCGTTGTTGACGAGGATGTCCAGGCCGCCGAAGTGCGCGACCACGTCGTCGATCAGCGCCGGCGCCCGGCTCGTGTCCGCCTGGTCGGACTGGAAAGCGACGGCCTTGGCTCCCTTGCCGTGCACCTCGTCGACGACGGCCTGCGCCTGCTCTTGGGAGCTGACGTAGGTGAAGGCGACGTCGGCGCCCTGCTCGGCCAGCAGTCGTACGGTCGCGGCTCCCAGTCCGCGAGACCCCCCGGTGACCAGGGCGACCTTGCCCATGAGTGGCTTGCTCATTCTTCTCACCTCGTTGATTGGCTCTTTCCGGCAGTCGCAACGTTAATTGTTACGACTGTCTGTTGCAACATTCACTGTTACGACTGCGTTGTCGTAACATAAAGCGTTGCGGCCGAGAGGAGGGGTTCATGAGTGCCAACAGCAGGTTGACCATTGCCGCCCACGCGCTGGCCTGGATCGGTCTCTACCAGCGCCAAGGCCATGAGGTCGCCACCTCCGAGCAGATCGCGACCAGCGCGAACACCAACCCCGTGGTGATCAGGCGGCTGCTCGGCGAGCTGCGCAGGGCCGGGCTCGTGGAGTCCCGACGGGGCGTGGGCGCGGGCTGGTCACTGGCGCGCGAGCTGGAGTCGATGACCCTGCTCGACGTGTACGAGGCAGTGGAACCCGGCCCGCTGTTCGCGATGCACCGCACCACCCCGGACCAGGGATGTGTGGTGGGTTACGGCATCCAGCCGGCTATGCGGGGCATCTACGAGGGCATTGAGGACACCCTGAGACACGAGCTGGCCCGCGTCACGCTCGAGAACGTACTTCGGGACGTACTCGCGGCACCTCGCTAGCCTCCCCGTTACGCCCTGACATCGCCGGGATCGCCACCGCGACGCCTTCCTCGCCCCTCCCGCGCTCCGGGCTCGCCCCGAGCGCCGTCAGCGTCACCCCGGCTGCCACTGCCAGCGCCGCCACCAGCCCCGCCGCGAGCACCGCCCAGTGACCCAGGAACGTGCAGGCGGCCACCAGCAGCGCCGCGGCCGGCAGCACCGACTGCTGGGCGATTCCCACCTTGTAGAAGCGCGAGTGCAGCGCCCACACCGTGAGCAGGAAGAGCGCTGTCGGCAGCGTCACCGCTGCCGTCGCCGACAGCGTCGCAAGGTGTGCCTCGCCCACCGCCTGCTCCACCGCCACCTCCAGGCCGGCCCCGATCGCGGCACCCGAGACGAAGATCAGGTAATGGCCGTAGCCCCAGAGGAAGGACTGCCGGTTGGACCGGAGGTGCCCGTGGATGGGGACCGCGAAGTACACCCACCAGGCGGCGAAGATGATCAGCAGTCCGCCGGCGGCGATGGGCAGCAACTCACCCAGGGCCTCGTGCTCGTCGATCCCCGACTTCACGGCGACGGTGGCCGCCGCGATGGTCTCGCCGAGCACGATGAGCGTGAACAGCCCGTAGCGTTCGGCGATGTGGTGGGGGTGCCACGGCGTGGGATGGGCCCGCTCCGCATACAGCGGTACGGCCATCTCCAGCAGCGCCATCACCAGGAAGACCCAGGGGCGGCCGGCCTCCGGCAGGGCCAGTAGTCCCAGCCAGCCGATCTGGCACAGCCCGATGGCGTACCGCAGTGCCATCGTCCGCTCGGGGCCCTGAGTCGACCGCGCCACGCGCAGCCACTGCGCCGTCATGGCGAACCGCATGATCACATAACCCAGGATGACGACCGGGTAGGCGTGTTCCTCGAACGCCTGGGAGACGCCTGCCGTCAGGACGAGCACGCCGGCTATCTGGATCAGCGTGATGATCCGGTACAGCACGTCGTCGTTGTCGTAAGCCGAGGCGAACCACGTGAAGTTCATCCACGCCCACCAGATGGCGAAGAAGATCATCAAGTAGTTGAGGATCCCCTCGCCCGTGTGGCCCTCGACTACGGCGTGCACCAACTGGGCGCCTGCCTGGGCTATGGCCACGATGAAGCACAGGTCGAAGAAGAGCTCCAGTGAGGAGACGCCGCGGTGGGTCTCGTCGCGGCCCCGCGCCGTGAGCCTGCGCAGTGGTCTGTGGTGTGCGGGCTCCGCGGAGCACACCGGCGGCGGAGCCGGGCTGCTTGTCATCTGGTGAGCCAAGCTCCGAAATGCCGCTGCAGTCGGGGATTGATCTGCCAGACCATCGCCGCTGCCGCCGCCGGGACGAGCACAGCGAGCCGCACCGGCAGGTACAGATCCCCCAGAACAGGGTTCGTGGCCAGGGCCAGCAGGATGATGGTGGGGTAGATGGCGCACACGGTGAGGAGCCACAGCTTCCAACGCCGGACGGCGGCCGGCACGGTGGGGCCGGAGCGGGGTCCGGCGTTCGCGAACGCGTTCCGGCTCTGCTTCCGGAGCGTGTGCCGGATGTCTGTCACTGCCGGTGGGCTCGGCCGTGAAGGATCGTGGGCACCGTAGGCATGGGAAACACTTCTCTCGTTCATGGACCACTCCAAATCGACATGCTGCGTATCGTTTCAAGACCGTTCGGCGCGGGGGCCCGGGCCCGGCACCCGGGCGGGCGCCGGCCGGGTCATGATCTGATCAGTGAGCGGACTGGGTGTGGTCCTGCTCCACGTACACCTTCAGGGCCTGGAACTCCTCGATCGCGCGCGGGCCGCACAGGTAGCCGTAACCGCTTCCCTTGACGCCGCCCTCCTCGAAGTCCTCGCTGATGGCTCCCCAGGTGTTGATCCACACCGTGCCGGTGCGGATACGCCGGGCTATCCGGCGGGCCTTCATCGAGTCCGAGCTGAACACCGAGGCGGCCAGGCCGTAGATGGTGGCGTTCGCCTTGGCCACGGCGTCGTCCTCGTCGTCGAAGACCTCGAACGTCTGGACCGGACCGAAGACCTCTTCCTGCACGATCCGGACGTCGGTGCGGTCCACCTCGACCAGGCTCGGCCGGTAGAACGCGCCGGCGGCCAGCGGGCCGTCGGTGACCACACCGCCGCGCAGCAGTACCGTGCCGTACGAGGCGGCTTCCTCGACGATCGCGTCCACCCGCTGGGCGGACGCCCGGTCGATCACCGGGCCGAGCTGGGCCTTCTCGTCGTCGCCCGACCCGAGCCGCACCTGCGCGAGCGCGGCGGTAAGCCGGGTGCGCACCTGGTCTGCGACGTCCCGGTGGACCAGTACACGGGAGCCGGTGCAGCAGAACTGCCCGTTCATCAGCACGAGCGACTGCACCACGGTGGGGATCACCATGTCCAGATCGGCGTCGGGAAGGATCACCATGGGCGCCTTGCCGCCCAGTTCGAGACCGAGCCGCTTGAGTGTGGTGGAGGCCGCGGCCGCGATATGGCGCCCGACCGGCGTGCTGCCGGTGTAGTTGATCACGTCGACCTTGTCCGAGGAGACCAGGAACGGCGCCCCGGTGTTGCCGGACTCGGTGAACACGCTGACCACACCCGCCGGGATCTCCGGGACCGAGGCCAGGACCTGTGCGAAAAGCTCATTGGTCAGTGCCGTCTGAGCCGGAAGTTTGACCACGACGGCGCAGCCGGCGGCCAGCGCCGGGCCCAGCGCCCGCACGGTCAGCATGACGGGGGAGTTCCAGGGAGAGATGATCCCGGCGACACCGAGCGGCTCGGGCACCGAGTGGGTGTACTGGCCGGGTCCCGTCTCGGCGGCGCGCCCGGCGGTCTGGGTGCGCACAGAGGCCGCCGCGTACCGCAGCCACCCCACTGCACCGCTGACCTCCCACGTGGTCTCACCCAGCAGCTTGCCGTTCTCCCGGGACAACATGGCGGCAACCTCGGGTACCCGGGCGTCGAGGGCGTCGGCCAGCCGGCTGAGTGCGGTCGCCCGGAGCGAGGGAGTGCGCGCCCACTCGGTGGTCGCGAACGCGACGGCGGCGGCGTCCACGGCGGCCGAGGCCTCTGCCTCGCCACCGTCGTAGAACGAGCCGACGACGGTGCCGTCGGCCGGGTTGATCGATTCCAGAACCGAACCGGAGCCGGTCCACTGACCGTTGATCCAGTGCCGCGCGATGGTGTTCATGGTCTGCTCCTCGTGGTCTCGCCCGGGTACCGGGCGGTTTCGCTGTCTCCACGAGAATGGCCCGGCCGACCTGCCGACAGCCTCCGTCAGCTGACTGACATCCGGCCGACGGCTCGCTTACGTCAGCACCGGGGCAGCGCCGGGACCCGACCGGGACGGCGTCGCGCTCCGGTGACAGCCGGGACGCGAGGGCCCCCGCCGGTGCGCACACCGGCGGGGGCCCTCAGAGGGTCAGGGCGTCAGCAGGCGCCCTGGTCCTTCCAGACGCCCCAGTCACCCGTGCTGCCGGGGGTCTCGTTCTGGGTCCACCACTGGGCCTTGTACGTGCGGCCGTTGTGGGAGACCACGGTGCCCGCGTTGTAGACCGTGCCGGCCACGTACGCCGGGGCCGAGCCGCAGCCGCCGGCGGGCGGGTCCGTGGGGCCGGTGGTGGGCGGGGTGGCCGGGTCGGTGGTCGGCGGGGTCGTGGGCCCGGTGGTGGTGCCGCCGATCGCGGTGTTGATCTGGTTGAGCAGGGTGGCCTTCTCGTCCAGGCCGAGGAGGGAGTACATCATCGCGCCGGCCAGGCCGCGCTGCTTGGCGTAGTCGGCCCTGACCCGGATGGACTTCTGGTCCAGGCCCGTGAAGAACTCGCCGTCCTTGTAGAAGTAGGACGCCTTGGCCTCGTCGTCCCAGTAGGTGGTCGCCGGGTTGTCGACGATGCCGCCGAGCTCCTTGTAGTGCGCGATGCCGGCCTGCTGGCTCAGCGGGCGGGGGGAGGAGCCGCCGGTCGCGGACTGGGTCAGGCCGTGGGTGGTCCCTTCCGGGACGCCCTTCCAGCCGCGGTAGTAGAGCTCGTAGCCCAGGGTCAGCTTGTTCGCGGGGAAGCCGCCGGCGATGCCGTAGGCCGGCTTGCCGTCGAGCCAGGAGTCGACCGCGTTGTCGATCGAGTACTTCTCGGTGCCGGGCGCGACCGGGTCGGACGGGTCGTTGCCGCCCGAGTAGAGCGGGGACTGGTGGTACGTCGGCCCGTCGCCGTCCCAGGCGCCGTGCATGTCGTACGTCATCAGGTTCGCGTAGTCGAGGTACTGGCCGATCTTGTCGGTCTCGATGTTCGCGATCTTGTCCTGGCCCGCTCCGAAGGCCGCGGTCAGCAGGTACTTCTTGCCGCCGTTGGCGGCGCCGTACGCGTCGAGCTGCTTACGGAACTCGGCCAGCAGCAGGGTGAAGTTGTGCTTGTCCTCGGCGGCGTAGTGGTTGCCCAGGTGGCCGCCCGCGGAGGCCGGGTACTCCCAGTCGATGTCGATGCCGTCGAAGATGCCGGCTGCCGCGCCGGGGCCGCCGAAGCCGCCCTCGACGGGCAGGTTGCCCTTGATGTACTGGTCGATGCAGGAGGAGACCAGCTTCTTGCGGCTCGCGTCCGTCTTCGCCGCGTCGCTGAAGTACTTGGAGTACGTCCAGCCGCCCAGCGATATGTTGATCTTCAGGTGGGGGTACTTCGCCTTCAGTTCCTTGAACTGGTTGAAGACGCCGACGATCGGCTGGTCCCACTTGTCGGCGACGCCGTCGACGCTGTCCGCCGCGCTGAAGGACTTCTGGTAGTCGGCGTACGAGTCGCCCGCACCGTCACCCGCGTTGGGGTTGTTGTCGTCGCCCGCCGCCTTGTTGGCTTCGAAGCACGTGAGGTCGGTCGGGTGGATGTTGCCGAACGAGTAGTTGATGATGTCCAGCTTGCCGGCGATGCCCCGGGTGTCGAGCTGCTTCGGGTAGAAGGCGTTGCCGTAGACGCTCCACTGGTCGTAGTACGCGATGCGCACGCCGCCCGAGGAAGCGGAAGCCGGTGCGTCGGCCGCCTGCGCCGAGCCGATGCCGACGGTCGCGGCGAGGCCGCCGGTGGCGAGGGCCGTGCTCAGGAGCGCGGCGATCAATGTCTTACGGGGGTGCACGTGCGGCCTCCAGCGGGGGAGCGGGTGGTGCTGTGGATGGGCTGGAGCAGTGATAACTGGGCCGTGACCTGCGCGTCAACGATTCCAACGAGATTAGGACTAGACCAATTTGAGGGTTCGTGAGGCGAGTGCCGAGCGTCGTCGCGCCGCAGGGCGACCGGGCGCCGCCGGTGACCAGCGGCTTAAGGATCACTTAAAAACGGCGTCGCGAGCGGTGCGGTGGCGAACCACTCGATCCTGAAAAGTGGAGGCGCGAACCGACGTGGCCCATCCCCTTGACCGGACCCCGTTCGGCCAACGCCTTCTACGCCTGCGTCGACGTCAACATCGGCTCCACCGGCGGAGGGGACGACGGCGGCAACCCCGGCGGAGGGGATGGCGACGGCGGCGGGACCGGCGAGCCGGGCGCCTGCTCCGTGCCGCTGTGGAGCACCGAGGCCGTCTACACCGGGGGTGACACCGTCTCGTACGACGGGCACACCTGGCGCGCCAAGTGGTGGGTGCAGGGCGACAAGCCCGGCGCCACCGGTGAGTGGGGCGCCTGGGAGGACCTCGGGGCCTGCACCTGACCGTACGACCGGCCCGGCGGGGGGAGTGACACCCCGCCGGGCCGTGCCCGTGTCCTCAGAAGCTCACCGGTTCACGGATCAGCGGGCACGTCATGCAGTGTCCGCCGCCCCGCCCCCGGCCGAGCTCCGCGCCGACGATCTCCAGCACCTCGATGCCCGCCTGCCGCAGCAACGCGTTGGTCTGGGTGTTCCGGTCGTACGTGAACACGACGCCCGGCTCGACCGCGACCGCGTTGTTGCCGCTGTCCCACTGCTGGCGCTCGGAGGCGTACTCATCGCCGCCCGTCTCGATGACCCGGAGCCCCGGCAGCCCCAGCGCGCCGGCCACCACGTCGGTGAACGGCCGGGAACCCTCGTCGGTGATGTCGACGGGCACCGGGCCGCCGCCCGGGCGCAGCGAGAAGCTGTGGATGGCGCCCACGATGCGCGGGTAGAGCGTCACGACGTCCCGGTCCGCGAAGGTGAAGACGGTGTCCAGATGCATCGCCGCCCGCAGCTTCGGCATGCCCGCGACGACCACATGGTCCGCCGCGCCCTGCTCGAAGAGGGCGGCGGCGACCTGTGTGATGGCCTGGCGCGAGGTGCGCTCGCTCATGCCCATGAGGACGACGCCGTTGCCGACGGGCATGATGTCGCCGCCCTCGAAGGTGGCCTGGCCCCAGTCCCGTTCCGGGTCGCCCCACCACACCGTGGCGTCCGTGAAGTCGGGGTGGAAGCGGTAGACGGCCTTCATCAGCAGGGTCTCGTCGTGCCGGGCGGGCCAGTACAGCGGGTTGAGCGTCACTCCGCCGTACAGCCAGCACGTGGTGTCGCGGGTGTACAGCGTGTTGGGCAGCGGGGGCATCACGTACTCCCGCACTCCGGCCGACTCGCGGGCCAGGGTGATGTAGGGCGGGCGGTAGTCGTCGGGCAGGTCCGTGGTGGCCAGGCCGCCGATCAGGAACTCGGCGAGCGTGCGCGGGTCCAGGGTCTCCAGGAACGCCCGGGTGGAGTCGATCAGCCCCAGGCCCGCCTCATTCGCGGTGATCTTGCGGTCGAGCAGCCAGTCCCTCGCCCCGGGCACGGCCATCGTCTGCGCCAGGAGGTCGTGGAGTTCGACGACCTCGATCCCGCGCGTGGTGAGCGCGTCCACGAAACCGGCGTGGTCCCGCTGGGCGTTCTCCACCCACATCACGTCGTCGAAGAGCAGATCGTCCGCGTTGGTCGGGGTGAGCCTGTGGTGGGCGAGGCCCGGCGCGCACACCAGGACCTTGCGGAGCCGGCCGACCTCGGAGTGGACTCCGAGCGGGGTGCGGGAGGTGCTGTCACCGGTCATGTGCGGTCCTTCGCATACGGGTCGGGGTGCGGTACGGCTCAGAGGCTGATCCAGCCGGCCGCCAGGGCGATCACGCCCATGACCGCACCGGCCACCGATACGGCGCAGATCAGCAGCTCGCGGGGGGAGAAGGGGCGTCGGCCCTGCTCGCGGCGGGCCATGACGAAGAGGATCGTGGCGGGGGCGTAGACGATGAAGGAGAGCAGGACGAACCGGAGCCCGGCCGCGTACAGCAGGAAGGCCGTGTAGGCGGTGGCGAGCACGGCGACGACGAGGTCGCGCCCGGTCGTCCGCCCCTGGGCCAGCGGGTCCGGGGTGAGCGAGATCTTCAGCGCGAACGCGGCGGCGAGCAGGAACGGGATGAGGGTCAGCGCACTCGTCAGGTCCAGCGCGAAGTTGAACGCGTCGTCGGAGAGCAGCGTGACGACCAGGACCAGCTGGATCAGCACGGTCGTCATGACCAGGGCCGGGACCGGCACGTCGTCGGCGGTGGCGCGGCGCAGGAAGCGCGGCATGTCGTGGTCCTGCGCGGCCACGTACAGCACCTCGGCGGCCATCAGCGTCCAGGCCAGATAGGCACCGAGGACCGAGACGATCAGGCCGACGCTGACGAAGGCCGTGCCCCAGGTGCCGACGGCGTGCTCCAGGACGCCCGCCATCGAGGGCTGGCGCAGCGCGGCGATCTCGCTCATCGGCATGATGCCGTACGAGACGATGGTGACCGAGGCGAAGACGGCGAAGACGCTGAGGAAGCCGAGGACCGTGGCGCGCCCCACGTCCTTGCGGCGCTTGGCGTGCCGGGAGTAGACGCTCGCCCCCTCGACGCCGAGGAAGACGAAGACGGTGGCCAGCATGGTGCCGCGCACCTGGTCGAACAGCGAGCCGGCGTAGGAGGCGCCGCCCCAGTTGTCGGCGAACACGCCGGTGTCCAGGTAGAACAGGGCGAGGACGACGAAGACCAGGATCGGGACGACCTTGGCGACCGTGACGATGCGGTTGATCGCCGCGGCCTCCTTGACGCCCCGTCGGATCAGCAGGAAGAAGCCCCACAGCCCGAGTGAGGACAGCGCCGCGGCGAGCACGGTGTCGCCGTCCCCGAGCGCCGGCCAGATCGTGCCGATCGTGGACATGATCAGCACCCAGTACGTCACATTGCCGACGCAGGCGCTCGCCCAGTAGCCGAACGCGGAGAAGAACCCGAGGTATTCGCCGAACCCGGCCTTCGCGTACGCGTACACCCCGGCGTCCAGGTCCGGGCGGCGCACCGCGAGCGACTGGAAGGCGAAGGCCAGCATCAGCATGCCCGTGCCCGCGACGGTCCAGGCGATCAGCGCCCCGGCGACACCGGTCTCCTCCGCGAAGCGGCGGGGCAGCGAGAAGACTCCCGCGCCGACCATGGAGCCGACGACCAGTGCGGACAGGGTCATCAGCGAGAGCTTCGCCGTGTGCGGCTGCTCCTCGGTGACTGCGGACATGGGTCGGGCCCTTCCTGGTGCGGGGCTGCGGTCGCAGAGGGCGGGCGGGGCCCGGGACGGCACCCCTTGAGGGCGAAATGTACCTTTCGTTACGGTGCTGCGCTCCGCTGCCGGGCCGGTGTCCCAGGATCGGGGCGCGGCTTGACCCTCCCCTTACGTCAGGCCCGATGATCGGTCGCGAGGAAAGGGCGGGTGGATGACGTATTCCGTGGGGCAGGTGGCGGCCTTCGCCGGAGTGACGGTGCGGACGCTGCACCACTACGACAAGGCGGGGCTGCTCTCGCCCAGCGGGCGCAGCCAGGCCGGCTACCGGCTCTACGGCGAGGCGGACCTGGTCCGGCTCCAGCAGATCCTCTTCTACCGGGAGCTGGGTTTCCCGCTGGACGAGATCGCCGAGATCTTCAAGAACCCGCAGGCCAACGCCCTGGACCAGCTGCGGGCCCGGCAGGAGCAGCTGGAGGCGGAGATCGCCAGGCTGCGGCGGCTCTCCGAGGTGGCCCAGCGGGCGATCGAGGTGCAGCGGACCGGAGTCCCGCTGACGCCCCGGGAGCGCTTCGAGGTGTTCGGCGAGATCACCGCCGACCTGAGTTACGCCACCGAGGCGGCGCTCAAGTGGGCTGACTCGCCGGGGCAGCGCGAGTCGATGGCCCGGGCCGCCGCGCACACCAAGGAGGACTGGCGGCAGCTCATGGGCGAGGCCACGGCCTGGCGTGCCGAGCTGCTGGCGGCCTTCGACGACGGCGAGCCGAGCGACGGCGAACGGGCCATGGACCTCGCCGAGGAGCACCGGCTGCACATCTCCCGCTGGTTCACCGCCTGCCCGCCCGGCATGCACCGGCGCATCGCGGACGACTTCGCGGCCGACCCGCGCGCCTTCGCCCTGGTCGTACCGCCGTCCCAGCAGCGCCCCGGCCTGGCCGCCTACCTGTGCAAGGCCGTCCACGCCAACGCGGCCCGCCGCACGGACGGCGGGGAGGACCGGTGAGCCGGGAGAACCGGTGAGCCGGGACGACCGATGAGCCGAGGAGAACCGATGAGCCGAGGAGAACCATGAGAATCCTGATCGCCGCAGCCGGATCGCGCGGTGACATCGCCCCCTACACGGGCCTGGGCGCCGCACTCCGCGCGGCCGGCCACGGCGTCGCCCTCGCCACCACCGACACCTTCGCGCCCCTCGTCCGCGCCGCCGGGCTGGAGTTCCGAGCCCTCCCGGGCAACTCGGCGCAGGGCGGCGGCGGGGGCGGGGACAGGCGGGAACTCATGCGGGCCGCCTCGGCGTTCATCACGGACCTGGGCCAGGGGTTCGCCGACGCGACGGCCGGCGGCACGGACCTGATGCTGCTCTCGACCACGACCGCCCCGCTGGGCCTGCACCTCACCGAGGCCACCGGCACCCCGAGCATCGGGGTGTACCTCCAGCCCACCGCGCCGACCGGCGCCTTCCCGCCCGTCGTCACGGGCGCCCGCTCCCTGGGCCGCACCGGCAACCGCCTGGCCGGGCGCTTCGCGCTGCGCATGACCGACCGCCTGTACGCCCCGGCGGTGACCGCGCTCCGCGAACGGCTCGGGCTGCCCCCTGCCAAGCCCTCCGACACGCGCCGGCGCCAGGAGCGCGCCGACTGGCCCGTCCTGCACGGCTTCAGCACCGCCCTGGTGCCCCGGCCCGCCGACTGGCGCCCCGGCCTGCAGGTGGTCGGCAACTGGTGGCCCCACCACGACCCGGACGAGCAACTTCCCCCGGAGCTCGCGGACTTCCTGGGCGCCGGACCCCCGCCTGTCCTCATCGGCTTCGGCAGCATGGCGGCCGGTGAGGGGGAACGGCTCAGCGAGCTCGCCGTCACGGCCCTGCGCCGCGCCGGGCTGCGCGGCATCCTCCAGTCCGGGAGCGCCGGGCTCGCCGCCGAGGGCGACGACGTCCTCACCATCGGGGACGTCCCGCACGCCCCGCTGTTCCCGCGCCTGGCCGCCGTGGTCCACCACGCCGGGGCCGGCACCTCGGCCGCCGCGCTGCGGGCGGGGGTCCCCGCGGTGACCGTGCCGGTGACCGCCGACCAGCCGTTCTGGGCCGGCCGCCTCGCCGCGACCGGTGCCGCCTGCGAGCCGATCCCCTTCCGCGCCCTCACCGCCGACCGCCTCGCCGACGCCCTCGACCGCGCCGTACGGCAGGAGGCGTACGCGGAGGCCGCCGCGCGGGGTGCGAAGCGGATGGCCGCGGAGGACGGGGCTGCGGAGGCGGTGCGGGCGGTGCGGCGGCTGACGGGAGGCTGAGGGGACCCGCCTCGGCCGAGCGGCGCAAGAGGGCGGCACCGTTGCGCGTAACCCGGCCCCCGCGCCGTGACAGCCCGGGATCCGGGGGTACCCCTTCCGTCGGGCGCGCAACAAGCGGGACAACCGGCCGACGGAGAGGCGACTCGTGCTGCTGCCGAAGAACGAGAGGCACAAGAGCGACGGGGCGCGGCACGCCGGCGTGAAGGCGGCGGACGCCGTGGACGCACGGCTTCCGCTCGCCGGAGCCGCCCGGACGCTGCTGCGCAAGGCGTTCCCCGACCACTGGTCCTTCCTCCTCGGCGAGTTCGCCCTCTACAGCTTCATCGTGCTCCTGCTCACCGGGGTCTACCTGACCCTGTTCTTCGAGCCGTCGATGAAGGAGTCGGTGTACACGGGCTCGTACGGTCCGCTCCAGGGGGTCCGCACGTCGGAGGCGTACGCCAGCACGCTCCGCATCAGCTTCGACGTGCGTGGCGGGCTGCTGATCCGGCAGATCCACCACTGGGCGGCGCTCGTCTTCGTCGCCTCGATCGGTGTGCACATGCTGCGCGTCTTCTTCACCGGCGCCTTCCGCAGGCCGCGCGAGGTCAACTGGATGGCCGGGGTGACGATGTTCCTCCTCGCGCTCCTGGAGGGCTTCGCCGGCTACTCGCTCCCCGACGACCTGCTGTCCGGTACGGGGCTGCGCACGGCGCAGGGCATCATGCTGTCGGTTCCGGTCGTCGGCACCTATCTGAGCTTCTTCGTCTTCGGCGGCCAGTACCCGGGCGAGGACATCGTCTCCCGGCTCTATCCCGTTCACATCCTGCTGGTCCCCGGACTGCTCCTCGCCCTCGTCAGCCTGCATCTGCTGCTCGTCGTGCACCTCAAGCACACCCAGTGGGCGGGCCCGGGACGCACCGGCCGCAATGTCGTCGGCAAACCGTTCTTCCCGCAGTACGCGGCGAAGTCGGCCGGTCTCTTCTTCATGGTCTTCGGCGTGCTCGCCCTGCTGGGCGCCCTCGCGCAGATCAACCCCGTCTGGGACTACGGCCCCTACCGCACCGACCAGGTCTCCACCGGCTCCCAGCCCGACTGGTACGTCGGCTTCCTCGAAGGCGCCCTGCGGCTCATGCCCGGCGTCGAGACCCGGCTGTGGGGCCACACGCTCATGTGGAACCCGTTGGTCCCCGGCGTGCTGCTGCCCGGCGCGCTCTTCCTCGTGCTGTACGCGTACCCCTTCTTCGAGCGCTGGATCACCAAGGGCTCCGGCGAGCGCCACCTCTGCGACCGCCCCCGCGACCGCCCGGTCCGTACGGGGCTCGGCGTCGCCGCCCTGACGGCCTACGCGGTGCTGCTGCTCGCCGGGGCGCAGGACGTCATCGCCTACCTCTTCGACGTACCGGTGCACGGGCTGACCTGGGCGTTCCGCATCGCCCTGTTCGTCCTGCCGCCGGTGGCGTTCGTGGTGACCGACCGGCTGTGCCTGGCCCTCCAGGCGCGGGACCGGGAGCTGCTGGAGGACGGCGACGAGACCGGGGGCGTCGACCAGTCGGTGGAGGGCGGCTACCACCCGGAGCACGCCGCGCTGCCCGGGGAGAAGCGGTACGTGCTGCTGGCCCGGGAGCTGCCCCGGCCGCTCGACCTGCCCGCGCCCCGGCGGGCCCCCGCCCGCACCCGGCTCGCCCGGCGGCTGCGGTCACGGCTCAGCCACTGGTACTACCACGACCAGGTGCGCCCCGGCCTGACGCCGGAGCAGGAGCGGGAGGCCGAGGAGCTGCTGGCCGGGCCGCGTCGGCCGGGGGATCAGCGCGCCGGGTCGGGGTTCTGGAAGACGAAGCCGTAGACGCCCGGGATCAGCACGCCGACCCCGATCAGGAACAGCCACAGCCCCTGGACGGTGCCGAGGCCCAGCAGCGCGGTGCCGGCCGCGCTGATCGCCGGGTAGTGGCTGCGCGCCGGGAAGCAACCGCGCCGGCCGCTCACCTCCTGGACCAGGGCGTCCTTCCGGTCCTCCGGGCGGGGGGCCGAGCGGCGGGCCTGCCGCCACAGGAAGGCGGAGATGAGCGCCGCCATCAGACCGGACACGGCGAGCGCCGCGATGCCCGCCGGGTCCGGCGCGAACGCCGCGTACACCGCGCAGGTCGCCGCGAAGAACAGGGCCACCCCGCTGAACAGCCACGCCTCGCCCTTCACCGGTCCGCCCCCCTCGCCGGGGCGACCGCTTCCGGATGGTGCAGGTCGAAGGCGGGGGACTCGGAGCGGATACGGGGCAGCGCGTGGAAGTTGTGCCGGGGCGGCGGGCAGCTGGTCGCCCACTCCAGCGAACGGCCCCAGCCCCACGGATCGTCGCTCGTGACCCGCTCCCCGTACCGCCAGGTCTTCCACACGTTGTACAGGAACGGCAGCGTGGACAGGCCCAGCAGGAACGCCCCGATGGTGGACAGGGTGTTGAGCGTGGTGAACCCGTCGGTGGCCAGGTAGTCCGCGTACCGGCGCGGCATGCCCTGCTCGCCCAGCCAGTGGTGGACGAGGAAGGTGAGCTGGAAACCCACGAAGAGCGTCCAGAAATGGATCTTCCCCAGCCGTTCGTCGAGCATCCGGCCGGTGAACTTGGGCCACCAGAAGTAGAACCCGGCGAAGGTGGCGAAGACGATCGTCCCGAACAGGACGTAGTGCAGATGCGCCACGATGAAGTAGGTGTCCGTCAGATGGAAGTCCATCGGCGGTGACGCGATGAGCACCCCGGTCAGCCCGCCGAGCAGGAAGGTGACCAGGAAGCCCAGGGACCACAGCATCGGCGTCTCGAACGACAGCGAACCGTGCCACATCGTGCCGATCCAGTTGAAGAACTTCACGCCCGTCGGCACCGCGATCAGGAACGACATCAGCGAGAAGAACGGCAGCAGCACCCCGCCCGTCGCGAACATGTGGTGCGCCCAGACGGTCGCCGAGAGACCGGTGATGGCGATGGTGGCGCCGACCAGACCCACGTAACCGAAGGCCGGTTTACGGCTGAACACCGGCAGGATCTCCGTGACGACCCCGAAGAACGGCAGCGCCACGATGTACACCTCGGGGTGGCCGAAGAACCAGAACAGGTGCTGCCACAGCAGCGCCCCGCCGTTGGCCGCGTCGAAGACGTGCGCGCCGAACTTCCGGTCCGCCTCCAGGGCCAGCAGCGCCGCCGTCAGCACGGGGAACGCGAGCAGCGCCAGGATCGACGTGAACAGCACGTTCCAGGTGAAGATCGGCATCCGGAACAGCGTCATGCCCGGGGCGCGCAGGCAGATGATCGTGGTGATGAAGTTGACCGAGCCGAGGATGGTGCTCAGGCCCGCGACCACGAGCCCCATCCCCCACAGGTCCCCGCCCGCCCCCGGCGAGAACACCGGCCCGTTCAGCGGCGCGTAGGCGAACCAGCCGAAGGCGGCGGCCCCGCTGGACGTCAGGAACCCCGAGACGACCATCAGACCGCCGAAGAGGTAGACCCAGTACGTGTACGCGTTCAGCCGGGGGAACGCCACGTCCGGCGCCCCGATCTGGAGGGGCATGATCGCGTTGGCGAAGCCGGTGAACGTCGGGGTGGCGAACAGCAGCATCATGATCGTGCCGTGCACGGTGAACAGCTGGTTGTACTGCTCGTGGGAGACGATCTGCATCCCCGGCCGGGCGAGCTCGGCGCGCATGATCATGGCCAGCAGACCGGCGAACAGGAAGAACGCGAACGAGGTCACCAGGTACATGTCGCCGATGACCTTGTGGTCGGTGGTCGACAGCAGCCTGAGCACTCCGGCGCCCCCGCGCACCCGCCGCTCGGTGGCCCGCCGCTCCCGCTCCGCCACCGCCGCTGTGCCCGGCCGCTCGTCCAACGACGCCATACACCCTCCCGGATCGGCCCGGTCCGCGCCCGGCCCGGCGGCCACCGGTCATCATGGGCCCGACGCCCGTCCGTACCGGTCACCCGCGGCGTGTACCCGGGCCAGGGCTACCCGAACGGCGCAGGGCGGGGGAACGCGCCCACGGGCCGGCGGTTCAGCGGTGCGTCAGCACGTTGACCACGCGGCCGTTCGGGTCGCGCACGAAGAAGCGGCGCACGCCCCACTCCTCGTCGTGCGGGCCGTACACGATCTCCGCGCCCTCGCGGACGAGCGCGGCGTGCACCGCGTCCACGTCGGAGACCTCCACGCTGAGGTCCGGGTTGACCGGGCCGGTCGCGTCCTTGGTCATGAAACTGATCTGGGCGCCCGGCTGGGCGGGCGAGGCAAGGGTCATGATCCAGCCATGATTCATGACCTCCTCGAAGCCGAGCAGGCCGTAGAACGCGGTGGTGTCCCGCAGGGCGGACGCGTCCGTCCCGGCCTCGCCGCCGGGGCTTACCGGGACGTTGGGGACCACACGGTGCACGGACATGAGGCTCTCCAGTCGCGTTGATGACGGTCAGTCACCCCACTCACCCTAGGGCCTGGCCCCAGGGGGACTCGAGAGGCGGATGGGAGGGTGGCTGGAAAGTGTTGGTCGGGCCGGGGCAGACTGGCCCGGTCACAGCCGGGCCGGGGGCAACCCGGCCCATCGAACCGCAGTCTTCCCGGGGGCGCCCCATGGTCCATTTCTCCTCACGCGTGGCCGGGGAGGAGCTCGGACGGATGGCCCACCGCCCGGATACGCGGGACCTCTTCCCGACCGGCGTGGCCCGGCTGAGCGACACCCGGTTCCGCGTGCCCGCGCACTGGCCCCGTGCCCACCGCTTCTTCACCCCCGTCGGAGGCCATCAGGACCCGCTGCTGATCGCGGAAACGATGCGGCAGGCGGCGATGCTGGTCTGCCACGCCGAACTCGGGGTGCCGCTCGGCGACGCGTTCGTGATGTGGGAGCTGCGCTACACCACCGCCGCCGCACACCTCGTGCTCGGCGACGAGCCCTGGGACGTCATGGTCGAGGTGAACTGCTCCGACATCCGCCGCCGGGGCCGCGGCCTCGGTTCGATGCGCGTCGACTTCCTGC
This sequence comes from Streptomyces sp. NPDC016469, assembly GCF_040632905.1. NCBI lineage: Bacteria > Bacillati > Actinomycetota > Actinomycetes > Kitasatosporales > Streptomycetaceae > Streptomyces > Streptomyces sp. NPDC016469. The sequence continues at coordinate 276,093 of NZ_JBEYCQ010000001.1, forward strand.
TGCGCCGGGCCGGGGCGGTGCTCGCCGTCTGCGGCTCGCGGATCAGCTGCACCTCGGCGGCCGCCTACCACCGCCTGCGCGGCCACCGGTCCGACGCCGCCCCCGTGCCCCGGCTCCCGCCGCTCGCGCCGCGCACCGCGGGGCGGGCCGCCGAGCGGGACGTCGTCCTCGCGCCCCCCGTCGCCCCCGGGCGCTGGCCGCTGCGGCTCGACACCGGGCACCCGACGCTGTTCGGCCGCCCCAACGACCACGTGCCCGGCATCCTGCTCCTGGAGGCGGCCCGGCAGGCGGCCAATGCCACCGTGCCCGGCTTCCTCCCGGTCACCCTGCGCTCCGACTTCCTCCGGTACGTGGAACTGGACCGCCCCTGCTGGATCGAGGCGGCGGCCACCCCGGCCGGGGTGCTGGTGCGGGCGGAGCAGGAGGGCGACACGGTCTTCACCTGCGCGCTCGGCCGGCCGGCCTGAACGGGGATCAGGCCGGGTCCGGCAGCCGGGTGCCCGTCCCGCTCACCCGCACCCGCGCGTCGCCCGCCCCCAGCGTCACGGTGAGCGTGCCGGGGCGGCCCATGTCCTCGCCCTGGTGCAGGGTCAGCACGACCGCCTCCGGCACGAGGGCCAGCTCCCGCAGGTAGGCCCCGAACGCGGCCGCCGCCGCACCCGTCGCCGGGTCCTCCACCACCCCGCCGACCGGGAACGGATCGCGGACGTGGAACACCGCGTCGGACGCCCGCCACACCAGCTGCACGGTCGTCAGGTCCAGCCGGTGCATCAGCGCTTCGAGGCGCGCGAAGTCGTAGTCCAGCGCGGCCAGCCGCTCCCGGGTGGCCGCGGCCAGCACGAGGTGGCGGGCGCCGGCGTACGCGATCCGGGGCGGCAGGGCCGGATCGAGGTCGGCGGCCGGCCAGTCCAGCGCCGCCAGCGCCTCGGCGAGGTCGCCCGCGTCCACGTCCTCGACGCGCGGTTCCACGCTCGTCAGCGTCGCCCGCAGCTCGCCGCCCTCGCGGACCACGGTGACCGGCACCGTACCGGCCGGGGTGGCGAACTCCACCTCGCTGGGCCCGTCCCGCTCGGCGAGCGCGAGGGCGGCGGCGACCGTGGCGTGGCCGCAGAACGGCACCTCGGCCTTCGGGCTGAAGTAGCGGACCGCGTAACCCCGCGCGCCGGGCTCCGACGCCTCGGTCCGCCCGGTCAGAAAGGCGGTCTCGCTGTAGCCGAGGTCCGCCGCCACGGCCAGCATGGCCGCCTCGTCGAGACCGGAGGCGTCGAGCACCACCCCGGCGGGGTTGCCGCCCTCGGGGTCGGCGGAGAACGCGGTGTAACGCAGGATGCCGGATGCGGGAAGATCAGTCATGTGCGCCTCAACCCCGCGCCCGCCCGGGGCATTCCCGGCCGGGCGGCTGCCGGGTGAACCCGGCGCCCACCCGTTCCTGCCCCGGGCCCCCGGCACGCTCCGCGCGCCCCTCAGCCCCGGCCCACGTACGGCATCGCCGTCGCCATCACCGTCGCGAACTGGACGTTCGCCTCCAGGGGCAGCTCCGCCATGTGCAGCACCGTCCGGGCCACGTCACCGGCCGCCATCACCGGCTCCACGGCCAGTTCGCCGTTGGCCTGGAGGGTGCCCGTGCGCATCCGTTCCGTCATGTCCGTCGCCGCGTTCCCGATGTCGATCTGGCCGCAGGCGATGCGGTACGGACGCCCGTCCAGCGACAGCGACTTCGTCAGACCGGTGATCGCGTGCTTCGTCGCGGTGTACGCCACCGAGTGCGGGCGCGGCGTGTGCGCGGAGATGGAACCGTTGTTGATGATCCGTCCGCCCTGCGGGTCCTGCTCCTTCATCTGCCGGTACGCCGCCTGCGCGCACAGGAACGCCCCCGTCAGGTTCACGTCGACCACCCCGCGCCAGTCCTCGTACGCCACGTCCTCGATCGGACCGCCGGGGCCGAACGTCCCCGCGTTGTTGAAGAGCAGATCGAGGCGGCCGAAGCACTCCCGTACGGAGGAGAACAGCGCGTCCACGTCCTGGGGGCGGGTCACGTCGGCGGGGACGGTGAGCACCCGGGCGTGCTCACCGGCCAGGGCCGCGGTCTCGGCCAGGGGCTCCGGGCGGCGGCCCGCGAGCGCCACCGACCAGCCCGCGCCGGCCAGGGCGAGCGCCACCGCGCGGCCGATGCCGGAGCCGGCGCCCGTCACCACCGCCGACTTCGCGGGGGAGTCATCCGCGGAATTCAACAGACTGTTGCTCATGCTGTGGCAGCGTACGCGCAGCCCCGGCGGGGTGATTCGGGGCGGGGCCCCGGCGATTCCCGCGCCCGTGCGGCGCCGGCCGATGATCATGGATTTGGCCGCGCACGCGGAGTTTGCCCCTGGGGGCACCATCCTGCCGCACTCCTCATCCGGGCGACGCCCGCGCGACGCGAACACGTCAGCCTCCGGATGCGCCGGGCCGGTGGACTCTACGCACACCACCAGTCAGGGGAGGGACAGATGACGCACTCATCGCCACAGCAGGAGCTGCGCGACGCGGCCCGGCACACGGACCGCCGCCGCTTCCTCACCGTCACCGGCGCCGCCGCCGCGCTCGCCTTCTCGGTCGGCCTGCCCGCCGCCGGGACGGCAAGCGCCCGCGAGATGGAGGCCCGGCAGCTCGGCGAGGACCCGTTCACGCTCGGCGTCGCGTCGGGCGACCCGCTGCCCGGCTCCGTGCTGCTCTGGACGCGGCTCGCGCCCCGCCCGTTCGAACCCGGCAGCGGCCTGCCGGACGCCCGCGTCGAGGTCCGCTGGGAGCTGGCCCACGACGAGCGGTTCAGCCGCGTCGTCCGGCGCGGCACCACGTACGCCCACCCGGAGTTCAACCACAGCGTCCACGTCGAGGTGCAGGGCCTCGCCCCGGACCGCGTCCTCTACTACCGCTTCCGCGCCGGACAGTGGACCAGCCCGACCGGCCGCACCCGAACGGCGCCCGCGCCCGGCGCCCGCAAGCGCGAACTGGCCCTGGCCGCCGTCTCCTGCCAGGCGTACCACGACGGCTACTTCACCGCGTACCGGCACCTCGCCCAGGAGGACGTCGACGTCGTCTTCCACCTCGGCGACTACCTCTACGAGTACGCCGTCACCGCCGTCGGCGGCGCCCGCAAGTACACCGACCGCACGCTGCCCGCCCTGTTCAACCGGGAGACGGCGACGCTGGAGGACTACCGGCTGCGGTACGCCCTCTACAAGTCCGACCCGGACCTGCGCGCCGCCCACGCCGCGCACCCCTTCGTCGTCACCTGGGACGACCACGAGACCGAGAACAACTACGCGGGCGACACCCCCGAGAACAGCGTGCCGCCGGAGGAGTTCCTGATCCGCCGGGCCGCCGCGTACCGCGCGTACTGGGAGAACCAGCCGCTGCGCGCGCCCCAGCGGCCGACCGGCCCCGACATGCGGCTCTACCGGCGGCTGAACTTCGGCCGGCTCGCCCAGTTCGACGTGCTCGACACCCGGCAGTACCGCAGCGACCAGGCGTACGGCGACGGCTGGCAGACGCCCGGACCGGAGTCCGAGGACCCGAAGCGCACCCTGACCGGCGCCACCCAGGAGCGCTGGCTCATCGACGGCTGGCGCCGCTCGCACGCCACCTGGAACGTCGTGCCGCAGCAGGTCACCTTCGCCCAGCGGCGCGACGTGCCCACCGACGCGTTCAAGCTGTCCATGGACTCCTGGGACGGCTACCCGGCCTCCCGCGACCGCATCCTGAAGGGCGCCGAGCGCGTCGGCGTGGACAACCTCATGGTCCTCACCGGCGACGTGCACGTCAGCTACGGCTTCGACATCAAGCGGGACTTCGACGACCCGGCGTCGCGCACCGTCGGCACCGAGATCGTCACGACGTCCATCACCAGCGGGAAGGACGGCTCCGAGAAGCCGTCCAACTACAGCAACCTGATGGCGGCCAACCCGCACCTGAAGTTCTACAACGGGCGCCGCGGCTACGCCGTCGTCACCCTCCAGGAGCGCGCGGCGCGCGCCGACTTCCGTACGGTCTCGGCCGTCACGACGCCGGGCGCCCCCGTCACCACCGCCGGCTCCTACGTCACCGAGGCCGGCGACCCGGGCCTCACGCCCGCCTAGACGGCGTCCACCGGGTAGCGGACGCCGATGCGGTCACGGACCGCGTCGAGCGTCCGCATCACCGCGAGCGAACCCTCCAGCGGCACCAGCGGGGACTCCGTCTCGCCCGCCAGGACCGCCCGCATCACCTCGGCCGCCTCGTACTGCATCCCCGAGAGCCCCTGCGGACCCGGGCCCGAGGTGATCTCCTCGGGCTCGGCGCCCGCCCGGTGCAGCACGAAGCCCTGCGGGTGGAAGAAGCTGTGCGGGATGTCGATCCGCCCGCCCGTCCCGATCACCGTGGCGGCCGTCGGGTGGTGCCCGACGATCGAGCAGGACAGCAGCGCGGTGGCGCCCGAGTCCCAGCCCAGCAGCATCCCGGTGTTCAGGTCCACGCCCTCCGGCGACAGCAGGGCGTCCGCCTGCACCCGGTCCGGCTCGCCCAGCAGCAACTGCGCGAACGAGACCGGGTAGACGCCCAGGTCCAGCAGCGCCCCGCCGCCCAGCCGGGGGTCGCGCAGCCGGTGCTCGGGGCCCAGGTCACCGGCGAAACCGAAGTCGGCCTGCACGGTGCGGATCTCGCCGATCGCCCCGTCCCGCACCAGCTCGGTGAGGCGCCGGATCACGGGGTTGCAGTAGGTCCACATCGCTTCCATCAGGAAGACCCCGCGGTCCCGGGCGAGCTTCACCAGCTCCCGCGCCTCGCGCTCGTTCAGCGTGAACGCCTTCTCGCACAGCACGTGCTTCCCGGCCTCCAGCGCGAGCGCGGCGGCCTCCCGGTGCGCGGAGTGCGGCGTGGCCACGTACACCACGTCGACCTCGTCGTCCGCGACCAGGCCGGCCCAGTCGCCGTACGCCCTCGGTATACCGAACCGCTCCGCGAACGCCCGCGCCGAGGCGTCCGAGCGGGACGCCACCGCGACCACCTCCGCACCGGGCATCGCCTGGAGATCGGCGGTGAACGTCGCCGCGATCCCGCCGGTCGCCAGCACGCCCCAACGGACAGTCCTGCTCATGCACGCTCCCAAAAAGGTGTCGACCATCCCCGCCGAGCTGAGAGCATAGAGCCGGATTCAACAACTATGGAGATGAGAATGCCGGAGAGCGGCGTCAGCCGGGCCCAGCACATACGCACCACCGACACCACCCCGCAGAGCGGGACCCCCGTCCCCGGCGGAGCCGCCACCACCGCCGCCCGGCGCACCGGTCTCCTCGTCACCCTCGTCCTCGGCGGCCTCACGGCGCTCCCGCCGCTGTCGATGGACATGTACCTCCCGGCCCTCCCGGCCGTCACCGACTCGCTGCACGCACCCGCCGCCACGGTCCAGCTCACCCTGACCGCCTGCCTCACCGGCATGGCGCTCGGCCAGGTCGTCGTCGGACCGATGAGCGACCGCTGGGGCAGGCGCCGCCCGCTCCTCCTCGGCATGGCCGTCTACGTGCTGGCCACCGCGCTCTGCATCTTCGCCCCGTCCGCCGGGCTCCTCATCGCCTTCCGCCTGATCCAGGGTCTCGCGGGCGCGGCCGGCATCGTCATCTCCCGCGCCGTGGTGCGCGACCTGTACGACGGCGTCGCGATGGCCCGGTTCTTCTCGACGCTGATGCTGATCTCCGGCGTCGCCCCCGTCATCGCCCCGGTCATCGGCGGCCAGGTCCTGCGGCTCACCGACTGGCGCGGCATCTTCGCCGTCCTGACCGGGGTCGGCGTCCTGCTCACGCTCGTCGTCTGGAAGTGGCTGCACGAGACCCTGCCGCCCGCCGAGCGCCACACCGGCGGCATCGGGGACGCGCTGCGCACCATGCGCGGCCTGCTCGCCGACCGGGTCTTCACCGGCTACATGATCGCCGGCAGCCTCGCCTTCGCCGCCCTCTTCGCGTACGTCAGCGCCTCGCCGTTCGTCATCCAGGAGATCTACGGGGCCTCGCCGCAGACCTTCAGCCTGCTGTTCGGCATCAACTCCATCGGGCTGATCGCCGTCGGCCAGATCAACGGCAAGCTGCTCGTCGGCCGGGTCAGCCTGGACAAGGCCCTCACCTTCGGACTCGTCGTCATCGTGGCCGCCGCGACCGCGCTGCTCCTGATGACCACCGGGGTCTTCGGCGACGCCGGTCTCGGGCCGGTGGCCGCCGGGCTCTTCGTGCTGATGTCGGCGATGGGTCTGGCGATGCCCAACACCAACGCCCAGGCGCTGATGCGCACCAAGCACGCGGCCGGCTCGGCCTCCGCGCTGCTCGGCACCTCGCAGTTCCTGATCGGCGCCATCGCCTCCCCGCTCGTCGGGATCGCCGGCGAGGAGACCGCGGTCCCGATGGCCGTCGTCCAACTCGTCTGCGCGGTGGGCGCCCTCGTCTGCTTCCTGGGCCTGTGCCGTCCCTGGCAGCGTCCCTCGGCGATCTGAGCGGCCCCGGCCCGCCTACAATTCCTCGGTGAACGCCACCCTCCCCACCGCGGACGCCCTGCGCGCGGCCCTCGCCGGACTCCTGGACGGGCTGCCGCCCAAGCAGGCCGGCCAGGCCGTCGACCGGCTCATCGCCCACTACCGGGGCACGATTCCCACCGACGCCCCGGTGCTCCGCGACCGCGCGGACGTGGTCGCGTACGCGGCGTACCGGATGCCCGCCACCTTCGAGGCGGTACGGGCCGCCCTCGCCGCGCTCCACGAGGCCGCCCCCGACTGGGCGCCCGCCACGCACACCGACGTCGGCGGCGGCACCGGGGCGGCGAGCTGGGCCGTCGCGGGGGAGTGGGAGGGCCACCGCACCACCGTCCTGGACTGGGCCGAACCCGCGCTCGCCCTCGGCCGCGAACTCGCCGCCGCCGGCCCGGACGCCCTGCGCACCGCCGACTGGCGGCGGGCCCGCATCGGCGAGGACCTCGACCTCGCGCCGGCGGACCTGGTCACGATCTCCTACGTGCTCAACGAGCTGACCGGCCCCGCCCGCACCGCCCTCATCGACGCCGCCGCCCGGGCCGGCCAGGCCGTCGCGGTCATCGAGGCCGGCACCCCGGGCGGCTACACCCGGATCATCGAGGCCCGCGACCGGCTCGTCGCCGCCGGGTTCACCGTCGCCGCGCCGTGCCCGCACAGCGGCGCCTGCCCCATCGAGCCGGGCACCGACTGGTGCCACTTCTCGGCCCGGGTCAGCCGCTCCTCGCTGCACCGGCAGGTGAAGGGCGGCTCACTGGCGTACGAGGACGAGAAGTTCAGCTACGTCGTCGCCACCCGGTTCACCCCCCTGCCCGTGGTCGCCCGGGTCGTCCGCAGGCCCCAGATCCGCAAGGGGCAGGTCCTCCTGGACCTCTGCACCCGCGAGGAGGGCCTGGGCCGGGACACGGTCACCAAGCGGCACGGCGCCCTGTACCGCGCCGCCCGGGACACCGACTGGGGCGACGCCTGGCCGCCCCCGGAGGACACCGCTTAGCCGCGCAGCTCCTGCGTACAGCACTTCACGCTGCCGCCGCCCTTCAGCAGTTCGCTCAGGTCCATCGGCACCGGCTCGAAGCCCCGCGCCCGGAGCGGGTCGAACAGCCCCGTTGCGGCCTGGGGCAGCAGGACGTGGCGCCCGTCGCTCACCGCGTTCAGGCCGAGCGCCGCCGCGTCCGCCTCCCCGGCGGTCAGCGCGTCCGGGAAGAGCCGCGCCAGGACCGCCCGGCTGCCCGGCGAGAAGGCCGGCGGGTAGTACATGACCTCGTCGGCCGCGTCGTCGAGCACACACAGGGCCGTGTCCAGGTGGTAGTAGCGCGGGTCCACCAGGTCCAGGCCGATCACCGGGCGCCCGAAGAACTCCTGCGCCTCCGCGTGGGAGAGCGGCGACGACCGGAAACCCCGGCCCGCCAGCACGTACGAGGCGGTCACCGCGAAGTCGCCCTCGCCCTCGTTGACGTGGTCCGGCTCGTGGACCTCGGGGTAGCCGTGGCCGAGGAACCAGTCGCGGTGGGCGGCCGCCTCCTCGAACCGTTCCCGGTACGCGAAGCGGGCGCCCAGCACCCGGCCGTCGATCACCGTGGCCCCGTTCGCCGCGAAGACCATGTCCGGCAGGTCCGGGCGCGGCTCCAGCAGGTCGACGGTGTGGCCGAGGGCGCGGTAGCGGTCGCGCAGGTCCTCCCACTGGGTCAGCGCCAGCGGCAGGTCGACCGGCTTGGTGGGATCCATCCACGGATTGATGGAATACGTCACCTTGAAGTGGGCAGGCGCACACATCAGGTAGTGCCGGGGTGTGGCTTCACGAGGCAAGGAAGGCTCCTCACGAATCGTCGCGGCGGCTGGTGGCCGCTGCGGCCGGTGCGTCGCACGGGTGTGTGCGTGAGCTCATGGTGCGCCGTACGGAGGCCCCGACGCTGTGGTCCGAACGGGTGGTTCGCGCGGACGCGGACCGGAGGCGCGCGGCGCCGCCCCGCCGGGGCCGGTCACCACACGTGCTCTTTCATGACAAAGCGTGTGATAGTGCCCCGCGTGCGGCATCGGCCGTCCCACCCCGCTTCCGGACTCTGGCCACCCGAGGCGCAGGATGGTGGGACCATGGGCAGGGGCAACGCAAAGGCAAGGGGATAGATGGGCGCCGATTTCGGCCGTAATCGCGGCTCAGAGAGCAAGATTTCCCAGTGGCTGCGGCGACGACCCAAACCGCAGCAGCGCGAGGTCGACGACACCGCACGGGAGGCGCTGCTCCTGGCTGTCGCCGAGGCCGGAATGCCGATCGCACCCGCCGCCCACCCGGTCGGCTACCGATGTTCGTGCGAACGCATCGGCTGTCCCACCCCGGCCCGCCATCCGCTTTCATTCGCCTGGCAGACGCAGTCCACCACCGACCGCGCCCAGATCGAGCGCTGGGCCCGCAGCCATCCGCAGGCCAACTTCATCACCGCGACCGGCATGATCCACGACGTCCTCGACGTCCCGCTGGCCGCCGGCGAGCAGGCCCTCGAACGGCTCCTCGCCGCCGGGGTCGAGGTCGGCCCGGTGGCCCGCTCCGGCGACGACCGGATGCTGTTCTTCACCGCGACCCGCGGCACCCCGGAGGACGAGGACGAGTGGTGGCCGTGCGAGCTGGACTGCCACCCCGAGACGATGGACGAGCACCCCGGCCTGCGCTGGCACTGCCGCGGCAGCTACGTCCTGCTGCCCCCGGCCCAGCTCCCCGGTGACCTGGACGTCGCCTGGCTGCGGGGCCCCGAGCACCCGCTGCCGGACCCGCTGACGCTCCTGGAGACGCTGACGGACGCCTGCGCCCGGTTCGTCGGCTCCGAGGAGCAGAGCGAGGTCGACCACGAGTCGGTGGCCTGGCCGCTGCGCCGGTAGCCGGACAGCCGGACCGGGGGCTCACGAGCCCTTCGCCGAGGTCAGCCCCGGCAGCCGGCTGAGCACGGTCACCCTGCCCGCGCCGGCGCCCTTCTTCGGCACGTACACCAGCTGGCTGGAGACCCGCTCCTTGGTCAGCGTGCTCTTCACCTCACCGGTGAGCAGCGCCTCCACATCGGGGTCGACCGCCGGACGCAGCCCCTGCGCGGCGGTCTGCCGCTCGTAGTGCCTGCTGCTGAAGAAGACCAGCGCCCCGCCGTCCTCGGTGGCCAGCCCCAGCGGGGCGTACGCACCGCCGTCCAGCGGCTGGTCGGCGTACTGGTACGAGAACCCGGCCCGCCGGGTGTTCAGCCGTGCCTCCCGCCACTGCGAGGTGGCCGCCCCCGGCGCGAAGACGTCCGGAGCGCCCTTCTGGAGGTACTGCGTGTACCGCGTGCCGAGGTCGCGCGGGGCGACGGCCAGGCCGGGGCCGTCCGCCGCGACCGGCGCGGCGTCCTTCCCGAGGACGGGCAGCCGGCCCGCGGCGACGACCGACAGATAGGCGGCCTTCCAGCCCGCGCCGGGACCGGTCTTCGTGAACGCCAGCAGCCAGCGGCTGCCCTTCCCGCCCTGTTCCGTGTCGCGGTTGGAGTCCGTGTCGGCGAGGAACCAGCGCGGCCAGCCCGCCTTCTCCGGGATGACGAAACGGGCGTCGGTCAGCTTCAGCGGCCGGTGCCGGGAGTTGCCGGTGGGCGCTATCCGGTGCCGGGCCCTCAGCCCCGCCTGGTTGATGGCGCCGAGCGAGCCCGTCACCACGTCCGCGTCCAGCGCCGGATCGTACGCCTTGTCGGCGGCGTTGTACGCGGCGGTGAACTCCTTCAGGGCACGGGCGGCCTCAGCCCTCGTCGCCGCCGGTACGACTTCCCGCTCGCCGTGCACCGTCACGCACCCGCTCGCCGTCAGGCTCAGCACCGTCGCCACCGCGAGTCCCGTCACCCGCCGCACCGGCCCCAGACTTCTCATCCGCTGCTTTCCGCGCCTTCTGATCCGTCGCCACTGACCGTCCGAACCCTACCGGGGACAGGAACAGCGCGAGGGTCGGGACGAGATACAGCGCCCAGACGGTGAGTTGGAGGACGGTGGGGTCCGGCTGGAAGTTGAACGTGCCCTTCAGCAGCGTCCCGTACCAGCTGTCCGGCGGGATCGTGGCGCTGATGTCGAACGCCCGGTTCGACAGACCGCCCAGGAACTCCGCCTCCTGGAGGTCGTGCACGCCGTACGCCAGCACACCCGCGGCGACGACCACCAGCATCCCGCCGGTCCAGGTGAAGAACTTCGCCAGGTTGATCTTCAGGGCGCCCCGGTAGAACAGCCAGCCCAGCACCACCGCCGTGGCGATGCCGAGGACCGCGCCGATCATCGGGTGCCAGCCGTCGTCCGCCGCGTGCACCGCCCGCCACACGAACAGCGAGGTCTCCAGCCCCTCCCGGCCGACCGCCAGGAGCGCGGTCGCGACGAGCGCGCCGGTGCCCATGGCGAGCGCCGCGTCCAGCTTTCCGTGCAGCTCGGCCTTGAGATGGCGGGCGGTCTTCCGCATCCAGAAGACCATCCACGTCACCAGGCCCACCGAGACGATGGACAGCGAACCGCCCAGCGCCTCCTGGGCCTTGAACGTCATCTCCTGCGAGCCGAACTCCAGCCCGGCGCCGAAGCCCAGGCTGACGACGACCGCGATGGACACACCGATCCAGATCGGCACCAGACGGTGGCGGTTGCGGGTCTTCACCAGGTACGCGATGAGGATGCAGACGACCAGGCTGGCCTCAAGGCCCTCACGCAGGCCGATCAGGAAGTTGCTGAACACGTGTCGGTTCCCTTTCCGCTTCGAGTCCCGTTACGAGAACAGCGCCCGGCCCCACCAGTCGTCCTTGTCGCGGACGCCCGGCGGGACGGCGAAGTGCGCCGAACCCACGTGCTGGATGTACTCGTTGAGTGCGTCGTGTGCCGCCAGGCGCCGTTGCAGGGGAACGAACGCCTTGCGGGTGTCGCGTTGGTAGGCCAGGAAGAACAGCCCCGCGTCGAGCCGGCCGAGGCCGTCGGTGCCGTCCGTGAAGGAGTAGCCCCGGCGCAGGATCATCGCCCCGCCGTTGCTGTCCGGGTGGGCGAGGCGCACATGGGCGGTCGGCAGCATCGCCTTCAGGAACGGCTCGTCGCGCTCCTTCGCCTTGCCGACCGGCGCGCCCTCGCCCTTGTCGCGGCCGAAGACGTCCTCCTGCTCCTGGAGCGGGGCGCGGTCCCAGGTCTCGATGTGCATCCGGATGCGCCGGGCCACCAGGTACGAACCCCCGGCCATCCACTCCGGTCCGTCGCCGGCACCGGCCCACACGTGCCGGTCCAGGGCGGCCGTGTCGGTGCCGGAGATGTTCCGGGTGCCGTCCTTGAAGCCCATCATGTTGCGCGGGGTCTGGGCGTCCGGCGTGGTCGAGGACGTCTTGCCGAAGCCCAGCTGCGACCAGCGGATCGCGGTGCGGCCCATGCCGATCCTGGCGAGGTTGCGGATGGCGTGCACGGCGACCTGCGGGTCGTCCGCGCACGCCTGGACGCACAGATCGCCGCCGCTGCGGGCCTTGTCGAGGTTGTCGCCGGGGAACTTCGGCAGGTCCACCAGCGCCTCGGGACGCCGCTCCGCCAGCCCGAACCGGTCCTTCGCGAACAGCGAGGGCCCGAAGCCGATGGTCAGCGTCAGCCGCGACGGCTTCAGCCCCAGCGCCTCGCCCGTGTCGTCCGGCGGCGCCTCGGGCAGGCCCCCGTACGCCCCGTCGCCGACCGCGTGCCCGGCGGTCATCCGCTCGGCCGCCCGGGTCCACTCCTTGAGCAGCGCGACCAGTTCGGCACGGTCCTTCGTCGTCACGTCGAATGCGGCGAAGTGCAGCCGGTCCTGGACGGCGGTGGCGATTCCGGCCTGGTGCGCGCCGTGGAACGGCACCGCGGCGCCGCTGTCCGCGGCCGCGGCCGGGCCGCCCTCACCGGAGCGGGCCGCGGCGACGCCCACGCCGGCCGCGGCGGCGCCGAGCGCCAGCCCGGCACCGCCCCAGCCCAGCAGCGCGCGCCGCGACGGGGCGTTGCCGCCGACGGGTGCCTCGCGGGTCTCCTCGCTCATCCCCGGAGCCTCCTTCCGGCCGGTCACTTCGTGACCGCGGCGGCGAGCTTGGACAGCGGCTCGGCCAGCGCGTTGACCGCGTCCGACAGCTCCTTGCGGTCCGCCTTGCCGACCTTTTCGTAGGAGGTGAAGTCGTACGAGGAGGGGTCGTCGCGGTACTTGTCGAGCAGCTTGTTCAGCTCCGCGAACCGCTTGTCCAGGGTGGCGGTGAGCGCGGGGTCGTTCTTCGACGCGATCGGCTTCAGCAGGTCGTAGGACTGCTCGGCGCCCTCGACGTTGGCCTTGAAGTCGACCAGGTCGGTGTGGCTGTAGCGCTCCTCCTCACCGGTGACCTTGCCGGTCGCGACCTCGTCGAGGAGTTCCTTGGCGCCGTTGGCCATCGAGGTCGGGGTGATGTCGGCGGTGCCGACGCGCTTCTGCCAGTCGGCCAGGTCCTTGTAGAGGACCGGCGCGAGGGCCTTCTCCTCGGCGCCGAGCTTCTTGTCCTGCCACAGCGCCTTCTCCAGGCGGTGCCAGCCGGTCCACTTCTGGCCGTCCTCCAGGCCGTCCTCGCGGACGTCGACCTTGGGGTCGATGTCGCCGAAGGACTCGGCGACCGGCTCGGTGCGCTCCCAGCCGATGCGGGAGTTCGCGTACGCCTTCTTCGCGGCTTCGATGTCCCCGGCGGCGACGGCGTCCGTGAAGACCTTGACCTGCGGCAGGGTCTCGTCGGCCTGCGCCTGCACATAGGTGCGGTACGCGGCGACGGCCTTGTCCATCTCGGGGCTGCGCTTGGCCGCCTTGCCGCCGCTGACCTCGATCTTCTGCCGGATGCCGTGGCCCTTCATGCCGGGCTTGCAGGCGATCTCGTACGAACCGGCCTTGATCTCGGCCGTGATGGTGGCCTTGGTGCCGGGGCCGATGTTCTCGCGCTCGGCGACGATGCGGTCGTCCGGGAACAGGACGTAGACCTCGGTGACCTTGGAGCCCTTGTTCTGCACGGCCAGCTCGATGTGCCCGGCCGGCAGCTCCTTCTTCGAGACCTCGCAGGAGTCGTCCTTCGCGACGACCTGGACGGCCCCCTCGCCCTTGCCGTCGCTCTTCTCGGCGCAGCCCGTGACGGCGGTCAGAGCGGCCGCGGTGGCGGCTGCGGTGACGACGGAGAGACGAACGGCTCGCATACGGGCTCCACTTGAAGATGAAGGAGAAGGAGGTGAGGGGCCGGACAAAGCCGGGTGAGGCGGACCTAACTTAGCCGAGGCTTATCTGTCCGATGCCCTCCCGTGCAGTGATTCACCTCTCACCGCGGGTGTCAGGAAACGATGCGATCACGGCCGACCCATGGGCGTCCCTCGCGCAGGTAATGCACAGGTCAAGTCGTGCGACCGGTACGGCGTCCGGCGTGATCGCGGCGGCCGGTGCCCGGGCGGGTGCTTGAATGCCGACGTGAGCGACTACGACGTACCCGCCGGCACCGACATCCTCCGCGTGTTCTGCGGCCCGGACGGCCGCCACGGCAACGCCCTCGGTGTCGTGCGCGACGGGCGCCGCGTGCCCGGCCGCGCTGACCGGCAGGAGCTCGCCGGGAAGCTCGGCTTCAGCGAGACCGTGTTCGTGGACGACCCCGAGCGCGGCCGGCTCGACATCTACACCCCGGGGCTCCGGCTGCCGTTCGCCGGGCACCCCGTCGTCGGGGCCGCCTGGCTGCTCGACCTGGAGGTCCTGGAGCTGGAGGTGGGCGACGTGTTCGCCCGCGACGACGGGGAGTTCAGCTGGATCACCGCCCGCCCGGAGTGGGCGCCGCCGCGCACCCTGGAGCAGTACGCATCGGCCGCGGAGGTCGACGCGCTCCCGGCACCGCCGCCCGGCGAGGGCTGGCTCTACGCCTGGGCGTGGGAGGAGGAGGCGGCGGGTCGGGTGCGGGCGCGGGCGTTCCCCCGGAGGGACGACGGCATCGCGGAGGACGAGGCGACGGGGGCCGCGGCCCTGCTGCTGAGCGCGCACCTCGGGCGCGCGCTCAACATCACCCAGGGCCGCGGCTCCCAGATCCTCACGGCGCCCGCGCCGGACGGCACGGTGGAGATCGGCGGCAGGGTCGTCCTGGCCCACCACGGCTGACGAACGCCAGGGCGGCGCGGAGGCGTGCCGCGACGCATGGTCAGCCGTGCTGGTCCGGGGCGGCCGAGATGCGGTCGAGCAGTTCGGTGAGCAGGGCGCGTTCGCCCGCCGTGAGGGTGCCGGTCCGGGGGAGGAGGGCCTGCAGAGCCACGGCCGCAGCGGCCGGGCCGGGGGGCGGGGAGGCGGGCGCCTCGGTGGTGATCGCGGCGATGACGGCTTCCCTGGCCAGGTGGGACACGCTCATGTCCCGCCGGTCCTCGGGGGTGGCGATGAGCGAGAGGGTGGTGCCGCCGCCCACGGCGTGCACCAGGTGGGTGGCGCGCGCCTCGTCGATCCGCAGGCGTCCGGCCTCGGCGATCCGGTGGACGTGTGCGGCGAGGATCTCCAGCGCGGCGACGGCGGCGGGGGAGGGTGTGCCGGGGCTGGGCTGGGCGTACATCAGCGTGTACAGGGCCGGGTTGGCCAGGCCGAACTCCGTGTTGAAGTTCCAGCCCCTGCGCAGGTCCTCCACCGGGTCGCCGGTGAGCTCCAGCGCGGCCTTCTCGTCGATGTGGCTCGCGAAGCCGTGCGCGGCGACCGCGTCGAGCAGGCCCTGCTTGTCGCCGAAGAGCCGGTAGATGGTGGGTGCCTGGACGCCGGCCGCGGCGCCGACGGCTCTGGTCGACACCGCCTCGCGCCCCTTCTCCGCGAGCAGCCGGGTGGCGGCGGCGATGATCCGCCGGCGGTTGCTCTCGGCGGGGGCGGGGTGCTCGGTCTCCATGGTTTCCGATGATAACGGATGCGTGTTAGCGCTTTGCGTTATCGCTGCTAGCGTGTAATCGTTAGCAGTGGAAACGGGGCGTGGCCGGCGACCGGCCGGCGTGCCGTGTCCATGTCCACAGTCATGCCTGTTTCGGAGGTTCCCGTGATCGTCGTTACCGCCCCCACCGGCCGGATCGGCCGCCAGGTGATCGATGCGCTGCCCGACGGCGGCGAGAAGGTGCGGGTCATCGCCCGCGACCCCGCGAGGATCGCCCCGGAGACGCGCGAGCGCGTCGAGGTGGTCCACGGTTCGCACGGCGACCCACGGGTGCTGCGTGAGGCGTTCGAGGGGGCCGACAGCGTCCTGTGGCTGGTCCCGCCGGACCCCCGCGCCGAGGACATCCGGGAGCACTACGCCGGCTTCACCCGTCCCGCCTGCGAGATCCTGCGGGAGAGGGGCGTGCGCCGGGTCGTCGGCATCAGCAGCCTGGGGCGCGGCTACGGGGCGCACGCGGGGCAGCTGTCGGCCGCGTTCGCGATGGACGGGATGATCGAGAGCACCGGGGTCGGCTACCGCTCCCTGGCGATGCCGTTCTTCATGGAGAACCTGCTCCACCAGGCCGACGCGCTGAGGACCCGGGGCGTGCTGTCGGTGCCGGTCGCCCCGGACCGCGCGCTGCCGCTCGTCGCCACCCGCGACATCGCCGCGGTGGCCGCCCGCCTCCTCGCCGACGGTTCCTGGTCGGGACAGGAGACGGTCCCGCTGATCGGCCCGGACTCCCTGACGCCCGTCGGAATGGCCCAGGTCCTGTCCGAGGTCCTGGAGCGCCCGGTCCGCTTCGAGCGGCCCGACGGCGAGGAGTACAAGGCGGCCCTGACGGGATACGGGATGCACGACGCCTGGGCCCAGGGCCTGCTCGACATGGCCGCCGCCCAGGACGACGGCATCTACGAGCCCGAGTGGCAGGCCCTGACCGCCCCGGCCCCCACCGGCTTCCGCCAGTGGTGCCGGGAGGTGCTCCTGCCCGCCGCGGAGGCTACGGCAGCGTGAGGATGTCCGCGCCGCTCTCCGTCACCACGAGCGTGTGCTCGAACTGGGCGGTGCGCCTGCGGTCCTTCGTCACCACGGTCCAGCCGTCGTCCCACATGTCGTAGTCGTGGCTGCCGAGCGTCAGCATCGGCTCGATGGTGAACGTCATGCCGGGCTTCATCACGGTGGTGGCGTGCGGGCTGTCGTAGTGCGGCACGATGAGCCCGGAGTGGAACGAGGTGTTGATCCCGTGCCCGGTGAAGTCCCGGACCACCCCGTACCCGAAGCGCTTCGCGTACGACTCGATGACCCGCCCGATCACGTTGATCTGCCGCCCCGGCTTCACGGCCTTGACCGCGCGCCGCAGCGACTCCTCGGTGCGCTCGACGAGCAGCCGCGACTCCTCGTCCACGTCACCGCAGAGGTACGTCGCGTTGTTGTCGCCGTGCACCCCGTTGATGTACGCGGTCACGTCGAGGTTCACGATGTCGCCGTCGCGCAGCACCGTGGAGTCCGGGATGCCGTGGCAGATCACCTCGTTGAGCGAGGTGCACAGCGACTTGGGGAAGCCGCGATAGCCCAGCGTCGACGGATACGCCCCGTGGTCGCACATGAACTCGTGGGCGACGCGGTCGAGTTCGTCCGTCGTGACGCCCGGGGCGATGTGCTTGGCGGCCTCGGCCATCGCCTGCGCGGCGATCCGTCCCGCGATGCGCATGCGCTCGATGGTGTCGCTGTCCTGCACCTCCGGCCCTGTGTACGGCGTCGGAGCCGGCTTGCCCACATACTCGGGGCGCCGGATGTTTCCGGGCACGGAACGGACGGGAGTGATCTCCCCTGGTACGAGCAGCGACTGGCCAGACATGCCAGCGAGTCTAACCAGCGTGTCCGGGGCACCATGGCACAGAGGAAAGGAACCGAAGATGGCCCTGTTCAAGAAGCGCACGGTCGGCAAGCCGGGCGAGTGGTTCTACTGCCTGGAGCACAAGAAGGTCGAGGAAGGTCCCGACTGCCCGGCCAAGGACCGCTTCGGCCCGTACGCCTCCCGGCAGGAGGCGCAGCACGCGATGGAGACCGCCCAGGAACGGAACCTGGAATGGGACACCGACCCCAAGTGGCACGACCGCAAGGGCCCGGACGAGGACGACGCGGCGGGCTGACGGGCCGCCGGGGTGCGGGGCCGCGGCTGCTCACGGCCGTACGCCCCGGCCTCAGGCCGCCGGTTCCACGGCCGGTCCCTCCGCGTGCCGGGCACGCCTGCGCAGCGCGTCCTCGTCCGTCTCCGAGTCGTACGTGAGCAGCCTGGGCAGCGCCGCCGCCAGCAGCGCCACCGAGGCGACGCAGGCCACGCCGCCGGTCCAGATCGCGGGCCTGGTCCCCGTCCACCCCGCCATGCCGCCCGCCCTGACCTGGCCGAGCTGCGGTCCGACGCTGTACGAGAGCACCTCGATGCCCGCCAGGCGGCCGCGCAGCTCCTCCGGGATCGTCTGGTTCCAGATGGTCGACCGGCCGAGCCCGCTGAGCATGTCGCCCGCCCCGGCGAACCCGAGGCACACCAGCACCAGCCACACATTGCCGAACCAGCCGGCCGCCGCGATCGACAGCCCCCAGACGGCGGCACCGAACACGACGAACAGCCCGTGCCGTCGCACCCGCGAGGTCCACCCGCTGGTCAGGCCGAGCACCAGCGAACCGACTGAGCCCGCCGCGTACATCAGGCCGAGCGACCAGTCGGCGTCCAGCTCGTCCGCGAGGAACGGGAAGATCGTGTTGGGGAACGCGAAGAACATCGCGGCCATGTCGATCGCGTACGTCCCCAGCAGCACGGGCCTGCTCCAGGCGTAGCGGGCACCCTCCACGATGCCGCGCAGCGACGGCTTCCGCCCCTTCTCCGCGGGCGGTGCGGGGGCGAGCCTGCGGCACATCAGCACCGAGACGGCGAAGGTCACGACGGTGACGGAGTAGGCGGTGGCGTGCCCGGCGTAGGCCACCACCAGACCGGCCAGCGACGGGCCCATGATCGCCCCGGCCTGCCAGCGCAGCGAGTTCAGCGCGGCGGCCGCCGGCAGCTGGTCGTGCGGCACGATCCGGGCCATCAGCGAGTCGAGCGCGGGCCGCTGGAGCCCGGCGAGCGCGGCGACCCCGCCCGCCACCACGTAGAGCGGCCACAGCATCGGGTCCGGCATGGCCGCGTTCACCAGCAGGATCACCGCGAGCAGCCCGAGCCCGGCCTCGGTGGCCAGGATGATCTTCCGCCGGTCGGCGGAGTCGGCGAGGGCGCCCCCGTACAGGCCGCATATGACGAGCGGCACCAGCTCCACCGCGCCCATCGCGCCGACGGCGAGTGGGGAGCCGGTGAGGTCCTTGATCTGGAGCGGCAGCGCGATGAGCGCCATGAAGCTGCCGAAGTAGGTGACGATCCCCTGCACCCACAGCAACCGGAAGTCGGCCGACGAACGCCAGGGCGAGAGGTCGGGGAGGAGCGCGGCCAGCCTGGCGGCGAGGGAGGTGCGAGAGGTCACGAGGAGACATGGTCCGGCGCGATACGTGGGGGATGCAAACGGGTTTCCCGGCAGCCTGGCCCGCTCACCAGCGCGGCGGAGGCGGTGCCGTCAGCTGGTCGGCCAGCCGGGACAGGCGGTCGCGGAACGTGCGCCGGCCGCCGCGCGGCACGGGCGCCCCGTTCTCCCCGGCGGCGGCGCTGACCAGGTGCTGGACGGTGTCCAGGTCCACGTCGTCGCCGTCCGTCACGGACAGCGCCTCATGGGCGAGCCCGCGCACCTGCGGATCGCCGTTGTCCAGCGAGAGCACCGTCGCCCCGGCCCGCCGGGCGTCGTGCACCCGCTCCAGCAGGCCCTCGCCGGGCCGGTCCGGCGTCACCACGAGCAGCGTCTCGCCGCGTCCGGCCGCCTCGATCCGGCCGAGGCCGACCGCGAGGTGCGCCGGGTCGCCGGGCTCCACCCGGTGGCGCACCAGGGTGGGGCGGAGTTCGGGCAGCCCGGACCAGGTGGACTCGTCCACCAGATGGGCGGCGAGGTGCCAGGGCTCGTACACCTCGGTCCCCACCAGCAGCAGCCCGCCGCCGTGCGGGACCACGGAGGAGCGGAGCGCGCCGGCGAACCGCCGGGCGGCGGCGGGCCACTGGGTCCTGGCGAGCACTTCACGCAGCAGCGCCACACGTACGGCATCCATGGCCCGGCATCCTGCACCATGCGGGGGCCCGGGCACCGGCGAAAGGCCGGACAGCCATCCGTACGGGTGGCTGCCGGGCCCACGGGCTCCGCCCGGTACCTGGCAGTAGTGTCGGGGCCATGACTACGAATGACAGTGGCAGCACGCCCAAGCCCCCCGCCAAGGACCCCTGGGACCTGCCCGACGTGTCCGGCCTGACCGTCGGCGTGCTCGGCGGCACCGGGCCGCAGGGCCGTGGCCTCGCGTACCGCTTCGCCCGCGCCGGCCAGCAGGTGATCATCGGCTCCCGCGCCGCGGACCGCGCGGAGGCGGCGGCCGGGGAGCTGGGGAACGGCGTGCGGGGCGCGGACAACGCCACGTGCGCACGGGAGAGCGACGTGGTGATCGTGGCGGTGCCGTGGGACGGGCACGCCAAGACGCTGGAGTCGCTGCGCGAGGAACTGGCCGGGAAGATCGTCGTCGACTGCGTCAACCCGCTCGGCTTCGACAAGAAGGGCGCCTACGCGCTGAAGCCGGAGGAGGGCAGCGCCGCCGAACAGGCCGCCGCCCTGCTGCCGGACTCCCGCGTCACGGCCGCCTTCCACCACCTCTCGGCGGTGCTGCTCCAGGACGAGACGATCGACGAGATCGACACCGACGTCCTGGTGCTCGGCGAGGCCCGCGCCGACACGGACATCGTCCAGGCACTGGCCGGCCGCATCGCGGGCATGCGCGGCATCTTCGCGGGCCGCCTGCGCAACGCCCACCAGGTCGAGTCGCTGGTCGCCAACCTGATCTCGGTCAACCGCCGCTACAAGGCGCACGCCGGACTCCGTACGACGGACGTCTGAGCCGGGTCCGCACCGGACGACCCGGGGCATGGGGGACACTGGACGGGACCGCGCTTCACCCCGACAGGAGCCCCCCATGCCCCGCCTCGCCCTCTACGCCCTCATCGTCTGCGTCCTGGCCCTCGCCGCGGCCGTGACGGCCTTCGTCCAGGGCAGCGTGCTCATCGGCGTCGTCTGGGTCCTGCTGGTCGGCCTGTCCTCGAACATGGCCTGGTACTACCTGCGCCGCCGCCGCGCGGAGACCGCGGCCGCGGAGTAGCCCGACCCCGCCGGCCTCACCGGTCCCGGACCAGGGCGTGCAGATGCATGTCGTGGCGTCCGTCGTCGTGCACCGCGGCGCCGCGCTTGACGCCCTCCAGGATGTAACCGCACTTCGTGGCGACCGCGCAGGAGGCGGTGTTCCGCGTCGAGTGTTCCAGTTCGAGGCGCCAGAACCCGGCCTCCAGCGCCCAGGCACTGATCCCCGCGAGCGCGCCGGAGGCCACGCCGGCACCGCGTGCGGCGGGCAGCACCCAGTAGGCGGCCTCGGCGGTCCCGTCGTCCAGATCCATGTCACGCAGGGCGATCCGCCCCAGCACCTCGCCCCCGCTTCCGGCGACGGCCCAGTGACCGCCCCTCTCCCGCCGCCAGTCCTCCCCGTAGGCGTCGAACCACTCCAGGACCTGATCCTCGGACGCGGGCCGACGCGCGTGCCGGCGCCGGAGCTCATCGTCCCGGTAGGCGCCGAAGAACACCGACGCGTCGGCGCGCTCCCAAGGCCGCAGCGACAGCCCGCCCGGCGTACGGAGCACCGGTTGCGGCGACCCGGCGAGCGAGCCGGGGACGAGGGTGGGCGGAGTGGACAGGGCACGATTCATGGCCCATGGTCGACCGCCGACGGGGACCGGCGTCAAGGCCGCCCGCAGCCCGGCCGCCTCATCCGTTCACCGCGCACCGCGGATCCGCCTCCTGCCAGAAGCGGTACGCGTCCAGGCCGCAGTCGCTCCACCAGCCGTGGACGCCCAGGCCGCGCAGCAGGGCGTACACCGCGTCGAAGAAGGCACGGTTCAGCTCGGGGACCCACAACAGGGCGAAGACCGCGATCAGACCGAACGGGGCGATCGGCTCGACCGCGCGGCGCGCCGAGTGCGAGAGCCACGGCTCGATCACCCCGTAGCCGTCGAGTCCCGGCACGGGCACGAAGTTCAGGATGGCGGCCGTCACCTGGAGCAGCGCCAGGAACGCCAGCGCGTTCCGGAAGGCGGGCGGCACCCCGTCCAGGGCGTCAAGCCAGAACGGCGCGGTGCACACGACCGCGAACAGCACATTGGTCAGCGGCCCGGCCGCCGAGATCAGACTGTGCCGCCAGCGCCCGCGAATCCGGCCCCGCTCGATGAACACCGCACCACCGGGCAGCCCGATACCGCCCATGATCACGAACAGCACGGGCAGCACGATGCTGAGCAGGGCGTGCGTGTACTTCAGCGGGTTCAGCGTCAGATAGCCCTTGGCCCCGATCGAGATGTCCCCGCTGTGCAGCGCGGTCCTGGCATGCGCGTACTCGTGCAGACAGAGCGACACCACCCACGCCCCGGTGACGAACAGGAACGTCGCGAACCCCGGCTGTTCCGCGAACCCCGACCACACCCCCCACCCGGCCACGGCCGTCACGGCGGCGATCCCGAGGAAGACCGGACTGATCCGCTGCTGCGCTGCGCTTGCCATGGGCCGAGCGTAGGCGGCCGGTCCGCCGCCCACCCGGCTCTCCCCGGTTTTCGCCCCTGCTAGCGTCCCCCCACGTGAACGACAACGTGTACGTGGGCAACGCCGGCAAGGATGCCGCGCTCGACCGGGGATGGATCCTCGGGCACTTCAAGGACGCGGGCGATCCCCGGCACAGCGAGGACGTCGAGATCAAGTGGGGCGTCCACCCGGTGGGCGACGAGCGGGCGCAGTGGGTGCGCGGCGAGAGCCGGACCGCGCTGCTCGTGCTCATCAGCGGGCGGTTCCGGGTGGAGCTGCCCGGGCGCAGCGTGCTCCTGGAGGAGCAGGGCGACTACGTGGTGTGGGGCGTCGGCGTCGACCACTCCTGGGTCGCCGAGGAGGAGTCCGTGGTGCTCACCGTCCGCTGGCCGTCCGTACCCGGTTACGCGGTCGAGCCGAAGGCCCCCGCGACGCCGGGGGACTGACCGCGACACGGGGGAAACGGTTCGCTTCCCGCCCCGGGAGCGGAAAGGGTGGGGCCATGACGAGCAGGGGCGGGGCGGCTGTGCGGGCACCGGGACGGGTCGCGGAGAATGGGCGCGTGCGCTACGGCATCCTCGGTACGACCCAGGCACTCCGCGACGACGGCACGGCCCTCTCCGTCGGCGGGGCGCGGCTGCGCGCGCTGCTCACCGTGCTGGCGCTGCGGCCCGGCCGGACGGTCCCGGTCGCCGTGCTCGTGGACGAGGTGTGGGACGGCGAACCGCCGGCCGACGCGGCCGGCGCGCTCCAGGCGCTGGTGGGGCGGCTGCGGCGGGCCATCGGGCACGACGCCGTCGCCTCGGCGGAGAGCGGCTACCGGCTGGCCGCCGAGCCGGAGGCCGTCGACCTGTTCCGCTTCGAACGGCTCGCCGGCGAAGGCGCCCGGGCCCTCGCGGACGGCGACCCGGCGAGGGCTACGGCCCTCTTGGGCGACGCCCTCGCCCTCTGGCGGGGCCCCGCGCTCGCCGACCTCCCCGACCGGCACGCCGCCGCCGCGCGCTGGACGGCCCGCCGGCTCGACGCCCGCCGGGACCGGCTCGCCGCACAGCTGCGGCTCGGCCGGGCCACCGAGGTGCTGCCCGAGCTGACCGCGCTCTGCGGCGAGCACCCCCTGGACGAACCCCTTCAGGCGCTGCGCCTGCGCGCCCTTCGCGACGCCGGGCGCACCGCCCAGGCCCTGGCCGCGTACGACGAGGTCCGCATGCTCATAGCGGACCGCCTGGGCACCGACCCGGGGCCCGAGCTGACCACTCTGTACGGGGAGCTGCTTCGGCAGGAGCCCCCGGCCCCCGTGGACGAATCCGCCCCCCTGGGCAACCTCCGCGCCCGGCTCACCAGTTTCGTCGGGCGGGAGCACGAGATGGAGGCCCTGCGCGGTGACCTCTCCCGGGGAAGGCTGGTCACGCTGCTCGGGCCCGGCGGCGCCGGCAAGACGCGGCTCTCGCAGGAGGTCGCGGACACCGTCGACGCCGGCACCTGGCCGGACGGCGTCTGGCTCGCCGAGCTGGCCCCCGTGGACGACCCCGAGGCCGTGCCCGAGGCGGTGCTCGCCGCGCTCGGGGCCCGGGAGACCGTGCTGAGCGGGGCAGGATCCGGGGAGCTCCGGGCCGCCGAGCGGGCCTCCGGCGACGAGCGCGCCGCCGGAGAATCGCTGGCCCGGCTCACCGAGTACTGCTCCCGCCGCCGCATGCTGCTCCTCCTCGACAACTGCGAGCACGTCATCGAGGCCGCCGCCGCCCTCGCCGACCATCTGCTCGCCCACTGCCCCCGGCTCACCGTCCTCGCGACCAGCCGGGAACCCCTCGGCGTGCCGGGGGAGGCGGTCCGGCCCGTGGACCCGCTGCCGGACCCGACCGCGCTGCGGCTGCTCGCCGAGCGCGGCGCCGCCGCCCGCCCCGGCTTCCAGGTGGACGCGGACGAGGCGACGGCGGCGGCCACCGCCGAGATCTGCCGCCGCCTGGACGGCCTGCCGCTCGCCATCGAGCTCGCCGCGGCCCGGCTGCGGATGCTCACGCCGCAGCAGATCGCCGACCGGCTGGACGACCGCTTCCGCCTGCTGACCAGCGGCAGCCGGACCGTGCTGCCCCGCCAGCAGACCCTGCGCGCGGTCGTGGACTGGTCCTGGGAGCTGCTGGACGACGACGAGCGCGTCACCCTGCGCCGCCTCTCCGTCTTCGCCGGCGGCTGCACCCTGGAGGCCGCGGAGGCCGTCTGCGCCGACACGGCCGGCCGGTCCGGTGACGTCGCCCGCCTCCTCGGCTCCCTGGTCGACAAGTCGCTCGTGGTCGCCGCCCCGGCGGACGACGGCCGGATGCGCTACCGGCTCCTGGAGACCGTCGGCGAGTACGCGGTGGAGCGGCTCGACGAGTCGGGGGAGCGGGACGCCGTCGAACACCGGCACCTCGTGTTCTTCCGCGAGCTGGCCCGTACGACCGACCCGTTGCTCCGAGGCTCCGGACAGCTCGCCGCGATCCGCCTCCTGCAACGCGAGTACGAGAACCTGCGCATCGCGCTGCGCCACGCCGTCGCCGCCCGCGACGAGCAGGAGGCGCTGTGCATGGTGCTGTCCCTGTCCTGGTACTGGCAGATCCGCAACCTGCGCGGCGACGCCCTGCACTGGGCCGACGCGGCCGCCTCGCTCGGCCCCGACCCGTTCGCGGAGCCCGTACAGCCCGCGCCCCCCATCCACGAGCGCTGCACCGACGCGCCCCCGCCCATGCGGCGGGAGCTGCTGGAGGAGGCCCGGCGGCAGGTGGCCCTGGTCCAGCTGGTCAGCATGGACCACGCGATGGACGAGTGGACGAACGAAGCCAGCATGGTCCGGTTGCGCGCCATCGTCGCCACGTACCGGGCCGGTCAGCCGCAGACCTGCCGCAGCCCCGCCTCGCTCTGGTTCTACGCCGTGATGCTCACCGGCGGCGTCTCCGACCTGCGCCACCTGCTGGACGAGACGGTGCGCGGGGCGCGGGAGTTCGGTTACGAGTGGGAGCTGGCCGCCGCCCTCCAGATGCGGGCCAACGTGCTGGCCAACCGCCCCGACTGGGCCGGTGAGGCCCACCGGGACGCCGACGAGAGCCTGGCGGTCTTCAGCCGGCTCGGCGACGACTGGGGGATGGCCGAGGCGCTCTCCTCGCGCGGCGAGGCCAACGAGAAGCAGGGCGACTACGCGCAGGCGGCCGAGGACTTCCGGGCCGCGATCCGCTCGGCCGAGAAGCTGGGCGCGCTGGCCCAGGTCTCCGTGCTCCGCGTCCGTCACGCCTCCGTGCTCACGGAGCTGGGCCGGGGCGAGGAGGGTGAGGCGATCATGCGCGAGGTGCTGGGCGACGAGCGCCGGACCGGGCACGAGGCCAGGCCGGCGGCCCGGCTGTTCCTGGCGATGTGGCTGGGCCGGTGCGGCCGGACCGCCGAGGCGCGCGAGCAGTTCACCCGCCTCCAGGAGGAGTTCGCGTCCGAGACCATGGCGGTGTTCGAGGGCTTCGTCCTCGGCGGCCTGGCCTGGCTGGACAACCAGGACGGTGAGTACGCCCGCGCCCTGGAGCAGAGCCGGCGGTCGCTGAAGGGCGTACGGGACCCGCTGACGCAGATGGTCGCGCCGCAGATGGCGGTGATCAACCTGGTCATCCTGGCCTGGGCGCTCGGCGGGCTCGGCGGTGAGGAGCGGGCCGGCATCGCGGCGCGGCTGCTGGGCGCCGGCCGGGCGCACCTGCCCAAGGGCCACTTCATGAACGCGATGGAGCGCGAGAACCTCGCCCGCGCCGAGGAGCTGGTCCGGGGCCGGCTCGGGGACGCCGCCTACGAGGCCGCGTACGCCGAGGGCGGCGGCCTCTCCCTGGAGGAGGCCGCCGCCCTCGTGGACGCGTATCCCGGGCAGGACTCGTAGCGTCAGGACTTCTTGCGGAACTTGGACACCGCGAGCGGGGCCACGGCCGCCGTGATGACCACGGCCCAGCCGAGCGTCAGCCAGACCGAGTGGCCGAGCGAGGTGCCCATCATGAGGCCGCGCGCCGCGTCCGCCAGGTTCGACAGCGGGTTGTAGTCGGTGAAGGTCTGGAGCCAGCCGGGCATCGTCGTCGGCGGGGCGAAGATCGAGGAGCCGAACTGGAGCGGCATCATGACCAGCATCCCCATTCCCTGAACTGCCTGGGCCGTCTTCATGGCCAGGCCGAGCAGGATGAAGATCCACATGATCGCGGCGCCGAACGCGGCCGACAGGCCGATCGCCCCGATCAGGCCGAGCACGGAGCCGTGGAGGTCCATGCCGAGGGCGAAGCCCATGCCCAGCAGGATGAGCGTGGCGACCATCATCCGGCCGAGCTCGACCACGATCTTGGCGATGAGCACCGAGGAGCGCGCGATCGGCATCGTACGGAAGCGGTCCATGACCCCCTTGCGGAAGTCGTCGTTGACACCGCTGCCGACGGCCATGGCGATGTTCATGCCCATCATCGCCATCAGGCCGGGGATCAGGTAGTTGAGGTACTCCTGCCGGCCGCCGCCCATGCTGCCGCCGACCGAGCCGCCGAAGACGTACACGAACAGCAGCACGAAGATGACGGGCATCAGCAGCGCGTCGAACATCGACTCCGGATCCTTCTTGATCTGGAGCAGGTTGCGCCGGACCAGGGCCCCGATGTGGCGCAGGTTGTTCCGCAGTCCGATGGAGCCCTCGTCGTGGAGCTTCGTGGCCGGCGCGGAGACGGGCGTGTCGGTGGGGGCGGGCTTCAGGGTCGTCGTGCTCATGCCGCGACCTCCTCGGGAGTCGTGTCGGTGACGGTGGCCTTGTCGCCGGTGATGGCGAGGAACACCTCGTCCAGGCTGGGCAGTGCGGTGGCGACGTGCGCCAGCGAGAAGCCCCGGGCGCCGAGCAGGCCGATGACGGCGGTCAGCTGCTCGTCGCTGAGGATCGGTACGTAGAGCAGGCCCTCGTCCGGGACCGCCTGCGCGCCCGCGACACCGTCGAGACCGGTCTCCCGCAGCGCCTGCGCCATCGGGGCCAGCTCGGCCGGGTCCGAGGGGCGGATCTGCAGGGTGCGGCCGCCGACCTTGGCCTTGAGCTCGTTCACACCGCCGCGGGCGATGATCCGGCCCTTGTCGATGACGGTCAGCTCGTTGGCCAGCTGTTCGGCCTCTTCCATGTACTGGGTGGTGAGGAGCACGGTCGCCCCCTCCGCGACCATGCGCTGCACCTCGTCCCAGACCTCGTTGCGGGTCCGGGGGTCGAGCCCCGTCGTCGGCTCGTCCAGGTAGAGGACGGCCGGGCTGCCGATCATGGAGGCGGCCAGGTCGAGCCGACGGCGCATTCCGCCGGAGTACTCCATCGCGGCCTTCTTCGCCGCGTCCGTGAGCGAGAAGCGCTCCAGCAGCTCGTCGGCCCGGGTCCGCGCCTTCTTGCGGGGCAGGTCGAGCAGCCGCCCGATCATGTAGAGGTTCTCCCAGCCGGAGAGCTTCTCGTCGACCGAGGCGTACTGGCCGGTGAGGCCGATGGTGCGGCGCAGCGCGCGGGGCTGCTTCACCACGTCGAAGCCGGCGACGACCGCGGTCCCGGCGTCGGGCGTGATCAGCGTGGAGAGGCAGCGTACGAGGGTGGTCTTGCCGGCGCCGTTGGGGCCGAGTACGCCGAGGACGGTGCCCTCGCGCACATCGAGGTCCACGCCGTCCAGGGCCTTGGTCTCGCCGTAGTGCTTGACCATTCCCCGCACCTCTACGGCGTTCCCGCCGTTCCTGGGGGTCTTGTCGATTCGCGTCATGCCGACTACTAGACCAGCCGCCACCGACAGGCCGCCGACAGCCGGCCGACAGCCCCCTCGCACCCGCCGACAACGACCGACAGCCCGCCGATGGGGGAAGTCGGCGGGCTGTCGTCGTTACCGGTGGTGGTCGTCGGGGGCGTACCCCTGCGCGGCCTCAGTGGAAGGTGTGCTCCGGGGCCGGGAACGTGCCGCCGACGACCTCCTCCGCGTACGCCTTCGCGGCGTCGCCGAGGATCTGCCGCAGGTCGGCGTACTGCTTGGTGAAGCGCGGTACCTTGCCGCCGGTCAGCCCGACCATGTCGGTGTAGACCAGCACCTGGGCGTCGGTGTCGGGCCCGGCGCCGATCCCGATGGTCGGGATGTGCAGGATGCGGGTGACCTCGGCGGCCAGCTCGGCCGGTACGAGCTCCAGGACGACGGCGAACGCGCCGGCGTCCTGCACGGCCTTGGCGTCGCGCAGCATCTGCTGGGCGGCCTCCTCGCCCCGGCCCTGGACCCGGTAGCCCATCGCGTTCACGGACTGCGGGGTCAGGCCGATGTGGGCCATGACCGGGATCCCGGCGTCGACCAGCAGCTTGATCTGCTCGTGGCTGCGCTCGCCGCCCTCCAGCTTGACCGCGCCGACACCGGACTCCTTGATGAGCCGGGTGGCGTTGCGCAGGGCCTGGACCGGGCTCTCCTGGTACGCCCCGAAGGGGAGGTCCGCGACGATCAGGGCGCGCTTGGTGCCCCGGACGACGGCGGCGGACAGGATGGCGATCTCGTCCATCGTGACGGGCACGGTGGTCTCGTAGCCGAGGTGGCAGTTGCCCATGGAGTCACCGACGAGCATGACCGGGATGCCGGCCTCGTCGAAGACGGACGCGGTCATCGCGTCGTAGGCGGTGAGCATGGGCCACTTCTCGCCGCGCGCGGTGGCGGCGGCGATGTCGTGGACGGTGACCCGGCGGTTGCTCTTGCCCCCGTACAGCGCCTTGCCGCTGTCGGAGGGGGGCCCCGCGGGGGTGGCGGACTGGTTCTGCGCAGCCTGAAGCGACATGGCAGGTGGCTCCTTCGTCATCTCGAGGCGCCCTGACGGCGTCCCCGGACCGCTTCCATGGTGGCATCCCGGAGCCGGTCGCGGGAAGTGGGCCGCGCGGCCGGGCCCTCGGTAAAAAATTTACAATACGAGACGGTCTCGTATCGCAATGCGTCTAGGCTGCTCCTCATGTCCACACCCTCCGGCGCTCCCGCCGTGCCCCAGATACCGGAGGCGGTCCACCGCCGCCGCTGGGCGATTCTCGTGGTCCTGATGTTCAGCCTGCTCATCGTGGTGCTGGACAACTCGATCCTGAACGTCGCCGTCAAGACGATCGCCTCCCCTTCGCCCACCGGCATCGGCGCCACCCAGAGCGAGCTGGAGTGGGCGATCAACTCCTACACGCTCGTCTTCGCCGGCCTGCTCTTCACCGCCGGCCTGCTGGGCGACCGCCTCGGCCGCAAGAAGATCCTGCTCTTCGGCATCACCCTCTTCGGCATCGGCTCCGCCCTCGCCGCGATGTCCGCCTCGCCCGGCCAGCTCATCACCTGGCGCGCCCTGATGGGCTTCGGCGCCGCCTTCGTCATGCCGGCCACACTCGCCGTCCTGATGAACGTCTTCGAGCGCGACGAGCAGCCCAAGGCGATCGGCATCTGGGCCGGCAGCGTCGGCCTCGGCATCGCGATCGGCCCGATCACCGGCGGCCTGCTCCTCGAACACTTCTGGTGGGGCTCGATCTTCCTGGTCAACGTCCCCGTGGTGATCATCGCCCTGGTCGCTATGGTGCTGCTGGTGCCGGACTCGAAGGACCCGCGGCCGGGCCGGCTCGACCCGCTCGGCGTGGTGCTCTCCATCATCGGCCTGGTGCTGCTGGTGTACG
Source organism: Streptomyces sp. NPDC016469 (assembly GCF_040632905.1). Taxonomy (NCBI): domain Bacteria; kingdom Bacillati; phylum Actinomycetota; class Actinomycetes; order Kitasatosporales; family Streptomycetaceae; genus Streptomyces; species Streptomyces sp. NPDC016469. Next base: position 305,889 of record NZ_JBEYCQ010000001.1, read on the forward strand.
GCATCATCCGGGGCGGCGAGCTCGCCGACTTCACCGACGTCTCCGTCCTCCTCCCGGTCCTCGGCGGCCTCGCCGTCCTGGTGGTCTTCGTGCTCCACGAGAAGCGCAGCGCCAGCCCGGCCATCGACGTCTCGTACTTCAAGAAGCCCGCGTTCTCCGCCGCCGTCGCCGCGATCGCGCTGATCTTCTTCGCGCTGATGGGCGTCACCTTCTTCTCCGCCTTCTACATGCAGAGCGTCCGCGGCTGGAGCGCCCTCCAGTCCGGGCTGCTGATCCTGCCGCTGGCCGTGGCGCAGATGCTCTTCGCGCCGCGCGCCCGGATCGTCGTCGCCCGCTTCGGGGCCCGCGCCGTCTGTACGGCCGGCATGCTCGCCGTCGCCGTCGGCCTGGCCGCCTTCGCCCTCTTCGACGCCGACACGCCGGTCTGGCTGATGTGCGTCGTCTTCTTCGTCCAGGGCACCGGCATGGCCCACGTCATGCCGCCGGTCACCGTCGCCGTGATGCAGGCCCTGCCGCGCGAGAAGGCGGGCTCCGGCTCGGCCGTCAACAACACGTTCCGCCAGGTCGGCGGCGCGCTCGGGATCGCCGTGCTCGGCTCGGTGCTGTCCACCGTCTACCGGAGCGACATCGAGGACCACCTCGGCGCGCTGCCCTCCGGGGCCCGGGACGCGGCGGGGGAGTCCATCGAGGCCACCCTCGCCATCGCGGAGAAGCTGGGCCCCAAGGGCGCCCCGCTGGTCACCGCAGCGCACGACGCCTTCATGAGCGCCATGCACGTCACGGCCCTCGGCTCGGCCGCCGTGGCCCTCATCGGCACGCTCGTCGTCGCCCTGTGGCTGCCGGGCCGCGAACCGGCCGCGCCCCGGCCCGTACGCGAGGAGGAGAGCCCCGCTCCGGCGGGCGCCGAACGATGAGGTTCCCGGCCTCGTACGGCTGAACCTTTCGGGTGAACCGGGACGCGCCATGCGGCCCGGTTCACCCTTGGGGCCGGCCTTCTTCCGCGTCGGCGAGAATCGGGGGCGGCGAAAGGTGGTTTCACGTGCAGGATCAGGCACCGGACGAGTGGTCCGGCGGGGTTCCCGGCCCCCCGGAACCCGGCGAGGACCCCGAGCCGCGCCGGGGACGGCCGCGCAGCGCCGCCGCCGAGGCGGCCATCCTGGACGCCGTCGTGGAGCTGCTGGAGGCCGGTGAACCCCTCGCCGCGCTCTCCATCGAGCGCATCGCCCGCACCGCCGGGGTCGGCAAGGCCACCATCTACCGGCGCTGGGCCGGCAAGGAGGAGCTCTTCGTCGACGTGCTCCGTGCCATCGAGCCCCCGGAACCCGAGGTCTCCGGCACCGGCGGCCTGGGCGACCTGCGCGTCCTGCTGGAGTCGATGCGCAAGCGCGGCCTCGCCCAGCGCTCCTCCGCACTGCTGCACAACGTGTTCGCGCAGATGAAGAGCCATCCCAAGCTCTGGCACGAGTACCAGTGCAACGTGATCGCCCCCCGCCGCCTCGCCATGGTCGCCGCCGTCCGGCGCGCCGTCGAGGCGGGCGAGCTGCGGGACGACACGGACGTGGAGCTGATGGACGACCTGTTCCTCGGCCCCATGCTCGTACGCACCATCCACCGGCCCGACGCGCCGCTGCCCGAGGACCTCGCCGACCGCATCATCGCCCTGGCGATGGAGGGCCTCGCGCCCCGGGGCGGACGGATGTGATCGTTACGTCACAGAGCACCGTGATTCGCCGCTCAGCCGGAACTGCCGGAGCCGCCTCCCACGTCCTCATGGCAGTACGACCGCCACGGGCGGCAGGAAAGGCATCGCGCATCCCCTAGGGTCGGGGGCGCGGCGATGTGTACGGCAAGGCAGTGAGGACAGCGCGATGGTGCAGGCGTACAGGGCGGACACCGGGAACGGCGTGGGACCGCAGCGCTCCGGCCCCCGCTTCCGGGACCTGCGCGACAGACTCGCCCGGACCTTCCGGGACCCCGGCGTCTGGCGGCGCGGGATCGTCCTGGCCTGCTGGTCGGTCCTGCTGACCCTCGTGATGGCCTTCCACGCCCAGATCCCGAACACCATCGGCAACCTGGGCAGCCTCACCGAGACGTTCCTGCCGTGGTTCGGCGTGCTCGTCCCGCTGCTGCTCGTCCTGGGCCTGGTGCGCCGCTCGGCGACCGCCGTGGTGGCGCTGGTGCTGCCGGTCGTGGTCTGGCTCAACATGTTCGGTGGCCTGTTCTTCGACAAGTCCGGCAGCGGCGGCGACCTCACGGTCGCCACGCACAACGTCAACGCCGACAACCCCGACCCGGCCGCCACCGCCGACCAGGTCGCGGGCTCCGGCGCGGACGTCGTCGCCCTCCAGGAGCTGCCCGCCGGAAAGGTGGCGGCGTACGAGAAGGCGCTCGCCGGCCGCTTCCGGTACCACTCGGTGCAGGGCACCGTCGGCCTCTGGAGCAAGTACCCGCTCAGCGACACCCGGCCGGTGGACCTCAAGATGGGCTGGGTCCGCGCGATGCGGACCACCGTCGCGACGCCCGAGGGCCCCCTCGCGGTCTATGTGGCGCACCTGCCGTCCGTACGGGTCAAGCTGCACGCCGGCTTCACCGCCAACCAGCGCGACCAGAGCGCCGACGCCCTCGGCAAGGCCATCTCCCACGAACCGCTCGCCCGCGTCGCCCTGCTCGGCGACCTCAACGGGACGATGAACGACCGCGCGCTCAAGGCGGTCACCTCGCAGATGCGCTCCACCCAGGGTGCGGCGGGCGACGGCTTCGGGTTCAGCTGGCCCGCGAAGTTCCCGATGGCCCGGATCGACCAGATCATGGTCAAGGGCGTCGAGCCGATGTCCTCCTGGACGCTTCCGGCCACCCGCAGCGACCACCTCCCGATCGCCGCCCGCGTCAAACTCTGACGCAACGGGCCGTTTACCGGAAAGACCCTCCTCTCTGAGAGACTTTGTTCCGTACGGGAACAAGGTCACCGGCGACGAGGCCGGCCCGCCGCCGTGCGCCCCGCCGACCGGCGGACCGCGCGGGCGTGCGTACGACCACGTCCCCTCCCGCCCCTTCCGCACGTCCGCAGGCCCCGACCGGGTCTCGCCGGGCTGCGGGCGGGGCCTCAAGCGGAAAGGTCTCTCCTCATGCCCCTGGCCCTGCTCGCGCTGGCCGTGAGCGCCTTCGGCATCGGCACCACCGAATTCGTGATGATGGGGCTGCTGCCCGACGTCGCGGACGACCTCGGCACCTCCGTACCCACCGCCGGCTACCTCGTGTCGGCGTACGCGATCGGCGTGGTGATCGGCGCCCCGCTGCTCACCGCCGTCGGCTCCCGCGTCCCGCGCAAGCGGATGCTCCTGCTCCTGATGGCCCTCTTCACCGTCGGCAACCTCGCCTCCGCGCTGGCCCCCGGCTTCGGCTGGCTGGTCGCGGGCCGGCTGCTGGCCGGTCTGCCGCACGGCGCGTTCTTCGGCGTCGGGGCCGTCGTCGCCTCCCGGCTGGTGCCCGAGGGGCGCCGGGCGCGCGCCGTCGCCACGATGTTCCTCGGCCTGACCGTCGCCAACATCGTCGGCGTACCCGCCGCCACCCTGCTCGGCCAGCACCTCGGCTGGCGGGCCACGTTCCTGGTGGTCGCGGTCATCGGCGTCGGCGCGATGGCGGCCCTCGCCCGGCTCGTCCCGCAGATCCCCGTCGAGGCCCGGCAGGACGTGCGCCACGAGCTGAGGGCACTCGGCAACCGGCAGGTCCTGCTCGGCCTCCTCACTGCGGTCTTCGGCTTCGCCGGCGTGTTCGCCGTCTACTCCTACCTCTCGGCGATGACCACGAAGGCCATGGGCTTCGGCGAGTCCGCGGTGACGCCGGTGCTGGCGCTCTTCGGCATCGGCATGACCCTGGGCGCGCTGGCCGCCGGCCCGCTCACGGACCGGGCGCTGCGCCCGACGCTGTACGGGTCACTGGGCGCCCTCGCCGTCGTCCTGGCGGTCTTCCCGCTGGCCGCCCAGGTGAAGTGGGCGGCGCTGCTGATGGTGGTGCTGCTGGGCGCGGTGGGGTTCATGACGACCACGCCGCTCCAGATCCTGGTGATGAACAAGGCGAAGGACGCCCCCACCCTGGCATCGGCCTCCAACCACTCCGCGTTCAACCTCGCCAACGCGGGCGGCGCGTGGCTGGGCGGCGCGGCGATCGCGTCGGGCTGGGGCTGGACGTCCCCGGCCCTGGTGGGCGCGGCACTCGCCCTGGCGGGGCTGGCCATCGCCGTGACAGCGGGCACGCTGGACCGCGACGGCGGCACGTCGAAGGTGGTGGCGCGACGCGTTCGAGCCCGCGCCGCGCAGAATCCAGCCCGTCCGGCGCTTGAGGACAAGGCATCGGCCGGGACGGGCCGCGACTGATCAGCGGCGACCGGCCAGGACAAGCCCGTCCGGCGCTTGAGGACGGACCTCGGCCCCGAGTGGGCCGCACCTGACCAGCGACGTCGGCGACGTCGGCGAAAACAAGCTGTCCGGAGGACGGACCTCGGCCCCGAGTGGGCCGCACCTGACCAGCGACGTCGGCGACGTCGGCGAAAACAAGCTGTCCGGAGGACGGACCTCGGCCCCGA